>NZ_JAELVH010000040.1 GCF_019399235.1 Streptomyces poriferorum | reverse complement strand
GCCCTCCACTCCGCCGACCGCCACCTCCAGTCAGTTCCCCGACGGCTCCGACGGCTGGCCCGCCACCACCGGGAAAGCACGCACCGAAGGCACCTTCACGATCAGCAGCGGCGGCGTCACCGACGTCACCAAGTACGAGTACTGGACCGACTGGGACGGCACCGTCCGCAGTGCCACCCCCAGCGCCCAGGGCGGCTCCGTCGCCATCAAGCTCACCCCGCTCGCCGCGGGCAACCACACCCTCTACGCACGCAGCATCGACAAGGCCGGCAACATCTCCGACCGCGCCGTCTACATTTTCTACGCCGACAGCCCCGGCATCACCGACAAGCCGGGCGACCTCAACGGCGACGGCAACACCGACATATACGGAGTACGCACCGACGGCGCACTCTGGCTCTACCCCGGCCAGGGCGACGGCCGGCACGCCCCCTACACCGTCGCCAGCGCCACGAAGTTCGACGGCGCCTCCGTCAGCCACCGCGGGGACTGGACGAACGACGGCTACGAAGACCTCATCGCGGCCGTCCCGGATGCCAACAACCAGAAGAAGCTGTACGTCTACCCCAACAACGGCCTCGGCTACGCCTGCACAACACTGGGCGAATCCGCCGACGGCGCCTCCAAGTCGTGCAGCTACGACCGCCAGGAAATCACCACCTACAGCACCGAGAACAACCACTGGACCGACGCGTCCCAGATCCTCGCCATCGGTGACGTCGACGGCCCCCTCGACACTGACGGCGACGGCACCCCCGACACCCCCGGCCACACCGACCTGCTCGTCAAGGAAGGCAACTTCCTCTGGCTCTACTACGGAGCGGACACTCTCAGCCTTGACGAGTACGCCGACCCCATCCTCATCGGCAACGGCAGCTGGGGCGACTACGACATGACCGCCCCCGGCGACGTCAACGCAGACAACCGGGTCGACATGATCGCCCGTAACCGGACCGACGGCCGCCTGCGCCTCTACGCCGGCACCGGACCCGCCGGCGAAGGCTTGGGAAGCAGCACCGTCACCATCAGCGCCACCGGCTGGGACAGCACCACCCATCCCTTGGTCACCTCGTCCGGCGACGCCAACGGCGACGGCAAGCCCGACCTCTTCGCCACCAGCCACGACACCGGCAAGGAGTTCTACTTCTATCCCGCCGTCACCCCGACCGGCATCGGCACGCCCACCGCTGTCGGCACCAGTGGATGGCTCAACTTCCAGCAGCTCAGCTGACGTTCAGGATCACGCAGTGATGGTGGGCCTCCTCGGCCGGGGCGGTCCACCATCACTCAACCCGCCGTACCGCGAGCACTACACGGCGATTCACCCTCTGTTGAGGCCGACAATCAGCAAGGGGCGTCGGATGATGTGCCTCGCCACGGTCCCTATGCGGCTGCCTGCCTGGGCAGTCGGTGCCTGGAATTGCCCGCTTGGCCGGATGTTCGGAGGAGCTGACGCCGGTCCTTGGCCGGAGGTTTCCGCGCCGGGCGTTTTTGCGTGGGTGGCCATTGAGCTCGGTGGCGGCGTTGAAGTGCTCACGGCGGGGCCGAGGCGCCCGGCCACTGACGGATTGACCGCGGCGGCATGTACCTGGCAGGAGTGCGTCAGGAGAGTGTAAAATCCTCCTCGGAGTGCCGGGAAGCCTGGTCGGCGAACAAGGGACAACTGTCTTCGCTGACCGAGGGAATCCACTCATGGTGCTCGTTGCCGTCTTCGGAGCCGCGCTGCTCATCGCGGTGCTGCTCTCCGGGCTTGCCGCCCGGACCGTTCTGTCCACCTCCTTCCTGTTCCTTGTCGGCGGTGCACTGGTCAGTGACGGTTTCCTCGGCCTGATCCACATCACTCCCGACAGTGAAATCGTCGGTGTCACTGCTGATCTGGCGCTGTTCGCTGTGTTGTTCACCGATGGCATGCACGTCTCGTTCCCGAAGCTGCGCGCCCAGTGGAAGAACCCAGCCCGGGCCCTTGGCCTGGGAATGCCCCTGGCCTTCGTCGGCATGGCGCTGGTCACCCACTACGTGGCGGGGCTCGACTGGATGACATCGTTCCTGGTCGGAGCGGTACTGGCGCCCACGGATCCGGTCTTCGCCTCCGCGATCGTGGGGCGTAAGGAAGTTCCGGCCAAGCTGCGGCAGTTGCTCAATGTGGAGAGTGGTATCAACGACGGGCTCGCGCTGCCGGTCGTACTGATCCTCATAGCGGCTGCCGGGCCGACCACCGGTCACGCCGAAGCCTCCCTTCCGAAGATCGGTCTCGAACTGGGCCTGGGGCTCGCCTTCGGGGTGGTGCTGCCCCTGCTGGTCAACGGGCTTGTGCGGTTGCGGCTACTGGGTGCGGAGCCGAAGCTGCAGCCCTTGCTGCCGCTGGCCGCAGGGATCATCCTCTACGCGCTCTGTCACCTCACCCACGCCAACCCGTACCTTGCCGCGTTCTCCGCGGGCGCTGTTCTCGCGGCGATCTCCCCGGAAGCGAAGGCCGCGTTCGAACCGCTCGGCGAGGCACTGGCCGAGCTGGCCAAGTTCGCGGCTCTGCTCGTCTTCGGTGCTCTGCTGACACCTCAGCTCTTCGGAGACCTGTCCCTGGGCGGATACGTGGCGGTGGTGCTGGCCATCGTGCTGATTCGGCCGGCCTCACTACTGCTTTCCCTGATCGGGACGCGCTTCGACCGCCGGGAGCGGATGGTCGCTGCGTGGTTCGGGCCCAAGGGCTTTGCTTCGGTGGTCTATGGCCTACTGGTGCTCCAGGCGGGCATCCCGCAAGGAGAAGCTGCGTACACCCTGATTGCCGTGTGCATTGCGTTCTCGATCATCGCTCACAGCAGCACGGACGTACCGATCGCGCGACTCTTCGATATTGATGACCTGGCAGGCATTCCTGAGAACGCCGCCGTGGAACCGGCGTCGAGGGGCGTGGCCGAGAACAGCAAGGAGATCAGTTCCGTCTGAAGCCGACCACAGGAAGGGGAAAGGCCCATGGCCAAACCGGTACATGCGCTGCTCGGCGATATCTGGTTCCGCTGTCATGTCTGCGAGTGTGAGATCTTCCGGGACCGCGAGGTCAAGCTCAACAGCTCCGGCATGGAGTTCTTGAAGCTGGGGTGGGCCGATGAGTCGGCGACAGGTCTCATCTGCTGGGACTGCGGTTACGTCCACCTGTTCGTGAACCGCGACATAGAGCTCTACCGGGTCAAGCGGTGACTTGCAGCCGAAGGGAGTTCCTACGGGATTGGTCAAGACACGTTACTCGCGATGCGGGCATGAATGACCAGGGTGGGGACTCGGTGTCGGTGTGGCGGGTGGAACGGCCGGTTCTCGTGGCGGCCTATGTCATTCCTGTCGTCGTAGGGGTGAAGGCGGTCATTGGCTGGGGAGTGTGGGCCTTTTCTCCGGCAGCGGAGACCGCTGGGTCGGCCGGACTGTGGACGGGGCTGGCGGTTGGCGTTGTGGTGTTCTTCTGGTGGACGATTCTCAGGGTCCGGCTCGAGGTCGGCCCTGGCGGCATCGTGGCGGTCAACCCATGGGGGACCGACCGTCTTCTCCTGGACGAGGTGGCTTTCGTGCGGCTTGGCGCGTGGGGTGCGGAGTTCCACCACGGAGACGGCTTCAAGACCACGGCATATGCTCTCAGCGAGCTGGCCACGGGGACCTCGCAGGACCAGCGCTTCGCGGAGCTGCTGGCCGTTCTGGAAGCAGACCCTGATTCCCCGCCGGGGTGACGCCTGACAATGACGGCGGTCATGGGCTGACCGGCCGCGGATCGTAGAGAGTTCCGTCGCGCAGCATGGCGAAGAGGACATCGGCCCAACACCTTGCAAGGCCCAGCAGCGCTTGAGTGTGGTGCTTGCCCTGCGCGATCTTCTCATCGGAGTAGCCCGGGACGTGGGGTCGCCAGAGCGGCGAATGCCGAGAGGAGGAAGGCGTTCGAGCTGCCGGTCCCGTGCGCCCCGAGTGGAGGCCACTGCACACAGGAGCGTGGCTGCGCGGTAGAAAGGGGGCATGGCCGAGAGAGAGGCCCCGATCGGGGGCACGAGTGATGTTGACGGAGTGACCCGTGCGGTCATCGCGGCGTCGCGGGTCCTGGTTGCTGTGTCGGCACGGTCGTTGTCCGAGATCGAGGAGCGTGTGACGCTCGCGCAGTTCCGCATGCTGGTGGTGCTTTCGACGCGCGGGACCACGAAGCTCGTCGCTCTGGCCGATCTGCTGCACGTGGCGCCGTCGACCGCCATGCGGATGGTCGACCGGCTGATCGCCGCAGGGCTTGCGGACCGGCAGGTCAATCCTGACAACAAGCGGGAGACCCAGCTCCGGCTCACCGAAGAGGGCCACCGGACGGTCGAGGACGTCACCGCGCGCAGGCGCCAGGAGATCACGCGCATTGTCGAAAGGCTCGCTCCGGGGCAGAGAACGGTTCTGGTCGAGGCGCTGACGGCATTCAGTGAGGCGGGCGGGGAACCGCTTGCGCAACCGGCTGAGCCCGGCGGCGCGTACCCGCTGGGTTGGCCTGATCTTCCGGACGGTTCAGCTACCTGACAAGCCCTTCCGGCGACGGGATGCATCGTCGGGCCGCATCCGAACGAGGGAGGCGTTGTCGGGCGCGGCGGCGGAGCGCTCGGGCGGGTGCCTGTGAGTGAGCCTCCGCCGACTTGAAGTCGCGGGTCAAAGGGCTGGCGTGACCGGCTCTCGGGATGCTCACGCCGGTTGTGGGCCACCGCCTGCGAAGCAGATCAGCGGGGCCCCTGATTTTCGTCATTTGTGGGCTATTAAGGTTGTCCGATAGCCCCTGAGTCGTGGCAACGGTGGGACACGCGGTTGCGGGCGGGCGGGGGCCTTCGGGACGCGGTCGGGAAGGTAGACGAAAGGATTCTGGTGCTGGAGAAGTCCTCTCCGCTGTGGTGGCTGTTCGCCGCGGTCAGTGCGGTTCTGTATCTCGCCGTGTTTCTCCCTGGGATGGTCAACCGGTGGCAGATGATCTGGGTGTCGTGCGGTCCGGTGGCAGGGTTCCTGGCGACTGTGGCCTTCAGCGTCCACTACGACTGGCCTCTGAACGAGCTGCTTCCCGTCTACTGCGGGGGCATCCTGGGTATCGCCCTGGGTGTCGTGGGCCACTGGAAGGCAATGCGTGCCTTCATGACGTGGCGTGCGGAGAACCCCGGCAAGCCTGACGACGAGGGACCAGGTGTTCCCTGGATGCTTCAGGTAGCTTTCACGCTGCCGATTTTCCTCGGTGGCGCGTTCTGGTACATGAACGCCTCCTAACCTCAGCGGTCGACTTCGAGGTTCGTGAGAACAAGCAGGGGGCGGGTGGCGCGGGTGGGGTCGGTGCGGAGTTTGGTGAGGATCCGCCAGTTCTTGAGGTGAGCGAAAGGGTGCTCGATCGGTGCACGTCCGGCGGCGAGGTCGCGGTCGGCCTCCTACTGGCTGGGGCGAGTTTGTGGGTGTGGGTGGCGGTGTAGCCGGTGACGACCACGGGGTCGCGGATGTCGTTGTCCATGACCCGCGACTCCAAGTCGGCGGAGGCTCAGGGTGTGGACACGTGCAGAGGCACGTGTGAGAGGGCGCGTTCCGAAGGTGGGGTCGAGGGCGCTGTGTGCAGGGCACGCAGGGCTCCCTGGTGGCTGAGCCAGCCGACGGGCCTGCCTGTTGTCTCATCCAGGACTGGGACGCCGGTGCCTGATGCGTCGACCAGGTCCTTCAGGGCGGTGGCGAGCGAGTCGCTCGTAGTGACGCGGGGTGGCTGCTCGGCGATCTCACCGACCAGCGTCGGTGCGCCTGCGGGCTGCTGGGCGAGTGCCTGGGCGGCGGACTGTGCGGTGACCACTCCCAAGTAGTCACCGGAGGCGTCGAGTACCGGCAGTGCACCGTGCCCGGACAGGCTCAGCAGCCCGGATGCCTCGCTCAGGGGACTCGTCGCCGGCACGGCGGTGGGAAGTGTTTCCATGACATCGGCGACCTGTTGCCGGCCGATTCGGGCACCGTGCGCGGGGCGTGCGAGATCGATGCCCCGGCGAAGGAGTTTGAGGGTGTAGATCGTCTCGTGGGACAGCATGCGGCTTGTTGCCGTCGCGAGCACGATGGCGAGCATCAGAGGCAGGATGATCGTGTACTCGCCGGTGAGTTCGAACAGGATGACGACTGCTGTGATCGGTGCCCGTGAAGCGCCGGCGAACACTGCGCCCATGCCCACCAGAGCGTAGGCGCCGATTGCCCCCGCGGTGGCAGGCATGACTTCCGCCGCCGTAGCGCCGAAGGCGGCGCCGAGCATCGCCCCGATGAACAGACTCGGCGCGAAGACTCCGCCGGACCCGCCGATGCCGATCGTCACGCTGGTGGCCACCATTTTCCCGACCAGGAGCAGCAGGAGGAAGCCCACGGCATAGCGGCCTTCCGTAGCCTTCTCCAGCACGGGGTATCCCACGCCGTACATTTCGGGGAGAGCGAGGAGGACCAGTCCGAGGGCCAGGCCGCCCACAGCAGGGCGGAGCCATTCCGGGCCGCGCCAGGCCCAGTCGCAGGCGTCCTCGATCGCGTACAGAACGCGCGTGAAGACGATGCCGGCCACGCCCGCCAGGATGCCGAGGAGAGCGAACAGGCCGTACTGCGTCAGGTGCTCGACGTGGAACGCGGGGAGGCTGAGGAAAGCGACATCGCCGAAGGCGGCGCGCCCGATGACACTGGCGGTGACGCTGGCGAGCACCGTGGCGCCGAACGCCTCCACGCTGAACGTTCCCAGGATCAGCTCCATGGCGAAGAAGACGCCTGCCAGTGGTGCGTTGAACGTCGCCGCGATCCCGCCGGCCGCGCCGCAGGCGACCAGGAGTTTCATCCGGCCCTCGGTCACCTTCGTCACCCGTCCGAGGGTCGAGCCCAGAGCGGAGCCGATCTGGACGATGGGCCCTTCCCGGCCCACCGATCCGCCGGAGCCGATCGTCAGCGCGGACGCGAGCGTCTTGACGACGGCGACCTTGGGACTGATGCGTCCGCCGCGCTGAGCGACGGCGAGCATGACCTCGGGCACCCCGTGCCCGCGTGCCTCCTTGGCGAACCGGTTGACCAGCGGACCGTAGAGAAGACCGCCGATCACCGGGGCCAGGACCACGAAGCCGGGGCCCAGCCACGCCACATGCGGATGGTCGCTGCCGGGAGCCGACGCGTAGTCGGTGTGACCGGAGAACAGCCTGGTGAACGCTTCGATGCACCATCGGAAGACGATCGAACCGGCCCCGGCTCCCGCTCCGATGACCAAGGCCATCACCATCAGCCCCAGCGGAGCGGTCCGGAACCGTTGGAAACGGGCCATGCGGAATCTGTCCCCATCCTTGCCGTCGATCGCCGAGGGGCGTGAGCTGCTCGGCCCTCTCTTTCATTGCATTATGCAAAGCTAGTCAAGTCGGCCCTTCGCCGGCTTGGCCGGGCGGTCTCGGTGCGCGCCGAATTAGCCACGTATGTCCGGTCTCTGGCGCTGGTCGGGGGACAGCAAGATCGTCGGGCGACCCATCTGCGCTGTGATGCCGATCATGCGGTGGGCGGCCTGCCGGGAGGAGAATGTGCAGGTCCGTACCGTAGGTGGGCAGCGGATTACGGTCCGGCCGGAGCGAGTCGGTAGGAGCGCACCACTGTGATCACGCAGACCGTGCCGAAGGTGGCGGCAAGCAGGACGCACCAGGTCAGTGGCCACAGCGGATTCCAGGGCGCCACACCGCGCGGGGGGACCCGCCCCGCGGGGTCGTAGACCATGCCGATGCGGTCACCTGGCCCGACGGCGGGACCGCAGCCCCTCCAGAGCTGGACCGGTACTTCCGTGCCGTCCATGTGGCGCACGGAGCAGAGGTACTTCGCCTTGCGTGTTGTCCCGTCGGGGGCGTACGCCACTCCCGTCACCACCACGTCCTGCCGTCGGCCCAGTTCGGCCAGGACCGAGTCGGCCGTGGTCCGTGGAACCGCGAAAGCAAGCAGCAGGCCCACGACAGCGGCTGCCCCCACCAGCAGCTTGCCGCTCTTCGCCGCCAGGAGGTAGATCAGTACGCCGCAGACGGCGGCGGAACCCAGCCCTTCGGCATGTTTCGTCGGAATTCCGACGAGGACCGAGGCGGCTCCGAGGCCGGTCACAGCGAGCACCGCGACAGCGGCGACGACAAGCCCCTCGGTCACCAGCCACACCGGTGGGGCACCCGGGTATTCGGCGGGCCCCAGGAGGGTTCTGCGCATGTGGTTGGCCAGGGGACTTCGGTCCTGCATACTCCCCTCCGGGGCTTGGTTGGGTGGGTGCTTGAGGGGAGCAGTAGCGATCTGTGCTGCCTTGGGCGCTGCCCGGTGGACAGCAGGACAGTGCGCTGTCTCAGGGCGGTGGCCGTACCCACTCGATGAGGCAGGTCCGACTGCGCATTCCGGACCCGCGGAGCCGGAGGGCCGGGTATCGGCCACAGGGTTTTTCCCCTGGCCCCCCTTCCGCCCGGACTGGTTCTTCATTGCTGGTGGTAGCGCAGCAATAGCATCGCTGCGTCGTCGTGCAGGGGGCCGTCGACGTGGCGGACCACGTCTTCGCGCAATGTCTCGAGGGCTGCCTGGGCGTCGGTGGCTGCGAGCAGAGCGGTCCGGTCACCCAGCGGGTAGAAGGTGCCTGTACGGTCCCGTGCTTCCGTGACGCCGTCGGTGTACAGCAGCAGCTGGTCGCCCGGGCCGAAGCGGGCGCGGTAAGGCTGTGGGGGCTGCCCGCCGTGCAGGCCCAGCCCCAGCGGAAGCGCGTAGGCTGTGGGGAGCGGAAAATCGACGGTGCCGTCACGACGGACGAACATCGGGGCCGGATGTCCATGGTTGAGGAGGACCACTTCCTCGTCCCTCACCTCCGCCAAGACAGCGGTCACGAACTTCTCACCGTTCACCTCGCGGGCCACACTGCGTTCGAGACGAGTGCCGAGTTCCGTCAGGTCCCGCGCATCGTGTGCGGCCTCGCGGAAGGCGCCCAGAACGACAGCGGCCGTCTCCACCGCCGCAAGGCCTTTGCCCTGCACATCGCCGACGATGACCCGGATCCCGTGCGGTGTGGACACCACCTCGTACAGGTCTCCGCCGATCTGGGCCTCCGCGACTGCGGAGGTGTACGAGACGGCGATGCGCAGCGAGCCCACGCTGGGCGGCACCGGCCGCAGCAGCACTCGCTGCGCCACCTCGGCGATGGAGCGGACACTGGCCAGCTCCTCCTCGCGCCGCCCGCGCATGAAGGCCGCAGCGACAGCGGCCACGGTAACCCCTGCCACCGAGCACATGGCCGTGAAGCCGCGGCGCGTGTCAAACAGCCCGTCGTACATGCCGAGGCCCACGCAGAGGACCAGCGCGGCGGCACCTGTCAGTGCGGGACGCCGCCACGTTCCGATCAGTCCGGCGAAGGCCGGCCCGAGCGATACCAGAGGAAGGAATCCCACGGTGGGGCCTGCCGTGAGGTCCACCAAGGTGACGATGGCCATGGCCACGGCGGGAAGGCAGGCCAGCAGCACGGCTCTGTGCCGCTGCTTGCTCCTGGTCATGGTGTTCTCCGCTCGTGCCGCCCTCCCGGCTGTGCCGAGTGTATTCCTTTAGGTTATGCAAAGATTGCACCGGCCAAGAGTCCGCGGGGAAGCCTCGTTACGCAATCGAAGCCTCCCCATACCAGCCTTGGTATCGGCCTGGCCAGGCGGTCCGCCGGGCTTACCCCCGGTGCTGTCCTGTGCATTTCGCGTCTGATCCGTGCCTCGCCGTACGGTTCACCGGCGGGCCTACAGCTTCTGTTCGGGCCAGTTGAGGAGGCGGGCCCCGATCACGGCTGTCTGCAGTGTGTAGCGGTGGCGGGGGTCTGTCGGGTCGGATCCGGTGAGTTGGTGGATGCGTTCAAGGCGGTAGGTGAGTGCTCGCACGCTGAGGGCGAGCCGGCGGGCGGCCTCGGCAGCCACGCAGCCGGCGTCGAAGTAGGCCGTGAGGGTCTGCAGGAAGGGTTCAGGGCCACCGCGTGCTGCGAGGAGTGGACCCAGAGTCGTGCGGACGAGGTCGGCCATTGCCTGACGGTCCCGGGTCAGGACGGGGTAGACGAGCAGGTTCGAGGCATGAAGTACGGGCTCCTCCAGCTCCAGCCGGCCGGCCAGGTCCAGGGCGCTGCGGGCTTCCTCGTAGGAGTGGACGACTCCGCCGGCGCCCCGGTGGGTCCGCCCGATCGCTGTGCGGCCGCCGTCCGTCGCGGCGTACGCCTGCCGGGCGAAGTAGGTGAGGACGTCCGTCTGGTCGCCGGGGGCGACGCAGACGAGCAGACCCTCCTTGGTGGTGAGCAGGATCCTGCGTTCCCCGAACCGGCCGATGACCGCGCGTTCGACACGCCTTGGTACCGAGTCGCCCTCTGCGTAGGGGGCAGGCCCCTGCGCGACGGCCACGGCATGGGCGTGGGAGAGCTGCAGGCCGAAGCGTTCGGCCCGCTCGGCAAGGCGGCCCAGGTCGCTGCGCCCGTAGAGGAGGTCATCGATGAACTCACGCCGCGCTGCCTCCTGCTGCCGCACCGCAAACCGCTGTGCTCTTTCGTACCCCTCACAGAGAGCTTCGACAGTCTGCTGAACCGCGCTGAGCACGTCGTCCGGAGTACCGGGCAGACCCGGCCAGGCGGCTCGTATCTCCGCGATGTGCTGAACGATAAGGGAGCGCAGGGTCGAACCGTCGCCGGCTGCCTCCTCCCCGAATTCGCGGAGCGGTTCCAGTTCGGTCCGGCTGAGCCGTCGTCCGGTGATCGAGGAGGACGCCAGCAGCGCGGCGTAGTCGTCGAACGTGTCGGTGGTGCGGTCCTGCCCCATGTTCGACCCCCCGCTGTCACGTTCCGGGCCCGGCGCTGAGCCGGACCCGGAGAGCTTGGTTCTGGTGGGCACGGTTCAGGTGCCGGTCTTATCGGTGTAGGTGAGGAAATGGTCCAGGCCGACACGGTGGAGGGTGCTGCGTACCTGGGCGTTGGCGCCGATGACCACCACGGAGGTTTCTCTGTGGCGTGCGTTGCGCACGGCCGTGAACAGGGCCTGGGTGCCTTCCGTGGTGAGGAGGCTGACTTGGTGCATGTCCACCTGTAGTTGCGATGGCGTGGAGGTGAGTGCTGAGGTGATGCGGCGGCCGAATCGCTGGCCGTTGCGTGCGGTGATCTCTCCGCGAAGCCGCACCACAGCCGGTGCAGAGACGTCTATGCCCCTGTGCAAATACAGCAACGAACGGGCGGTGACCAGCATCATCCGGAGTCCGGTCGCTGCTGACAGTAGGCAGAGCAACTGCGCGGCGTCGGAGTGAAGTGCGGCGCCGGCCCAGAGGGACACAGCGGTGAGGGCGAGCCAGGCGGCTGCCTTGGCCAGGTACGCGTGGCGCTGGTTCATCTTCCACCGCCCGGGTTGTGTTGGTAGATGTCCGGAATGCCGTCGTGGTCGTCGTCCAGGTCTTCTGCCTTGCACAGGCGCCGGTAGATGCGGTCACGGCGTTTGAGGAGGATGGCTGCGACCGTGGCGGCGGTGAGGGAAGCCACGAGGACCGCGGCTTTGATGTGATCGGCCCGGGCCGGGTCGGGGAAGGAGAGTTCCCCGATCAGGAGTGCCACGGTGAACCCGATGCCGGCCAGGACCGAGAGGCCCAGTACATCGGCCCATGCCAGGTCCGGGTTGAGCCGGGCCCGGGTGAAGCGGGCGGTGAGGTAGGTCCCGGCGAAGATCCCGACGGTCTTGCCCACCACCAGACCGACTATGACGCCCAGTGGTTCCGGGCGGGTGAACACCGCTTGTAGGGCCGGCGGAGAAACGCTGACACCTGCGGCGAACAGTGCGAACAGCGGGACGGCGACGCCTGCGGAGAACGGCCGCAACAGATGGGCGGTGCGGTCGCCGGGCGAGTCCTTCTCGGCCCGCCGCCCCTCACCGGGGCCGTCCGGGGTGGTCCGGAGGATCAGCCCCATAGCGACCCCGGCGACCGTGGCGTGGATGCCGCCGTTGTACATCAGCACCCAGGTGACGACGCCCAGCGGCACGTACCACCACCAGCCGCGCACCCTCATGCGCTGCAGCAGCCAGAAGAGGACGAGACCGGCAACAGCGCCGGCCAGGGCCAGCAGGTTCAGGTCACTGGTGAAGAACACAGCGATGATGAGAATGGCGCCGAGGTCGTCGACGACCGCCAGCGTGAGCAGAAAGGCGCGCAATGCGGAGGGCAGACTCGTGCTCAGCACCGCGAGTACGGCCAGCGCGAACGCGATGTCGGTCGCCATCGGAACGGCCCAACCGGTCAGGGAACCGCCCGACGCCGACGAGACGGCGACGTACAGAACAGCGGGCACCGCCATGCCGCACAGGGCGGCGGCGACGGGCAAGGCCGCTGCGGCCGGAGTGCGGAGCTCCCCGACCACCAGTTCCCGCTTCAGTTCGATTCCGGCGACCAGGAAGAACACGGTGAGCAGACCATCCGAGGCCCAATGCCCCACAGACAGGTCCAGGCCCAGCCCCGGGATCCCGAAGCGGGCATCACGCACCGCCTCGTAAGCCCCACTCCACGGAGTGTTCGCCCACACGAGAGCGACCAACGCGGCAACGAGCAGCACCAGGCCGCCGACCGTTTCGGTTCGCAGTGCCTCGGAGACGGCTCGGCGTTCGCCCCAGGGCAGCAGCCCAAGCAGCGTCGGACGTTCACGATCGGCGTCGGACAAGACGTACCCCTCCGGGACATGGACGACTGACGGAGACACCTGTCCCCTGAACGCCGACCAGACTTCCCGGCACACCAGCGCGAATTTTGACGCGTTGCTCACACCCTACCGAGCCCGGCCCGCCGCCACTCGGCCAGTTGAGCGAGCGCACGGGCAGCGGCCGCGTTACGCGCCTGGTCGCTGCTGCGAGCTCATCGACGGATCACGGGGGAGTTCCTCACAACGTCCAGACACAACCGAAACAATGGCGGGCGGCACGCGTGAAAGGGCCAGAAGAGTCATGCGTACGCCGCTGGGATCCGTAGCGAGACTGTGATCATTGTGTGGTGAGACCCTTTGCGGCCCTTTCCGTCTCCTGCGCAAGCGGTGACGTTCCGCTCACGGTCGCGGAGACCGCGGTCGACACCGTCGTGGTCATGTGAGCGACCAAAATGGGGCCACTCTCGGAGCCACGATCGGCACCGCCATCGCGCCCGGCGTGGGAACCGTCATCGGCGGGGCCATCGGCGCCGGCGCGGGAGCCGTCGCAGGCATCATGGCGACAGGAACCGTCAACAACGTGATGTCGAAGGGATGGAAGGGAGTCAAGGGCTGGTTCAGCTGACAGCCAGGCCGTCGCAACGCGCCGGGCAGGCCCCGCGGGCCGTCACGTACCCGCAGGGCCTGCCCGGCGGCTCCCCCCCCCAGCAGGAGGGAGCCGTGCACGAACAGCACATGGAGGGATCGCGCAATGCCGTACTTCATCGGACTCTTCTTCGTGACCGGGTCCGCATTCATGACCTGGAAGGTCACTCAGCTCTGGCGCGACGCCGGCTTGGTCGACCACTTCATGCAGACCTTCGCCTTCATGCCGTTCGGCAAGGAAGTCAAACGAGGAGAGGTACGGTCCCTCGCCCTGACCGTCGTGTCCCTCTGGGGCGTCACGGTCCTCCTCCTCCTGGGTCTCGTGGACGTGGAAATGGCCGGCCCGATAACGGTTCTCTTCGCCCTCACCGTGGCGGTCATCCTCCTCTGCATCCTGTGCGAGGTGGCTGTCGTCCTGTTCAACGCCCCGAAGTTCCTCGTGCCGCCCCACATGCGTGCCGACCTCGGGGTACTGGCCGCCCGCCGGGCCGAGCGGGCGACGCGGATGCGGAGAGCCGGATCCTGACCTCTGCGCATACGCTGCTGTCGTGAATTCCGCCGAGATAACACCGGCCGCGGCCCGGTCCCGTGCCCGACTCGTGGCCTCCGGCGCCGCATTTCTCATCCTTTCTCCCTTTATCACCTGGTTGCTGGCCCTGGTGGACATCCTTCCCGATGGCACGTCGGTGATCCTCGCGGTGACCGCGGGGCTGGCCGGATTCCTCCTGCTCCAGGTGCTGTGCGAGGAAACGGGGCTGGTTCAGTGCTCGATGTCGCGTGTGACCGCCCGGACGCTGACCGGCGTGCGCATGCTGGACCTCACAAGCATCCGAGACGTCCGGCTGCTCACCAGCATCACCCGCGGCGGGCGGACGTCCCATGCTGTCGTCGTGCGTGACAGCCATGGTGTGCGCGTCGGTCTCACGTCGGTCAGAAGTCAGCGGGCGTTGGTGCGTGCGCTGCAGCGCACCGGTGCCGACGAGCAAGCTGCGCCGAGCGTCAGTGCGGCTGCCAGTGCGCACCTCGGCCTGGGAGACCGGTGGCATCGCGCAGTGCACACCATCATCACCCTTCTCCTCCAAGTCCTCGTCCTGGCGCTCTACGTGGCGCTTGTTCTCGGACTCGCTAGGTTGCAGTAGGGCCGCCGGCCCTTGCCGCTACAAGCAGCGCAGAATTTCATCTTGGGGCGGCCCGACAAACGCCGTTCCGCTCCGCCCCAACCCGCTACGCCCAAGAAGGTCATCACCACGATCCCGGACGAGAAGGCCGAGCGGGCACCGGGCCGCGTCGGGCGCAACTTCGTTGCCAACGCACCCAACCGCACCTGGGCCGTGGACTTCACCTACGTGGCGACCTGGGCGGGCGTCGTCTACGTCGCCTTCGTCGTGGCTACCGTTTCACGCCGCATCGTGGGCTGGTCCGCCTCCACGTCGAAGGAGACCCGGCTCGTCCTGGACGCGCTGGAGATGGCGCTGTGGCAACGCGACTGCGGCCAACACCCTTATGCGCACAGTGAGTTGATCCATCACTCAGATGCCGGGTCGCAATACGCGAGTTTCCGTCTCGCCGAGCACCTGGATGCAGCCGGTCTCGCGGCGAGCATCGGATCGGTCGGGGACGCCCTGGACAACGCTCTGATGGAATCAACCATCGGTCTATACGAAACTGAATTGATCAAGCCGCAACGGCCCTGGAAGACGCTCTCCCCGGTCGAGCTGGTCACCGCTGAATGGGGCGACTGGAACTGCCACCGGCACCTCCACGGTGAGATAGGCCACGTCCCGCCCGTCGAGTACGAGAACAACTACTACCTCACGACCACGAAACCCCAGGTCACAACCACTATCTGAGGTCTCTACCGAACCCGGGGCGATTCAACCGTGTGGCCCCCGCGGGCGGTCGGCATAGCCGCGACGGGCAAGCTCGCGCCTCGCGAGGCGGTGTGTAGCAGATGATCCCCGGTTACCGAAACCGGGGATCTTCCTGAGTATTGAGGGTGTTCGTACTCGGCTGTGCTTGGCAGTGGAGTCGTGGCGGATGCAGTAGGTGGCGTCGTAAGCCCCGGACGGGGCGAGCACCGTTGTCTGTTGCCCTGACGACCGCGGTGCCCTTCGCTGAAATGTAGCGGCGCCTTCGCTGATGTGGGGTTTCCACGCCCCCTTAAGGAGAGTGAGTGATCCTGTCTGATCCGATCAAGAAGCTGCCGCCGAACGCGAAGGGGCAGGTCCGGTACCGGTTTGTGGTTGACGTCGGGACCCATCCGGCCACTGGGAAGCGTAAGCAGCTGACCCGTACCTTCGGCACGCTCAGGGAGGCGAAGGCCGAATACGCGCGGATCACGGTGCGGAGTCACGAAGGAGCGCTGGTGCCACGCCACACGATGACCGTGAACGAGTGGCTCGATCAGTGGCTCGCGAAGAAG
This sequence comes from Streptomyces poriferorum, assembly GCF_019399235.1. Taxonomy (GTDB): domain Bacteria; phylum Actinomycetota; class Actinomycetes; order Streptomycetales; family Streptomycetaceae; genus Streptomyces; species Streptomyces poriferorum. Next base: position 17,007 of record NZ_JAELVH010000040.1, on the reverse strand, counting down.
GCGGAGGACCTGGAAGAGTCGACGATCTCCACCTACAGGGTGACCCTGGACCGTGTCCGGGGCAGGCTTGGGCACATTCGGCTTCACGAGCTCACCGAGGACGATGTCGAGGCGTGGATGATGTGGGCGCTTCGGGAGGGCCGGGTACGCGACACGAAGGCCGGGCCCGGGCTGGGAGTCACCTCGGTGGAGATGTCCCTCACGCGGCTGAAGGATGCCCTCAACCGGGCCGTGACACGGGGCCTGGTCGCGGTGAATGTCGCCCAGGAAGTGACGATCCCCCGGAAGGTGCGCAAGGCCGAGCGCCGGGCCAAGGCAGAGGTTCCGCCCTGGAGTGTCGCGGAGGTCCATACCTTCGTGCTTGCAGTGAAAAACCACCGGCTGTACGCCCCCTTCCTCCTCTCGCTGATGGGGCTGCGCCCGGCGGAGGTGTGCGGCATGCGGTGGGCCGATCTGGACCTGGACCGAGCCACCCTGGCCGTTGCCAACACCCGCACACTGATGGGGAACACGACCGTGATGGAGAAGGACACGAAGTCGCTCGCCGGCGATCGGAGCCTTCCGCTGCCTGCTCCCGTCAGAGAAGCGCTCAGGAGCTTCAAGGCCACGCAAGCAGCGGAGAAGCTCGCGGCTGGGCAGGCGTACGAGGGCAGCGGGTATGTGCTGGTGGACGACCTCGGGGCGCCGCTCGACGTGCGGCAGTTGCGCGAGCAGGCGTACAAGGTGATGGCCGGCAACGCGCTGCGGCGGGTGCGTTTGTACGATGCCCGTGCGAGTTGCTTGACCTACTTGGCGAACCATGGGGTTCCTGATCACCTTCTCGCGCGGTGGGCGGGTCACGCCGACGTCGGGACGACGAAGCGCTGGTACGTGAAGTCGGACGTGGAAGATCTTCGTTCTGCGGCGGATACCTGGAGTGGTCTGGCCGGTCTTCCGACCCCTGTCGTGAGAGAAATGTGAGACGTGGGAGCGTGGTCGGGTGAGTGAGACGACTACGAACACCCTGCAATACCGCTTTGACGGGCCAAAAGACGCTCCAGTCCTGATCCTGGGCCCTTCCCTCGCGACAACATGGCATATGTGGGACCGGCAGATATCCGAGCTCACTCAGTACTGGAGAGTCCTCCGTTACGACCTCCCCGGGCACGGAGGCGCGCCCGCGCACCCCGTCACCGCTGTGGGGGAGCTCGCTGACCGGCTGATGGCGACGCTCGACGGACTCGGGGTGCAGCGTTTCGGCTACGCGGGCTGCTCCATCGGCGGCGCGATCGGCGCCGACCTCGCGCTGCGCCACCCCCGGAGGGTCGCCTCGCTGGCTCTGGTGGCCTCCTCGGCCCGGTTCGGCAGTGCCGACGAATTCCGTCAGCGCGGGGTGATCGTCCGTACCAACGGGCTGGAGCCGATGGCGCGCACCGCGCCGGAGCGCTGGTTCACGCCGGGCTTCGCCGCTGCTCAGCCGGCCATCGTCGAATGGGCCGTCCAGATGGTCCGTACCACCGACCCCGGCTGCTACATCGCCGCCTGCGAGGCCCTGGCTGCCTTCGACATCCGCAGCGAGCTCGGCAGGATCGGCGTTCCCACGCTCGTCCTGGTCGGTGCCGAGGACCAGGTCACCGGTCCCGGTGACGCCCGGACCCTGGTCGCGGGCATACCCGACGCACGGCTCGCCCTCGTCCCGGGCGCCTCGCACTTGGCCCCGGTCGAGCAGCCGGGAGCTGTCACCGACCTCCTGCTCACGCACTTCTCCACGGCCTGGCAGGACACCCTGGCCGCGATTCCCGCGCCCTCGTTCGCACCCAGGCTCTCCGCTCCTGTGCTGCCTGTGGCGGAGCTCACCGCCGCCGCCGCGCAGCCCGAAGCGGAGACCGGCGGGCGCACCGATCCGTACGGGCGGGGTATGAAGATCCGCCGTGAGGTGCTCGGTGACGCCCATGTGGACGGGGCCCTGGCCGCCGCCGACGACTTCACCGGCGATTTCCAGGAGTTCGTCACCCGCTACGCCTGGGGCGAGGTCTGGGGCCGGGAGGGTCTTGACCGGCGTACCCGCAGCAGCGTCACGCTGACCGCGCTCGTCGCCTCCGGACACCTGGAGGGCCTGGCCGCTCACGTCAGCGCCGCCCTGCGCAACGGACTCACCCCGGCCGAGATCAGGGAAGTGCTGCTGCAGACCGCCGTGTACTGCGGGATCCCGGCGGCCGGCGCCGCTTTCCGGATCGCCCAGTCCGTGATTCAAGCCGAAACGACGCCTCCCGCGTAGCAGGATGGGCGGTATGAACGCCCAGAACTCCGAGCCGTCCGCGCTCACGCTGACCAAGAAGTCCCACTCCTGCGTCCGACTGGAGAAGGACGGGCGCACGCTCGTCATCGACCCGGGCGGGTTCTCCGAGCAGGACGCCGCGATCGGCGCCGAGGCGATCCTGGTGACGCACGAGCACCCCGACCACTTCAACGAGGAGCGGCTGCGGGCCGGGCTGGAGGCCGACCCGGCCGCCGAGATCTGGACCCTGCGCAGTGTGGCCGAGAAGCTCGCGGCCGCGTTCCCGGGGCGTGTCCACACCATCGGGCACGGCGACACCTTCTCGGTCGCCGGGTTCGACATCCAGGTGCACGGCGAGCTCCATGCCGTGATCCACCCGGACCTCCCGCGGATCACGAACGTCGGCTACCTGGTGGACGGCTCCGTCTTCCACCCGGGCGACGCCCTCACCGTCCCCGAGCAGCCGGTCGACACGCTGCTGCTTCCGGTGATGGCGCCCTGGAGCAAGGTCTCCGAGGTGGTCGACTACCTCCGCGAGGTCAAGCCGCGCCGCGCCATCGACATCCACGACGCCCTGCTCACCGATCTGGCCCGCCCGATCTACGACACCACCATCGGTAACCTGGCCGGCGCGGGCCACGCCCGGCTGGCCCCGGGGGAGTCGACCGGCGTGTGACGGGCGCCGCCCCGGCCACTGTCAGTGGGAGCCGCTAGGTTTACGTACATGCGCATCGCCACCTGGAACGTCAATTCGATCACCGCCCGCCTGCCGAGGCTGCTGGCCTGGCTGGAGAGCACCGGCACGGACGTGCTGTGCATCCAGGAGACCAAGTGCACGGCCGAGCAGTTCCCGGCCGACGCGCTCCGTGAGGCCGGCTACGAGTCCGCGGTCAACGCCACGGGCCGGTGGAACGGGGTGGCGCTGGTCTCCCGCGTCGGCCTCGCCGACGTCGTGACGGGGCTGCCCGGCGGCCCCGACTACGACGGCGTGCAGGAGCCCCGGGCGATCAGCGCGACCTGCGGGCCGGTCCGCCTCTGGTCGGTCTACGTGCCCAACGGCCGCGAGGTCGAGCACGAGCACTACGCGTACAAGCTGCGCTGGTTCGAGGCGCTGCAGAAGGCGGTGGCGGCGGACGCCGCGGGGGCGCAGCCGTTCGCCGTCCTCGGCGACTTCAACGTGGCCCCGACCGACGAGGACGTGTGGGACCCGGCCCTCTTCGAGGGCGCCACCCATGTCACCCCCGCCGAGCGGGCCGCCCTCGCCACACTGCGCGAGGAGGGCCTCGCCGACGTGATGCCCCGCCCGCTGAAGTACGACCGCCCGTACACCTTCTGGGACTACCGCGAGCTGCGCTTCCCGAAGAACAAGGGCATGCGGATCGACCTCGTCTACGGCAACGCCCCGTTCACCGCCGCCGTCAAGGACAGTTACGTCGACCGCGAGGAGCGCAAGGGCAAGGGCGCCTCCGACCACGCCCCGGTGGTCGTCGACCTCGAACTCTGAGCAGGGGCCGTGCTCAGGCGCCCGCCCGCGGCGCCTGAGCTCGTACGGCCTCCCGCACCTGGCGCATCGACGGGTTCACCATGGCCTTTCCGCCCACGGTGACCGTCGGCACGGTCTCGTTCCCGTCCGCCACCGAGCGGACGAACGCGGCGGCCTCGGGGTCGCGCCAGATGTTGACCTCGGTGCGGGGCAGTTTCGCGAGCCGCATCCGCATCCGGAGTTTCATGCAGTACGGGCAGCCGGGGCGCCAGTAGACGACCACCTCGGCATGGTCCTCAGTCATCCGAACTCCCCTGTTCGCACGCGTGTACGGCGGAGTCTAGTGCCGGGGCCGGGGCCCGAGCCGGCCGACGGCCCAGGGCGCCGATCGCGGTGGCCAGCGCCAGGACCATGAGCAGTGCGCTCACCCACAGCGGCGACCGGTATCCGAACCCCGCGCCGATGGCCAGCCCGCCGAGCCAGGGCCCGAGCGCGGCACCCACGTTGAACGCCGCGGTGGAGAACGAACCGGCCAGGGTCGGCGCGCCACCGGCCAGCCGGAACACGTGGGTGATCAGCGCGGTCCCGGTGCCGAACGCGAGCATGCCCTGGACCAGGACGAGCAGGACCACCGCCACGGGGCTGCCGGCGGCCGACGCGAACAGAGCCCACCCGACAGTGAGGGCCGCCAGGCCGGCCGTGGTCAGTGCGAGCGGCCGGGAGTCGATGACCCGGCCGCAGACGGCGACCCCGATGAACGAGCCCACACCGAACAGCGCGAGCAGGGCGGGCACCCACGCGGCGCCGAGCCCCGTGACGTCCCGGGCGACGGGTTCGAGGTAGGAGAACGCGCAGAACGTCGCACCCTGGACGAGCGCGCTTGTCAGCAGGGTCAGGAGCAGCCGGGCCCCGGCAAGGGTCCGCAGCTCGGCGTACGCGCTCGGCGGAGTGGCCGCGGGCCGCCCCGCCGGAATCGTCGCCGCGATCACGGCGATCGCGGGCACCGCGACGAGGGCCACGGCCCAGAACGCCGCACGCCACCCCCACTGACCGCCCAGCCACGCTCCTGCGGGCACCCCCGCCACACAGGCGATGGTGACACCGCCGACCACCACGGACGTGGCCCGCGCCCGTGCCCCGGGACCGGCCAGGGCGACCGCGGTGACCAGGGCGACGGCCCAGAACCCGGCATTGGCCACCGCCGCGACGGCCCGCGTCGCCAGCAGCACCCCGTAACTGGAGGTGACCGCACCGATGACATGAACGGCGGCGAAGACGCAGAGGAAGCACAACAGGGCACGGCGGCGGGGCCAGTTGCGGCCCAGGAGTGCCATCGCGGGCGCCCCGATGACCATGCCCACGGCGAATGCCGAGGTCAGCAGGCCCGCGGCGGGAATGGAGACGTGCAGGTCCTCGGAGATGCCCGACAACAGGCCGGACAGCATGAACTCGGACGTGCCCTGGGCGAAGACGGCGAGCCCGAGAGCGTAGACGGAAAACGGCATGAAGAACCCCATGGACGGCTGATGGACAGAACCGGTCGGGGATGCGGGCCGCACCCGCCCGTCGTGACGAGCGGCAACGCGGCAGAACGGCAGAACCGTAGGACGGCAGAGTGGCAGCAGAGGCGTGCGGTGCCGGGAAGGGCGAGCCTTGGGACAGGTGCCGGGAAGAGCTCTGCCCGTACGCAATGCCGAGTGCGACCCGCATCGCATGGGCCCGGACGGCGGCAGCGCGCCAGCCGTGCCGGCGCGAAGACGGCCGGACGCGGACGCGGGGAGCCACCGGGGGGCCGGTGGTCAGTGCCGTAGCGGGCAACGTTTGCCCGCCGCGGCACTAGCGTCTGTCGGACTCGGGGCTGCTCATGATGGGGGAACCTACCAGCCGGGCCCGGCCTCCTCCACCTCCTTTCCTTCCGGTTCCTTGCGCCCCGGGAGCGTGTCCGGGGTGAACGCGGGGCGTACGCGTGGTGTTCAGCACTCGAACGACAGGCCGCGCGCCCTGTGGTGCGGATCCGGGCAGGGATGGGAACCTGAGTGGTATGAACATCCCTTTCTTGGACAACTGGCGTAAGCGTCACGACGGAACGCGGGAGGCGGGGCTCGCGGCCGCCGTCGAGGCCGATCCGGAAGGCGTGGCCGAACTGCTCGCCGAATGTGAGCTGCTCCGCGTCCGGGTGGGGGAGCGCGGACTCGAACTCGACGACAGCCCGGCCTCGTTGGCGGCACTGGACCAGCTGCCCCCGCGCTGGCGCGACGATCCGGAGGAGCTTCCCTGGATCGGCAATGACGCGGGGCTCTATCTGGGCACGGTCCTGGTGCGCAACGTCGCCGGTGCGCACTGGCACATCTGGCCCAGCGGCCAGCCCGTGGTGCGCCTCGCGTCGGGGCGCGAGATCGATGTGGTCGAGGCCGGTCTGGACTGGGCGATGACCGGCAGCCCCGAGCTGTCGCAGGTGTACTCGGAGTCGGCCGAGGGGTGACAGAAGGCCGTGCGGACCGTGCGGCGAGATAAAACGCCTTATGACCCATTTACGCGTGTCGGGTGTGAAGTCCCTTTCCGGGGTGGATAGTTTGCGCTGACCTCGACAAAGCGATAATTGGGTAGGGCAGCGTATGGCCGTCGATCCGTTGATCGAGCTGCGTGACGTCAATAAGTTCTACGGAAAGTTGCACGTACTGCAGGACATCAATCTCACCGTCGGCCGCGGGGAGGTGGTGGTGGTCATCGGCCCCTCCGGCTCCGGGAAGTCGACGCTCTGCCGGACCATCAACCGCCTTGAGACGATCGAGTCGGGCCGCATCTCGATCGATGGCAGACCCCTCCCCGAGGAGGGCAAGGGGCTCGCGCAGCTGAGGGCCGAAGTCGGTATGGTCTTCCAGTCGTTCAACCTGTTCGCGCACAAGACCGTGCTGGCCAATGTCTCGCTGGCGCAGCTCAAGGTCCGCAAACGGAAGAAGGACGAGGCCGACCGGCGGTCCCGGGAGCTCCTGGAACGCGTGGGGCTCGTCGGCCAGGCCGACAAGTTCCCCGCCCAGCTCTCCGGCGGCCAGCAGCAGCGCGTGGCCATCGCCCGCGCCCTCGCCATGGACCCCAAGGCCCTCCTCTTCGACGAGCCCACCTCGGCCCTCGACCCGGAGATGATCAACGAGGTGCTGGAGGTGATGCAGCAGCTCGCCCGCGAGGGCATGACCATGGTCGTCGTCACCCATGAGATGGGCTTCGCCCGCTCCGCGGCCAACCGCGTCGTGTTCATGGCCGACGGCCGGATCGTCGAGGACCGCACCCCGGAGGACTTCTTCACCGCCCCGGAGAGCGACCGCGCCAAGGACTTCCTGTCCAAGATCCTCAAGCACTGACGGGAGGCCCTGTGTTGCGTACGAGAAAAGTACTGGCCGCCTGTGCCGGGCTGTTGCTGGCCGTCCTCGCGGCGGGCTGCGGCAAGGACGGCAGCCCGCCGGTGAAGGGACCGAAGGCCGGGGCGCTGCCGGTCTACAAGGTCGACACCTCCTTCAGCCTGCCGGACTCCAAGACCTGGACCCAGGCGAAGAAGCGCGGATATCTGCGGGTGGGGGCCAAGGAGGACCAGCCCTACCTCGGTGAGAAGGATCCGGCCACGGGCATCTACTCCGGTTTCGACATCGAGATCGCCCGGATGATGGCGGCCTCGCTGGGCTTCGACCCGAAGACGATCAGGTTCAAGACGATCGCCTCCGCCAACCGTGAGACCGCCCTGCAGAACGGGCAGATCGACTACTACGTCGGCACCTACACCATCAACGACATGCGCAAGAAGCTCGTCGGGTTCGCCGGCCCCTACTACATGGCGGGCCAGGGGCTGCTGGTCCGTACGGACGAGGACGACATCCACGGACCGCAGGACCTGGCCGGCAAGACGGTCTGTTCTGCCGCCGGTTCGACCCCGTACCAGCGGATCGCCGCCGACTACCCGAAGGCGAAGCTGGTCGCCTACGACACGTACTCGATCTGCGTCGACAACCTGCTGACGTACCAGGTCGACGTCGTCACCACCGACGACGCGATCCTGCTGGGCTTCGCCGCGAAGGCGCCCGAGGAGATGAAGGTCGTCGGCAAGCCCTTCTCCGAGGAGCCGTACGGCATCGGGGTCCCGCGCAGCGACAACGCGTTGCGGTTCGCACTCAACGACGCGCTGGAGGCGAACGAGAAGAACGGCAACTGGAAGAAGGCGTTCGAGGCGACGCTCGGGCTCTCCGGTGTGCCCGCGCCGAAACCGCCGCCCATCGACAACTACCCGGCGACCTGAGAGGACGGCCACGGCATATGGACGTACTCACCGACAACTTCTCGCTCTACGGCAAGGGGTTCCTCGGGACCGTCGAACTGACCTTCTACGCCTCGATCCTGGCGATGGTCCTCGGATTCGTCATGGCCGCCTTCCGGGTGGCGCCCGTCGGCTCGCTCCGGGTGATCGGCACGGTCTGGGTGACCGTGCTGCGCAACACCCCGCTGACGCTGCTGTTCTTCGCCGTACTGCTCGGTCTGCCGCGCTTCGGCCTGGTCCTGCCGTTCAACGTCTTCGCGATCCTTGCCCTCGGCTGCTACACCTCCGCGTTCATCTGCGAGGTGCTGCGTTCCGGCATCAACACCGTGCCCACCGGGCAGGGCGAGGCGGCGCGGAGCCTCGGCATGACGTTCGGCCAGACGCTCGGCAACGTGGTGCTTCCGCAGGCGTTCCGCTCGGTGATCCCACCGGTCGGCTCGACGCTCATCGCACTTGCCAAGAACTCGGCGATCGCCGGCGCGTTCAGCGTCACCGAGCTGCTCGGCACCTACAAGACCCTCAACGAACTGGGCTACAACATCATCTGGACCTTCGTCTGGATCGCCGTCGGGTACCTGATCATCACTCTGACCATCAGCGCGATCTTCAACGTGCTGGAGAAGCGCTGGGGAGTCGCCCGATGACCGCCCACTCCACCCCCAGTGCGACCGTCCTCTACGACATCCCGGGGCCGCAGACCCGCAAGCGGCACTTCATCTACGGGATCGCCTCGACGATCCTGATCCTCGCCCTGGTCGGCTGGGTGATCTATCTGCTCTTCGACACCGACCAGTTCACCAGCGACAAGTGGACGCCCTTCGAGTACAAGGGCATTCAGGAACTGCTGCTGCGCGGGCTCGGCAACACCCTCAAGGCGTTCGCGTACGCCGCGGTGCTCTCGCTGGCGCTCGGGGCCGTACTCGCGGTGGGCAGGCTCTCCGACCACCGGCCGGTGCGCTGGGTGGCGACGATCCTCGTCGAGTTCTTCCGCGCCATGCCCGTCCTGGTGATGATCTTCTTCATCTTCGTCGCGCTGAAGGTGCAGCCGCTGCCGGCCCTGGTCGCCGGACTGACGCTGTACAACGGCTCGGTGCTCGCCGAGGTGTTCCGTGCCGGGATCAACTCGGTGGAGCGCGGCCAGGGCGAGGCGGCGTCCGCCCTGGGCATGCGCAAGACGCAGGTCACGACCTTCGTCCTGGCCCCGCAGGCGGTGCGCGCGATGCTGCCCACCATCATCAGCCAGTTGGTGGTGGCCCTGAAGGACACCTCGTTGGGCTACCTGATCACCTACGAGGAATTCCTCCACGCGGGGAAGCTCATCGCGTCCAACCTCGACTACGATCTGCCCTTCATCCCCGTGGTGATGGTGATCTCGCCGATCTACATCGGGATGTGCATGCTGCTCTCCTGGTTCGCCACCTGGGTGGCGAAGCGGCAGCGGCGCAACCCGAAGACGGAGGCGACCAGCGTCGGCCCGGCTCAACCGGGGACGCTGATGTCGGAAGCGCGGTAGCCGGGACCTGCCGCGAGGCGGGCCCGGGCAGTGGTGCCCGTCCGGCAGCAGCCGGTGATCACTTCCCGCACCTGGCACGGACGCCTGCGAAGGCCCGTGCCGGGCGGGGAGAAGGTCAGCTGCGAGCCGGTCGTACCGGTCACGCGGGCCATGCCCGCCGTGCCGTCAGCCGAGAGCGCTCCTGGTCCGCCAGTCGGACCAGGAGACGTTCCACGCTCCGTAGCCGTTGCCCTCCGCGACCGTGCCCTTGGCGTCCGCGCCGGTGATCTCGAACGGGTCGCCGACGCGGGCCCGGCGGTAGAGGGAGGCGGCGTCGGCGTCGCTCATGCCGACACAGCCCGAACTGTGGTTGGCCACCCCGAAGTACGCGGCGTTCCACGGCGCGGCATGGGCGTACATGCCCGACCAGGTCAGCCGCATCGAGTAGTCGACCATCTTGTCGTAGAGGTCGCCGAGGCCCACCGTCTCGGAACGCATGTTGATCGTGCCCTCCTTCGCCATCAGCACGGCCGTGCCCCGCCAGGACGCCCTGTCGCCGCCCGGTGTGCCGGCGGACACGGGCACGTCCATGACCGTCCTGCCGTCCCGCTTCAAGGCCAGCCGGTGACGGTCCAGGTCCACCTCGACCACCTGACTGCTGCCGATGGTGAACGTCGTCGCGTAGTCGCGTACGAACCAGCCGCCCGAAGGGCCCGAGTCGACGCCGTTGAGCTCGGCGTCCAGGGTGATGCGCGTGCCGGACTTCCAGTACTCCCTGGGCCGCCAGTCCACGCGGTCGCGGCCCGAGTAGTCCCGCAGCCAGCCCCAGGACCCCTCGGTGCCGTTCGAGGTGGAGACCTTGAGAGCCTTCTCGACCGCCGCCCTGTTCTTCACCGGGTGGTCGAACACGATGGACAGCGGCTGGGCGATGCCGACCGTGGTGTTCTTGCCGGGGGCGAGGGTCAGCTTGTTCACCGTGCCGGCCGCCGCCGTGGTGAACCCGGCCGTGTCACCGCCGCCGCCGCCGGTGTCCTTCGCCTCGATGCGGTACGTGGTGCCGGGCGCCGCGGGCCGGTCCGACGTCCAGGTCCTGCCGTCGGGGGAGAGCCGGCCGGTGAGGGCGTCGCCGCCGTCTGCCGAGACCGTGACGGTGCGCAGCTTCCCGGCGGCCAGCGTCACCGTCACCGGCCGGCCCGCGGTGGCCGCGGTGCCGTGCAGGTTCACCGAGATCCGGGTGTCCGCGGCCTTCGACGGGCCCTTGCCCTGCGCCTTGCCGTCATGACCCGAAGCCGCGGCGCCCCCGGAGCAGGCCGTCAGCGTGATGCCGAGCACCGCGGTGCCGGCGATCAGGGCGAGCCGGGCGGGACGCGTGGAACGGGCGGTGCGTCGGGCAGCGGATGTGAGAGGGGCGGGTATCAACGGAAGAACCTCCTGGGCCTTGCTTTGTCGTCGAGTGAGAGGAATTCACCGGAGCCATGGGCCGACCGGAAATTCGGGTGCGGTACCTCGGGGTCGGGCACGCGCATCCCCGCTCCTTCACCCACCCCCCGATTTCTGGTCAGCCTAGGTTCCGCAATTCCGCGGAAATACGGGAATGCGGTGTGTGACAACAAGCGCAGCGCAACGGTCACCGTCCGGTCACATCCGGCGCGCAGCCCGGTCATGGTCCGCTGTGAGCATCCTGTGCAGCCCCGCAGAACCGCCGCGGGGCCCACGAGGGAGGGCCACGGACATGTCAGCGCTGCTCGCGACCGGAGACCGCAGCCGTCACCAGGAACTACGGATACGCGGTCTGACGGCCGCCGAACACCGCGCACACCTGGCCACGCATGCGGACGCGAGCTTTCTCCAGCACCCTTCCTGGGCCGGTGTGAAGGACCAGTGGTCGTCGGAAAGGGTCGGCTGGCACGGCGAATGCGGTGAACCGGCCGGCAGCGCGCTGATTCTCTACCGGCAATTCCCCGGCACCCGTAAATACTTCGCCTACATACCCGAAGGGCCGGTGGCGAACTGGGCCGATCCCGGAATCGACCGCTGGCTGCGGCCCCTCATGGCGCATCTGCGCGGCGCGGGGGCGTTCGCCGTACGCATCGGGCCGTCCCCGGCCTACCGCAGCTGGGACACCGCCCGCCTCAAGGCCGCCACCGGTCCCGGCCGCACGGTCGGTGACGTACTGGCGCGCGAGGTCGACCCGCTCGGCACGGCCGTGGCCGACCGGCTGCGGGCCCGTGGCTGGCGGCGCTGCGGCGGGGAGGGCGACGACGCCGACGCACAGCCCCGGTACGTCTTCCGGGTGCCGCTCGCCGGACGGACCCCGGACGACCTGTGGGCCGGGCTCAACCAGGAGTGGCGCCGCAACGTCCGCAAGGCCGGCCGGGCGGGGGTGCGCATCGTCACCGGGAGCGCGGCCGAACTCCCCGAGTTCCACCGCCTGCTGCGGATCACCGAGGAACGCGACGGTTTCCGGCTCGGCCGTTCCCTGGCCTACTACCAGCGCCAGTACGCCGTGCTCAACGCCGAACAGCCCGGCCGGATGAAGCTCTGCCTCGCCGTGCACGAGGGCGAGATACTCGCCGCCCACACGATGATCAGCACCGGGAGCCGGGTCTGGTACCAGACAGGCGCGTCCGCCGACCACCGCCGCGAGGTCCGCCCCAGCAACGCCCTGCAGTGGCAGATGCTGCTCGACGCCCAGGCCCAGGGCGCGGAGGTGTACGACATGCGCGGGGTATCCTCCACCCTCGATCCCGACGACCGCCCCTTCGGGCTGCTGCGCTGGAAGTTCGGCACCGGCGGGCAGGTCGTGGAGACCCTCGGAGAGTGGGAGACATCAGTGGGCGGGGCCACCAACAACACGCTGTACCGGGCCTTCCAGGCCTACCTGGCGCACCGGTGACGGCCGCGGACGCGACCACCGGCACGGTCGCCCCCGAACAGCGCGAACGCCAGGGCTCCGGCTCGGTACTGCGCAGCGGCGCCGTCATGGCCGCCGGTTCCGTCGTCTCGCGGGCGACCGGGTTCATACGCTCGGCGGTCGTCGTCGCCGCACTCGGCACCGGACTGCGGGCCGACGGCTACACGGTCGCCAACACCGTCCCCAACATCCTCTACATGCTGCTGATCGGCGGCGCCCTCAACGCCGTCTTCGTCCCCGAACTCGTCCGGGCCGCCCGGGAGCACTCCGACGGCGGGGCCGCCTACACCGATCGTCTGCTCACCCTCTGCACCGTCGGCCTGCTCGCCCTCACCGCCCTCGCCGTCGTCGGCGCCCCGCTGATCATCTCGGTGTACGCCCCCACGTACGACGGGGACCAGGCCGAACTCACCATCGCCCTGGCACGCTACTGCCTGCCCCAGATCCTCTTCTACGGGCTCTTCACCCTGCTCGGACAAGTACTCAACGCCCGCAACCGGTTCGGGGCCATGATGTGGACCCCCGTCCTCAACAACCTCGTGATCATCGCGGTGTTCGGGCTCTACCTCTGGACCGCGGCGAGCTCGGACGGCGAACTGACCTCCGCGCAGGCGCAGTGGCTCGGCTGGGGGACCACGGCCGGGATCGCCGTGCAGACCCTCGCGCTGGTGCCCGCCCTGCGCGCCGCGAAGTTCCGCTGGCGGCCCCGGTTCGACTGGCGCGGCAGCGGACTCACCCGGCCGCTGCGGGCGGCCGGCTGGCTCGTCATGATGGTGCTCACCAACCAGGCCGCCTACTGGGTGGTGACCCGGCTCTCCACCGCCACCGGCCAGCACGCGGCGGACCAGAACGTCGCGGGCGGCGCCGGCTACACCGCGTACAGCTACGCCTTCCAGCTGTGGGTGGTGCCGCAGGGCATCGTGACCGTCAGCCTCGTGACCGCGCTGATGCCGCGGATGAGCCGGGCCGCCGCCGACGGCGACCTGGCCGGGGTGCGGCGCGACGTCTCGTACGCGCTGCGGACCTCCGCCGCCGTCGTGATCCCGGCTGCCGCCGCGCTGCTCGCCCTCGCCCCGTGGGTGATGGGGTCGGTCTTCGGATACGGACACACCGGTCCGGCCGACATCACCGTGATGGCCGGCATGATGGCCGCCTTCGCTCCCGGACTCATCGCCTACTCCGGTCAGTACGTGCTCTCCCGGGGCTTCTACGCGATGAGCGACACCCGCACCCCGTTCCTCCTCAACCTGGTCATCGCCGCGCTCAACGCGGGGCTCTCGGTCGCCGCCTATCTGCTGCTCCCCGCGCGCTGGGCGGTGACGGGGATGGCGGGGGCGTACTCCGTGGCCCTGTTCGCCGGGTTCACCGTCACCGCGTACGTACTGCACCGCAGGGTCGCCGCTTCCAACGCCCCCAGGCACTCTCTGCTGCGCTCGCCGGGGGTGTGGGCGCACGCCCGACTGGTGACCGCGTGTGTGCCCGCGGGGCTGCTCGCGTACGGGGCGGCCCGCGTCGTCGACACGGACGGCGCGGGACTCGGGGACTTCGCCGCGGCCGGGGCCGGGGTACTGGTCCTCTTCCTGGTCGTGGCACTGCTGGCCCGCCCGCTGCGGCTGACCGAGGTCAGCACCGCGCTGGGCGCCGTACGCGGCCGGCTGCGACGCGGCTGAGGGACCACCGGTCCGCTCACACTTCCGAATCCACCCTTGATCGCTGGGATACTGACGCCATGCCTCGCGTGCTGCTGATCGAAGACGACCCCTCCGTACGGGAAGGGGTCGAACTGGGGCTGCGCAGGCGCGGGCACGACATGCGGACCGTCGGCACGGGCGAGGCCGGGCTTGCCGCACTCGACGAGTTCCGGCCCGAACTCGTGCTGCTCGACCTCATGCTGCCCGGGATGAACGGTGTCCAGGTCTGCCGCCGCATCCGCGAGACCAGCCAGCTGCCGATCATCATGCTCACCGCTCGCGGCGACGACTTCGACGTCGTCGTGGGACTGGAGGCGGGCGCGGACGACTACATCGTCAAGCCCGCCCGCACCGAGGTCATCGAGGCCAGGATCCGCGCGGTGCTGCGGCGGCTCGCCGAACCCGCCGGGCGCAGCGGCGTCGAGACCCACGGCGCACTGACGGTCGACCGGGTCGGCCTCACCGTCGCCAAGGCGGGGGAGCGGCTGCTGCTCGCCCCGTCCGAACTGAAACTGCTGCTGCATCTGTCGGCCGCGCCGGAACAGGTCTTCAGCCGCCAGCAACTCCTCGAATACGTGTGGGAGCACAGCTACCACGGCGACGCCCGGCTGGTCGACGCCTGTGTGCGCAGGCTGCGGCAGAAGATCGAGGACGTGGCGGGAAGCCCGCTCTACATCCAGACCGTCCGCGGCTTCGGCTACCGCTTCGGGCCGCTCGGATGAAGCTGATCTCCGCCCGGTTCGGCCTGCGCACCCGCCTCATAGCCGCGTTCCTGTTCGTCGCCGCCGTCAGCGCGGCCACCACCGCGACCCTGACCTACCGCGAGGCCCGCTCGGCGATCCTGCAGCAGGCGCAGGACACCGCCGTCGCCCAGTTCCGTGACCGGGTCAGCGCACGGGGCATCGACCTCCCGCCGGACCGGCTCGGGCTGCGCGACATGTGCCTGGCCCTGGCCCGCGACGGCAAGGCCCGTCCCTGGACCGTCTTCGCCGAGTACGGGAGCCTTCGGGTCTCCTCCTCGGACCGGCCGACCTCCACCGTGATCACGCCCGCCCTGCGAGCGGCCTCCCAAGAGAACAGCCACGGCTCGTTCCAGCGGGTCGTCAAGGACGGCAAGCCCTGGCTGACCGTCGGCATGCCGACGCTCTTCAACCGCGGCGACGGCCGCCAGCCCACCGGACTCGTCCTCTACGCCGTGATGCCCCTGGCCACCGAGGAGGCGAACGTCGCCGCCATGGTCAGCGCGGCCCGTGACGGTGCCCTGCCCGCCCTCCTCATCGCGCTGGTCCCCGCCCTGCTCGCCGCGCGCAGCGTCCTGCGTCCGGTACGCGACCTGCGCCGCGCCGCCGCCGGCATCGGCAGGGGAGAGCTCCACACCCGGATCGCGGTCCGCGGATCCGACGAACTCGCCGGACTGGCAAGGACGTTCAACGAGTCCTCGACCAAGCTCGAGGAGTCCGTCGAGGAACTCCGCCGGGCCGAGGAACGGGCCCGGCGCTTCGCCTCGGACGTCTCGCACGAGTTGCGCACCCCGCTCGCCGGCATGCTCGCCGTCACGGAAGTCCTCGACGAGGACGCCGCCGGGCTGCGTCCTGACACGGCGGCGGCCGTCCGGCTGATCAGTACCGAGACCGGAAAGCTCGCCACGCTGGTCGAGGACCTGATGGAGATCTCCCGGTTCGACGCCGGGGCCGTCGACCTCCACAGCGACGAGGTCGACGTGGCCGAGACCATCCGCAAGACGCTCCAGGCCCGTCACTGGGAGCACCGGGTCCGTACCGAACTCCCTTGCGGTGTGCGGGCGGTGCTGGACCCGCGCCGCTTCGACGTGGTCATCGCGAACCTGGTCGGCAACGCCCTGCGGCACGGGGCCGAGCCCGTCACCGTACGAGTGCGGAGCGGGTGGCGGGACGGCGCGCCGCGGCTGGTGACCGAGGTCGAGGACAGCGGGCCGGGCATCGACGCCGCCGTGCTCCCGCACATCTTCGACCGCTTCTACAAGGCCGACGCGGCGCGCACCCGGTCGACGGGCAGCGGACTGGGCCTGGCGATCACCCGGGAGAACGTCCGGCTGCACGGCGGTACGGTCCATGCCGCGAACGGGCCCGCGGGGGGCGCGGTGTTCACCGTCGAGCTGCCTCTGGAGGGCGAATGAGGAGAGGCCGCGTGCTCGGCGCGCTGTTGCCCCTGACGTTGCTGGCCGCCGGCTGCGGCATCCGGGCCACGGAGGTCGTCGAGGCGGGCGAACCCGCGATCGTGCAGGTCGCACCGGCCGGGCAACTGGGCATGGTCCTGTACTTCGTGTCCTCGTCGACGGCGTCCCGGGTGATGCCGGTCGTGCGCTACGCCGAATGGGCGGAGAACGGATCCGGATCCGGGCTGCCCTACGGCGAGAAGCCGCCCGCGGGNGGGCGTGCGCGTCGCCCTGAACACCCAGGTCACCGGGCTCTCGGAGCCCGCACGCCAGCAGCTCTTCTGCACCGCTGCCCAGGCCCGGACGGCCGACCGGGGCGAGGCCGTGACGGTGACCGGCACCGACGGAGTCATCGGGCCGGCCCGGTGCGCCGTCTGACCGACTCCGGCCTCCGAGGCCCCGGGGCGTTGCGGTCACCGGTTCCGCGCCCGCATGCGGTGTTCGAGGCGGGCTGCTGAGGTCGCCGGCCGGTCCCGGGCGAGGCTCACCTCGTCAACGGCGGGGCCGGGCAGGGAGGCGAAGCCGCATCAGGACAGCGGGAGCGCACCCAACGGAGGGCGAGGGGGCGGCAGGCACGTGCTGGCGAGATCACGTCATGCCGTGATCTCGCCAGCGGATGCGTCTTCCCGCGGCGCGGGGGCGGGCCGGACCATGACGAGCGGTCAGGACCGGT
>NZ_JAELVH010000409.1 GCF_019399235.1 Streptomyces poriferorum | reverse complement strand
ATCGAGCCCGTAAGCGCCCGCATCGCTCTCCATGTTCCCGACGGACCAGGCGATGGTGCTTCGCGCCGGGCGCTTACGGGCTCGATGACTTACCGGAGCTTCATGCCCTCGGGCGAGATGAGGCCCTTGTCGGGGTGGGCGCGGAATGTGGCCGTCCACACGGTGGGTGAGCAGGACGCGCCGTTGGGGTGCCGCTCCTTCAGCGCGGCCCGGGTGCTGTCCTCGACCACCGTGTCACCGCTCTTCGCGGAGGTCACGGTGAGCCGTACCGGCACGGTGATGGATCCTGCCCTCAGCGCGGCCGCCGCCCCCCGGCCCCCGGTGAGCGCGGACACGATCCAGATCGCCGGCATGACGAGGAAGAACACGACGATGACCGTCGGGAGCGCGGAAGCCGTCCTGGTCCCCAGGGAATGAGTGTGTCAGCCTGAAGTAGGCATGTTTCTAAGGTAGTTGAGAGTACTTGAGGGTTCTCGGGGTTGTGCTGCCCGGGCGCTCGTCCTGCATCGGATCTTCACTCCGGGACGTACTCGCCGCATGAGGTGCGGGAAGCCCGGGGCGTTGTCAGTGGCCTCGGATATCGTCCGCCGTATGGATCAAGCCGCACTGATCGCCGAACTCGAACAAGCCGGACGAGACACGGAGGCGACCGCCGAAATCGTGCGCCGACTGGCCGAGCCCGGGGCCGGTGCGGCGCCCGGACTCGTGGCCGCGCTCGGGACGGTGAGCCGGTCCGCCATGTGGAGCCTGCGGGACGCTCTGCATCTGATCGGACCCGCCGGGTTCGACGCGGCGGTGGAATCCCGGGCCCGGGCCGAGAAGGTCGCCGACTGGTGGGAGCTGGGTCATGTGCTCCGCGGTTTCGACGAGCGGTGCATCCCGCAGTACACGGCCGCGCTGTCCCACCCCATGAATGAGATACGGCGCCAGGCCCTCTGGGGGCTGCAGAACCTCGGTGAGGCAGCCGCGGGCACGTTGACCGACGTCATCCCCTTCCTGAACGACCCTGATTCGTACATGCGCCACCAGGCCGAGAAGACCGTCAGAGCCATCGGCGCGAACGCCGGACCCGCCCTGCGAGGCATCCGCCGTGACGGGCCCGTCCACCTGAGGCGTCACGCGCTGACCGCCCTGGCCCTCGTCGGAGGCACGGACCAGTTCGACCGGCGTGACCGACAGGCCCTGGAACGTCTCGCCCGCATCAAGGCGGACCAGGACACCCCGGAATCCCTGCCCGACCACTGCTGGCTGGCCGTCCCCGGCGCGCTGTACGAGGGACTCTTCGACGCCATGGGGCTGCACGACCGCGTCCCCTGCACGATCTCCATGGGGCTCTCCGCCATGGAGAACGACACGACCGTGGTCACGGACCCCGACGGTACGAAGCACACGGCGTTCCGGGTGTTCGTCACCCCGGAGCTGGACGGCTGGCGCTTGATCTACGCCGACACACCGCTGGGGGAGATGACCTGGGACGTGGACGACCTCCTCGACCGCCTCAGCGCCATTTGCGGCCAGGCCCAGTTCTTCTGCCAGGACGTGCACAGCGACTCGATGATCTGGTCGGTCGCCGTCGACGGCGCACCGCGCCGCCGGTACTGGCGCTACGAGGACCCGGAATGGCGGGGCGAGCCCATGGACTGGGAGGAACCCCTCACCGCCGACCCCGAGTACGACCCCGAGGACGCGTACGAGCCCAACGCCACCCTGGAATCCGACGTCAACAGCGCGGCCCACTCCCTCTCCGTCGAGCCGACCGAGGTCGGATCCACCACCACCCTGCGCGGCCACGGCTGGCTCGCGATCACCCGCCCGGGTGTGGGCCACGGCGCGTTCACCGGAGTGGTGCGGATCTAGGGCCTCTCGTGTGGATCATGCCGGGTGCGATCCGAACGAAAGTTCTTAGCCGTACGGGTTGAGCGCCCGGAACCGGACGGTGTCGCTGCGACGGTCGAACCACAGGCCGGTGGAGGAGTCGCTGCCGTTGCGGTCGAGTTCGTGCGACCGGATCCACTGCGGGGCATCCGGCCCCTCGCCCTTGAGCGGCTTCTCGAACCACGAGGAGAAGTCGTCGGTGGGCTCCTCGGAGACGAAGGCGTGGGCCGCTGTCAGCTCGTCGAGTTTCCCCGGTGCCAGCCGGGCGAAGCCCGAGATCACCAAGTCCGGCGACGGCATGCCCCGGTCCCCGTCCCGGCTGCTCACCCACTTCGCCCCGGTGAGCGGGCCCAGCAGCGGGAACGCCTGCTCCAGCGGCGCGGGGTCGGTGTGCCAGTCCGGGTCGGCCCCGTTCGCCACCTGGCGCACGGCCCACCAGGCGGGCAGGATCGCCAGCCCCGCCCCACTGCCGATTCCGATCCCGATCAGCTTCCGTCGTTCCATCGTGATCCCCCTGATGCTTGACGTCGGGGGCACCGTATCCGGTTGGTAGTGTCCGGTGGATGGGTTGTTGGACCGCCCACCTCGTCCGCCTGGAGGACGGCTCCGCCTGGGAGTTGGACGAGAAGTACGGCCGATGGCACCTCACGGGGGCCGATGAGCGCGTACGCCTGGTGGAAAGAGTCCTCGCCCGGGGCAGGCGGGTCACCGAAGCCCCGGTGGCGGCGCGGGCCTGCCAGGGGATCGCCCTGGACCTGGCCACACGCCGGTACCGGTTCTACAGCTGCGCGCTCGACATGCCGTGCGCCGGGGCCGGCCACCGGGAGAGCATGGCCCTGCACCAGGCGGCGCTGCCGGGCTGGGAGGACTGGGACGTCGCCCATGCCTGGGGCGGGGACGAGGAACTGCGCCGCCTGCTCAGCCCGGAGCCCGCGAAGCGTTACTTCACGCAGGTCAGAGGTTCGCCACAAAGGCCGACCAGGCTGCCGCGCGGAACATCAGCGCGGGGCCGTCGGTCACCTTGGAGTCGCGGACGGGGACGATCTCGGTGACGCCGTCGAGGACTTCGAGGCAGTTGCCGCCACTGCCATCGCTGTACGTGGACTTGCGCCAGGTGGCTACCTCCAGGCAGTCCCCGCCACTTGCGCCGCTGTACGAGGACTTGTGCCAGGTCGCCGTGGACAGGTCGTAGTCAGAACCGCTGAGCTTCATGGTCGTAATCCTCCGCCACCGATGCGATCAAGGCCAGGGATGCTGCCGGTGAGATCGCACTGGCCACCACCAGATCGTAGGTCAGTTCGTACTGACGGACCGCAGCCGGATCGTCCTGCAACTGCCCAGTTCCCAGGCCCTGTAGATAGGCCAATGGTGGTGCGTCGGCGAAGGCCATGAGCTTGAGTGAACCTTCGAGTGCCATATGTGCGCCTGCTGAGAAAGGCAGCACTTGCGCGATGACCCGATGCCTCTTGATCAGCCCGGTCATATGACGAAGGGCGGCCGCCATGACGGCAGGCCCAGCCACCACCCGGCGTAACACCGCCTCGTCCAGCACCACCCACAACATCGGCACTGTTGGATCGGTGAGAAGCTGCGCGCGCTCCAGCCGTGCAGCCACCAACTCGTCGATCGCGCTTTCGGTGGCGGTGGGGAGCCCCTCGCGGAACACCGCCCGCGCATACGCCTCTGTCTGCAACAGCCCGGGCACGAGCTGAGGCGCGTACTCCCGGATCGCCTCCGCGCGGGCCTCCGCCTCCGCGGCCTCCGCGAAGTGTTCCGGGTACTTCGACCTCTTCAGCGCCGCGCAGTTCCGTACGAAGAACCCGGCCGCGCCCAGTACCTCGTCGAACTTCTCCGCCTGATCCATCTGCATTCGCCGCACCCCGGACTCCAGCTGCCCGATGAAGGAGCCGCTGACGAAGAGCGGGGCGCCGAGGTCGGTCTGGGAGAGGCCCGCGTCCTCTCTTCGGTGGCGGAGTTCGGCGCCGAGAAGGGCGCGTGGCGAGGAGGAGGGGTCGAGCTTTCTGGGACCTGGCATGACAACTCCCTGTGGCACACGTGTGGTTGTTGGAACCGCACCTCTTCCAGGCTAACGAGCAATTGGACACGCTGGGTATGCATCGGAACTACTCAGAGTGGAAGGAATGGATCATGACGACTACGGAACGGCGCGACGCGGCAGTGGGCAGGGTGCGGGAGGCCGAGGAGTTGGTGGCCCGGTTGCGAGGGGGGTTCGCGGGGGTCGGGATCGTGCTGCCGTCGCTGCGGATCGACCCGCTCTCGTACGCGGGTGACGGGCCCGTCGCGCTCGTCGACCTGGGGCGCTGCAACCTCGACACGGCGTTGCGGCTGTCGCAGGTGCTGGAGGGGCAGGGGGCAGGTCATGGCGGCTGAGGCCGGCGATCTGGAGGCGTGTACGCCGGATTTCGGGTCGTTCGCGGTCGATGCGCGGGACGGGCGGGTCGGCCGGGTGATGGGGCGGGTCGGCCCGTATG
>NZ_JAELVH010000408.1 GCF_019399235.1 Streptomyces poriferorum | reverse complement strand
CCGTCCCGGGACGGGCGGCGGGAACGGGGCGGCAGTGGACGGTTCGACGCGACCGATTGCGAGTCGTGGGCGCGAGGCAGCCGATCAGCGCTCTACGCGGCCCGGATGCCTTCGGCGGTCTCGACCGGGGTGTCGATGATTTCGGTGGTACGGACGGAACGCGCCACGACGCGACCGCGCTTGACGACCCACCGGCGCTCCGGCCGGTCGGCCAGCACGTCCGCGTGGCGGCGCGTCCCGAGGACCACCAGGTCGGCGCGGGCTCCGGGGTGGATGCCGTAGCCGTCGTGGACGCCGGTGACGCGGGCGGCCTCCGTCGTGGCCATGCGCAGGATCCGTCCGGTGTCGGCCGGTCCGCCCATGTGGCAGGTCTGGGCGAGCAGGTGGCCGATGTCGAGCATGTCGGCGTTACCGAAGGGCGTGAAGGCGTTGCGGACGTTGTTGGAGGAGTAAGCGGTCACCACTCCCCCGTCGATCAGTTCCCGGACCGGGGCCACCCCCCGGCGCACGGCCCGGTCGTCGCCACGCCC
The DNA here is from genome assembly GCF_019399235.1 of Streptomyces poriferorum. Lineage (GTDB taxonomy): Bacteria > Actinomycetota > Actinomycetes > Streptomycetales > Streptomycetaceae > Streptomyces > Streptomyces poriferorum. The sequence continues at coordinate 4,709 of NZ_JAELVH010000408.1, read as the reverse complement.
GCCGAGGTACAGGTCGGTGGCGGGCAGCGCGACGACCGCCACTCCGGCCTCCGCGAGGAGTGCGACGACTTCGGCCCGCTCGGCGGGCGGCCGTCCGGCCAGCGAGGTCACATGGCCGAGCGTCACCCGGCCGCCGAGTCCGTGCTCCCGAGTGGCCTCGGCGAGGGCACCGGCAAGGGCGAAGCGCCCGTCGGCGGTGTCGTCGGCGAAGTCGGCGTGCAGATCGGCCGGCACCCCGAACTCGACGGCGAGTCCGAGCACCGTGTCGATGTGGCGGCGACAGGCGGCGACGTCCGCCTCGTTGTACGTACAGCCGCCGACAACGTCCGCACCCCGCCGAAGTGCCTCCCGCAGCAGGGCGTAGGTACCCGGCGCCCGCTCTATCCCTTCCTGCGGAAAGGCGACGACCTGCAGGTCCACCAAGTGCTTCTGGCTCTCACGGAGTTCGAGCATGACGTCCAGCCCGACGAGACCGACGACCGGGTCGACGTCCGGATGGGCGCGGATGAGCGTGGTGCCGTTGCCCACGGCCCACCGCAGCACCTGGAGGGCGCGGGCCCGTACCGAGTCATGGGTGAAGTCGCGCTTGAGCTCCCCCGTCACCTCGATGGCATCGGCCAGCGTCTCGGCCGGTCGGCCGATTCCGCTCAACAGGGCTTTGTCCAGGTGCAGATGGGACTCGATGAAACCGGGAACGACGACGAGTCCGCCGCAGTCGATGGTTTCGCGGGCGGGAGCCTGCGGCGGCACGTCGCCCACCACGTCGATCATCCCGTCGATGACGGCGATGTCGGCCGGCGCACCGTCCTCCGTGATCAACGCGCGGCGCAGCACGAGGTCGTACACAGCGATCCCCTTCTGGCGTTCCGGGAAAGAGTGACGTGCGATGACGTCCAGAAGGTGTATACAGAGATCGCGTTACGGCATACAGCTAACCACGTGACGCTCGTGTTTCCGACAGCTCTTCACGCTCATGACCCGCAGAGCGGGGCCGGCAGGCAGGTAGCGGAACAGGCGGGCAGCCGGCGGGGAAAGGCACGTCGGACCGGCGTCCCGCCCTCTGCGATCAGCGTTTTCCGCGCAGTCGGTAGGCGGCCTGGGCGCGCATGATGTGGTCGGCGACCCGGTCACGTGCCTCCTTCGGGTTCTGGTCGCGCAGCGCCTGGACGATCTCCTCGTGCTCGGCCCACGAGTCCGGTGCGCGCCGCGGGAGTTCGACTGAATACACCCAGGAGATCTTGTACCCGAGCTGTGCCACCAGTGCCGCCAGCGTCGGACTGCCCGACGCCTCGGCGAGTACGCGGTGGAAGCGGGTGTTGAGATCGGCGAGCCCTGTCGACGAGCCGGCATCCAGGATCTCGCGGGCCTCGGCCACGAGAAGTTCGAGCGTGGCCAGGTGCACCGCGGTCCGGCGGGTGGCGGCACGCTCGGCACCGAACGGCTCGATGAGCAGGCGGATGCCCAGCAGATCCTCGGCCTCCTTGTCGCTCAACTCGGCCACGAACGTGCCGCCGTACGGGCGTGAGTGCACGAACCCCTCGGCCTCCAGGGTGCGCAGGGCTTCACGGACAGGAATGCGCGAGACCCGGTAACGGGCCGCGAGCCGCTCCTCGGTGAGGCGGTCTCCGGGCGTGAACACGCGTGTGACCACGTCGTTCCTGATGGCGTCGCACACCGCCTGCCCTGCGTCCCGCCTCCGCACCGCGCCGAGTTCGGTCATGGCTCCGCCCTCCGGGATTCGCCGGGCCGCTTGGGTTAACCGGCTTGTAACGGGTGTATGCAAAGGTCAACGCCATGAGCGTACTTCAGCCTCACACCGGCACCATCGACGGTTCGGTCTACCTCGCCGCGGGCCATGGGACGACGACCTGGGGACTGCTTCCCAACGCGGTCGGCCGCCCGGCCCTCACCGTGGACTCCGGCACCACCGTGTGCCTCGACACGACGAGTCACGAGGGCATCCTGCCGGACCAGGGGCGCGACCCGGTGAAGTTCTTCGCGGAGGCCGGGATCGCGGAGCGGAACGTGTTGCACGACGCCATCGAACTGGCTTCGTCCGACGCGCTGTTCGACCCCGGTGTACAGGGGCCCCATGTCGTCACCGGACCGGTCGCGGTGCGTGGTGCGCTCCCGGGCGACGTACTGGAGGTAGAGGTCGTGCGCCTGCGGCGCAGGACGGCGTACGGCGTGATCAGCAACCGGCACGGGCGTGGCGCCCTGCCCGGGGAGTACCCGGCGCCGGCGCCGGACCACCCGGACGGGCAGCCCGTCCCCCCGGTGTCCCTGGTCGCCCATGTCGACGACGACGGTCGCGGCCGACTGCCCGTCGGCGACGGGCGGGACATCGGGTTCCCGCTCGCCCCCTTCCTCGGCATCATGGGTGTCGCACCCGCCACCGAGGCGCCGGTGCACTCGGTCCCGCCGGGAGCCCACGGCGGAAACCTCGACATCCGGCTCCTGGGCGAAGGCGCGCGCCTGTTCCTTCCGGTGCAGGTGGCGGAGGCCATGTTCTACGCGGGTGACCCGCACTTCGCCCAAGGCGACGGGGAGGTCGCCCTCACCGCATTCGAGGCTCCCCTGCGGGCCACCCTGCGGCTGACCCTGCACTCCGACACCCGGGCCCGGCGGCTCGCAGCAGGGCTCGCCGGCCCCTACGCGGAGACGGCCGGGCACTATCTCGTGACCGGTCTCGACGAGGACCTCGACGAGGCCGTCCGCAAGGCCACCCGTTCGGCGCTCACCTATCTCGCCGAACGCTGCGGCCTGCCCGGCGCGGTGGCGCTGGCCTATCTGAGCGCCGCCGTCGACCTGCGCATATCGCAGGTCGTGGATGGTGTGAAGGGCGTCCATGTGTGCCTTCCCAAGGCAGATCTCGGTCCCCTGCTGATCGACGGACCCACTGCGCCGGGCCTGCTCCGGTGACCGGGGGCACATCCTCTCCGAGCGCGCTGCCCGTCGTCGGGCCGTACGTCCCCTGGCTGCCGTCCCCCGCCCTGCCGGAACCTGTCGCCGCCGAGGGCCTGGCCGGTGCCCGGGTGGCCGTCAAGGACGTGATCGACCTCGCCGGCGCTCCCACCGGCAACGGCCACCCGCTGCTGCTCGCCGAAGCCGGAACGGCTGCGCGTCATGCCGCGTGCGTGTCCCGCGTGCTGGACGCGGGAGGAGTGACCGCGGGCAAGACCCACACCGACGAACTCGCCTACAGCCTGGGCGGCACCAACGCCCACTACGGCGCGCCCGCCAACCCTGCGGCGCCCGGCCGTCTGACGGGTGGCTCGTCCAGCGGTACGGCGGCCGCGGTCGCCGGGCGGCTCGCCGACCTGGGACTGGGTACCGACACCGCCGGCTCCATCCGGGTGCCGGCCTCCTACTGCGGCCTGTACGGGTTGCGCCCCACGCACGCACGCGCCGACGTGACCGGGATCAGCCCGCTCGCCCCCTCCTTCGACACCCCGGGTCTCCTCACCCGCACCCTCCCCCTGATGCGCGACGCCACCGCCGCCCTCCTGGCAGGCACCGAGCCCGGCGACCACACAACCCGCCGGTTGCTCGCCCCGGCCGACCTGTGGTCCCTGGCTGCTCCGGACGTACGCGCGGCCCTGTCGCCGGCGCTCGCCCGGCTGGCCGCGGGACTGGACCTCGACCCCGACCGGGCCTCCCTGTTCGACGACCGGGCACCGATCCCGCACGCCTCGGCCCGGGACGCCTTCACCACGGTCCAGGCCGCGGAGGTATGGCGCGCTCACGGCCGGTGGATCACACGGGCCCGCCCGGAGTTCGGCCCGAACGTCGCCGCGCGGGACCGGGCGGACTCCTCGCTGTCGCGCCCCACCCGGCCCGCCATCCGCGGCTTGCCGGTCGGAATCTGCCTGCTGGCCGCACCGGGCGGAGACGAACAGCTCCTGGCAGTTGCCGCGTTCACGGAGCCTGTTTCGGACGGGGACTGATGTGCCCACAAGACGTGTGGCCGGGCAGCAGCGTTCAAGGGTGCGGCGCTGGGCTGTCAAGGACGCAGATCTCTCCGGCCGCTCGACGTTCCGTACCAACTCCGTCCTCCGTTCTTCCCTTCCTTCTCCCTGCCTCCTCCGTAAGGGAGTTCCTCCCCCGGTGGACTCGTGCGGATGATGTTGGTGAGGAAGCATGGGTGTGCGCGGTACAGGGTCGTCCGCGCAATCGATGTGCGACTTGAAGAGGGCCGATGACTGACGAGCAGGAACGCCGCGCTCTCGATCGCGCGGTATTGCGCGCGACGGTCACCGCGCTGGAGGCAGGTTGGTGCCCCGGCGACCCGGAAGACTTGCACCGACGATAGTCATGGCGCGGCGTACGTAGCCTGGGAATTCATCGTCGATTGGGCACGCAAGGGCGAGGAGAAACGAAGGAACGATCGAGGTCTTCCGGAGTATTTCCTCCGCAACAGCGCCACTCCCACCGAATTGAAGGTAATTCAGGCTCTGCGTCTGGTCGACCGACGCCCAGCCACGTGGGACCACCTGATCGATGGATGGGTTCGCGACCCGCTCATCGAGCGGGTCGAATCCCACCGGGAGGACTTCGTCGCTGCGGCTCGCGCAGCCAGCCTGACAGTACCGCCGGGCACTCAGCCCAGGGACCGTGAACGGTCGAGTTCTCCGCCTCGCCGCAACTGCCCAGCGTGATGGCATAGGGCAGCATTTCAGCGCGCGCCCCCGCTCGCGGGGAACCCCCGC
>NZ_JAELVH010000407.1 GCF_019399235.1 Streptomyces poriferorum | reverse complement strand
GGCCATCAGGGAGGCGGAGGGGAAGAAGGGCGGGATGGTGTTGGGGAAGACGACTTCCGCGACGATGCCGTCCGCCTCCAGCTCGGCGAGGCGACGGTCCGAGTTCCAGTTCCGGTCGGCGGTGTCGGCGACCAGGTCCTCGTACGGGTTGACGTAGGCCGCCGCCCAGGCGTCGAAGTCGTCGTGGTGCTTCGACTCCAGGTACGGCTTGTAGTCGAGCAGGTCGGCGCCGGCGTGGCAGTCGGCGGAGATGACGGTGTAGCGGTCCGTCATGACGCCCCCAGGACCGGGAAGTCGTGGTCGGTCAGCCAGTGCCGGCCGACCTCGCGCGAGCGGGCCCAGGACGCCTCGACCGCCGCCTGATCGGTGCTCTGGCCCAGGTCCGCGGGGGTGGGTCCGATGCGCGCGGCAATGGGGGCGAGCCTGTCCTTGTCGAAGCCGAAGACCTCGGCGGCCGCGAGGCCCAGCATCACGCGGGTCTCGGCGACGGGAATGTCGTGGAAGGTGTTGCGCAGCCAGTTCGCGGTGTTCGGCCAGGTGCCCTCGGGGTGCGGGAAGTCGCTGCCCCACAGGATGTTGCCGACGCCGATCTCGTACCGCTGGGCGAGTTCGCGGCGTTTGGTGTTGGTGGCGCAGATGAACACCTGCCGGTCGAGGTACTCGTGCGGCGGGCGCTTCAGTTCGGCGAACGGGGAGAGCTTCTTGCCGCCGTGGGCGCCGAGGTAGAGCCGGTCCATGAACCAGAGGAGGTTCGGCAGCCACCAGCAGCCTGACTCCGCGACACCGAACTTCAGCCCGGGATGCCGTTCGAAGGCGCCCGACCAGAGGAGGAACCAGAGCGGGCGGGAGGGCCACCAGGTGACCTCGGAGACGTAGATCCCGAGGTGGTCGCCGTACTCGTGGCGCGGCGCCGCGCCGGAGTGGGTGACGATCGGCATGCCCGTCTCGGCGGCGGCCGCCCACACGGGGTCGTAACGGCGGTCGTGGTACGGGGCCTTGTCCACCCACATCGAGGGGATCATCAGGGCGCCGAGACCGGACTCCTTCGCCCGGTGGATCTCGGCGACGACCCGGCCGACCTCGCCGGTGACGGGCAACAGGGCGACACCGCAGTGGCGTTCGGGGTGCTGGGAGACGAACTCGGCGAGCCAGCGGTTGTGGGCCTGCGCTCCGGCCATGCCCAGCTCGGGGTCCTGGTCCCCGGAGAGGCCGAGGCCGACCCCGAAGGGGGCCGCGGTGCGGCTGTCGACGGCGTCCGCGTCAGGGAAGACGACCTCGGCCGCCACGCCGTCGCCGTCGAGCTCCTTGAGGCGCTGCGTCGCGTCCCAGCCGCCCCTCAGTCCTTCCTCGTTGTCGTGGAACCACTTGTCGGCGAAGGCCTCGTTGCGCACGCCGAGGCGGGTCATCTCCTCGCGGCGGCGGTCGCGGCCGGCCAGGAAGTCGTCGAACTCGCGGTGGAACCGGCTGTCCAGGTAGGGCCGGTACTCCTCGGTGGGAAGCCCGGCGTGGCAGTCGGAGGAGATGATCAGGTACGGGTCGTCGTCGGTCATCGCTGGGTCCTGTCCCCTCAGTCGAGTATGAAGTTCTCCAGGTAGGACGGGTTGGAACGCTCCAGCATCGACTGCGACCTGGCGCGGATCTGCCGGTCGCTGTGCTCGCTGTCGGGCAGCATCCAGAAGCGGTCGGCACGGATCCCGTCCACGACGGTGGCGGCCACGTCCTCCACGGGCGTGAACTCCACCTCGTGGCCGCCCGCCTTCATGGCCTTCTCCCACTGGTCGAGGCTGCGGTACGGGGTCCTGCGCGGGCGTTCCTTGGCGTACCGTTCGGGCCGGTTGCGGTGCGACTCCCACAGTCCGGTACGCAGCATGTGCGGGCCGGGGAACAGGACCGAGGCACCGACCGCGGCGCCCTCCGCCTTCAGGTGCGCGTACAACGACTCGGTCATCGTGACGACGGCTGACTTGGTGACGGCGTACACGGACGCGGTGGGCAGCGGGGCGATTCCGCCGTCGCCGGACGAGGTGTTGACGACGTGGCCGGGGCCGCCGTCCGCGAGCATGCGCGGCAGGAAGGCCTGGATGCCGTGGAAGACGCCCCACACGTTGACGGCGAAGGCCCACTTCCAGTCGTTGGGCTCGTGCTCCCACATCCGGCCCTCGGCTCCGGAGCCGACCCCGGCGTTGTTGCACAGCACGTGCACGGCGCCGAAGGTCTCGTACGCGGCCTCGGCCAGCGCCCGCACGGAGTCGCGCTCGCTGACGTCGACGGGCCGGGCCAGCACCTGTGCGCCCTCCGCGCGCAGTTCACCGGCCGCCTTGTCGAGAGCGCCCTCCTCCACGTCGGCGAGTACGACCTTCAGCCCCTCGGCCGCGAACCGCCGGGCCATCGCGAGTCCGATGCCGCTCGCGGCGCCGGTGACGACGGCGACCTGCCCCTCCTGAAGCCTCATCGGACGCTCCCTCGCGGCGGGCCGTCGTGGATCTGCTGCGGATCGTCGTAGCGCTGGTGGATGTACGGCAGGAGCGCGTCGGCGCTCACCCGCTCGACGGCCCGGCCCTGCTGGTCGCTGGTCTTCTCGCCGATGGTGATGTCGAGGACGCGCAGTACGGGGAGGTCGGCGACCGGGTCGTACATGGACTCGCGCAGCACGACGTCGCCGGTGATCCGCTCCAGCCGGCGGACCTTCTCGTGGCGGGTGCAGTGGATCAGTACGGGGTCGGCGTCGAAGCCCTCGCCGTCCACCGCGGGCAGGAACTTGAAGTAGAAGTCGAGCTTGGTGGACGGTCCGGGCAGTGGGAGCGGTTCGCCGACCGCGCCGCGGATCTCTACGAAGGCGATGCCGTGGCGGGCGAGCGAGGCGTGCACGACGAGTCCTTCGCGCTCCACGCTGACCTCACCGAGCTTCTTCGGCTCGCCGAACACCTCCCGGCCGCCGGTCAGGGCCCGCTCGTGGGTCATCGGCATGACCAGCGGGTACCAGCCCTCGTGCCCGTCATGGACGGCGGCGACGGCGACGGAGCCCGCGCCGAGCGGATAGCCGGTCAGATCGACCTTGCTGATGTTCGCCCGGACGAGCGGACGGGCCGAGGGTTTCAGGGGTGGTGGGAGGACTGCGGCCACCGCGTCCGGGTCGCTCTCCCAGACGGCGGCGACGCCGGTGGACCAGATGTCGGGGAGCCGGGAGCGGGCCGCGCGGGCCTCCGCGATCTCGGCCTCGGTGCGCGCGCCGTACCGTACACGTGCCATGCGGTGCCACCCTTCTCGGTTGTCCGCGCCGGGTTCTGTAACACAGTTACACCGGAGCGCGTGAAGGGTAAATAGCCGTGCTTGTAACGGAGTTCTGGAGACCGGAGGAGCTGTGGCTCGATCGTCGCTGACCCGTGAGGAGGTCCTCGCGGCCGCTGCGGGACTCGTACGGCAGCACGGTCCGCCGGCCCTCACCATGCGCAGACTGGCCGCCGAACTGGGCACCGCCGTCACGTCGATCTACTGGCACGTCGGCAACCGCGAGTCGCTGCTGGACGCCCTGGTCGAGCGCACCGTCCAGGAGATGGGCACCCTCCGCCCCGCCGGCCGCACCCCGGTGACCAGGATCGTCTCCGTGGCCCGCGGGCTGCGCCGGGAGCTGCGCGCCCGCCCGCATCTGATCGCGATGGTCCACGAACGGGGACTGACGGAACGCATGTTCCTGCCGGCCCAGCAGGCGCTCGCCCACGAGGTGCACGCCGCCGGGCTGCGCGGCTCCCGGGCGGCGGACGCGGTACGGGCGGTGCAGTTCCACACCGTCGGCTTCCTGCTCGTCGAGCGCAACCGGGAGCGGTCGCCCGTGCAGTCGCCAGCCGAGGGCGATCTGTGGAGTACGTCGACGGCCGGCGGCGACCCCGCACTGGCCAGGGCGCTGGCCCGGCCGGCCGACCAGGAACGGCTGTTCGTCACGTCCGTACGGGCCCTGGTGGACGGGCTGCTCGTCGTCGGCGGACCCCCAGGGGTGACGGCCGAATAGGGGACTGTCGGTGGCGGCCCGTATTCTCTGTGACCATGCTCGACGACCGCCAGACCGCAGCACCGTGGCCGACCGCCTACCCGCAGGGGTACGCGGTCGTCGACGTGGAGACCACCGGCCTCGCACGGGACGACCGGATCATCTCCGCCGCCGTCTACCGCCTGGACGCCCAGGGCAACGTCGAGGACCACTGGTACAGCCTCGTCAACCCGGAGCGTGATCCCGGACCTGTCTGGATCCACGGCCTGACGAGCGATGTCCTGGAAGGCGCCCCGCTCTTCCCCGAAGTGGCCGCGCAGCTCTCCGAGCGGCTCGCCGACCGTGTGCTCGTCGCGCACAACGCCGCCTTCGACTGGTCGATGCTGGCCCGGGAGTACGCACGGGCCGCGGTGATCGCCCCCGTCCAGCAGCGGCTGTGCACCATCGCGCTCTCCAAGGAGCTGCGGCTGCCGCTGCCCAACCACAAGCTGGAGTCGCTGGCCGCGCACTTCGGCGTGGTGCAGGAGCGCGCGCACCACGCGCTGGACGACGCCCGGGTGCTCGCCGAGGCGTTCCGCCCCAGCCTGCACGCGGCGGCGCGGGACGGAATGCGGCTGCCGCTGCTGGAGTGCCGGCCGCTGACCGAGTGGTCGGACTCCCCCGTCACCCCGCGGATCGGCTACCAGCCCTCGTACGGGGCACAGAACAGCTGGCGCCCCTCTCGCAAGCGCCCGGCGTGCCCGTATCCGAACCCAGGTCGGTACGAAAAGGAAAAACCTCTCATGCAGGGCATGCGGGTGGCGTTCTCCGGCGACACCTCGATCGACCGCGAGCTCCTGGAGGACCGGGCCGTGGAGGCGGGGCTCCATGTGGCGACGAGCGTCTCCCGGCTGACGAGCCTGCTCGTCACCAACGACCCGGACGCCGCGACCTCGAAGACGGTGAAGGCGAAGTCGTTCGGCACGCCGATCGTCGACGAGAGCGCCTTCACCCATCTCCTGCGGGACGTGGCCGCGTCCATCAAGGTACCGGCGCCGACGCCGTCATCG
>NZ_JAELVH010000406.1 GCF_019399235.1 Streptomyces poriferorum | reverse complement strand
CCTGACGTACGGGGGCGGCGGGTGAGAAACGGCCGGGGGAGAAGGGGCGTGCCACCTCGGGCAGATCGCCTTCGGCCAGCAGCTGTGCCATCGCGTCCCCGGTGACGGGGGTGAGCAGCACCCCGTTGCGATGGTGGCCGGTGGCGAGATGGAGGCCGGGCAGCGCGGTGCGGCCCAGCAGTGGGGCGTTGTCCGGGGAGGCGGGGCGCAGACCGGCGAGGGTCTCGGTGAGCGGCAGTTCGGTGATGCCCGGCATCAGCTCGTGCGCGTCGCGCAGCAGCTCGTACACACCGCCCGCCGTGACGGTGGTGTCCCAGCCCATCTCCTCGCTGGTGGCGCCGATGACCAGTTCGCCGTTCTCGCGCGGTACGAGATAGACGTGGCTGCCCCGGACCACGGCCCGCACGGTGCGGGAGAGGAAGGGGGCGTACGCGGGAGGCACGGCCAGTCGCAGCACCTGGCCCTTCACCGGGCGGACCGGGGGCAGGACGTGCTCGGGCACCCCCGCGAGCCGGCCGCTGAGGCTGCCCGCGGCGAGTACCACCTGATCGGCCACCGGCTGCGTACCGTCGGCCAGCACGGCTCCTGCGGCCCGGCCGCCCGTGACCGAGAGCCGCTCGGCCCGTTGGCGGTGGAAGACGACCCCGGCACGTTCGCACGCCGCCACCAGCGCGGCGGCCAGCCGTCGGGGGTCGACCTGGTGGTCGCCGTCGACCCGCAGCCCGCCGCGTACGCCGGGTGCGAGCATCGGCTCCAGGCGGCGGCACTCACGGCCGGTGAGCCACTCCGAGTCCAGTCCCGAGCGGCGTTGCAGGGCATGGAGTTCGCGCAGATGGGCGCGGTCGTCGGCGTCGAGCGCGACGGCCAGGGTGCCGCAGGCGCGGAAGCCGATTTCCTGGCCGCTCGCCGCCTCCAGCTCGGCCGCGAACGCCGGATAGCGTGCGGCGGAGGCGACGTTGAGGCCGAGCAGCGTCTCCTCGCCGTAGTGGAGTTCGGTGACGGCGGCCAGCATCCCGGCCGCGACCTGGGCGGCGCCGCCGCCCGGTGCGGGATCGACGACCGCGGTGGCCAGGCCGCGCTGAGTGGCCCGCCAGGCGGTTACCAGGCCGATGATGCCGCCCCCGATGACGAGGACGTCGGACCCGTTCGTACGGTGCATACGCATGGGCGTCCAGCCCCTCCCTTCGCCGGCATGACCCGGATCAGGTTCGTACGGTCGGAGGCCGTCCAGCCTCCCTCTCAGCCCGGTGCGTCCGGGCTCCCGCGAGTGATGTGCACGGCCACCCTAAACCCCGGGCCCGCGCCCCCGGCAAGGGAGCCGCCGGTGCCGTGAACGCGGGCCCCAGGGAGGCGATCCGGCGGTCGCGTCACGGGAACCGTCTTCCTGACGAACCGTCAGGTGTTTAAGGTGGACGGGTGGACGAGCAGACCGGACAGCAGCAGACAGGGCCGCGGCACCGCCGCCGCGTCGTGATCGCCGGAGCGGGCATGGCGGGCGTGCAGACCGCCGTGGCCCTGCGGGAACAGGGCTTCACCGGCCCCGTCACGCTGATCGGCGCCGAACCCCACCAGCCGTACGACCGGCCCCCGCTGTCGAAGGCGGTCCTGCTCGGCAAGGCCGAGGACTCCGCCTTCGACATCGACTTCGAGGCGCTGGACGTCACCCTGCGGCTCGGCCTGGACGTGTCGGCGCTGCGCGCGGACGACCACGAACTGGACACCCCGGACGGGCCCGTACCCTACGACGTCCTGATCGTCGCCACCGGCGCCGAGCCCCTGGTGCTGCCCGGCTCCGAGGGTGTCCCGGGCGTCCACCTCCTGCGCACCCTGGACGACGCCGCCCGGCTGCGGCCGGTCCTGGAGCGGCAGCACGACGTCGTGGTCGTCGGCGCGGGCTGGATCGGCGCCGAGTTCGCCACCGCCGCCCGCGCGGCCGGCTGCGCGGTCACCGTCGTCGAGGCCGCCGACCGCCCGCTCGCGGGCGCACTGCCCGCCGAGGTCGCCGCACCCATGGCCGGCTGGTACGCCGAGAGCGGCGCCGCGCTCCTCACCGGCGCCCGGGTCGCCCGCATCGAACCCGGCCGCGTGGTCCTGGCCGACGGCCGCACCCTTCCGGCGGACGCGGTCGTCGTCGGTATCGGCGCCCGGCCCGCGACCGGATGGCTCGCCGGATCCGGGATCGAGCTCGGCCCGGACCGGTCGGTGACCGCCGACGCGTCCCTGCGCACCTCGCTGCCCGACGTGTACGCGGTCGGGGACTGCGCGTCCTTCCCCTCCGCCCGCTACGGCGAGCGCCTGCTCGTCCACCACTGGGACAACGCCCTCCAGGGCCCCCGCACCGTCGCCGCCGCCATCACCGCCGCGGAAGGCGAGGAGCGGCCCCCGGTCTACGACCCCGTGCCCTACTTCTGGTCCGAGCAGTTCGGCCGCTTCGTCCAGTACGCGGGCCACCACACGGGGGCCGACGCCCTGGTGTGGCGCGGCGATCCGGCCGAGCCGTCGTGGACGGTGTGCTGGCTGCGCGACGGTGTGCTCGTCGCCGTACTGGCCGTCGGCCGTCCGCGCGATCTCGCGCAGGGGCGCAAACTCGTCGAATCGGGGGCGGAACTCAACCCGGACCGGGTCGCCGACCCCTCCGTGCCCCTGAAATCGGCCACGCTCTGACGGCCCGACCGGCCCCCGTACGGTCGGCCCGGGTACCGACTGTCGGTCCGGGATGGCACGCTTGTCCCCGTGACCGAGATTGACGCAAAGATCGATGCTCTCGTCCCCGCCTGGCTCCACCTTCCCGACATCGCCGAAATGTTCGGTGTCGAGGTGACGCGTGTACGCCAGCTGGTCAAGGACGGCCAGCTCATCGCCGTACGACGTGGTGAGAACCGGGCGCTCCAGGTGCCTGCCGCCTTCATCGACGGCGACAAGGTGGTCAAGGGCCTTTCGGGGACCCTGACGCTCCTGAGGGACGACGGCTACTCCGACGCGGAGATGCTGGAATGGCTCTTCACCCCCGACCCGAGTCTGCCGGGCACGCCCGCGCAGGCGCTGAGTGAGAATCGCGGCACGGAGGTGAAGCGCCGCGCCCAGGCGCTCGCCGTCTGACCCGCTGCCGCACGGGGGATGCGGGCCGCTCGGTGCGGCCCGCATCCCCGCGCGGCACCGACGAACCGAATCGATGTCGCCTTTCCCCGGGGGGAACCGCACCATGTCCACGCCTCGCGCGCTGCTGTCCGACGCCCGGCTCTACCTGTGCACGGACGCCCGCCGGCGCCAGGGTGACCTTCCCGCGTTCCTCGACGCGGTCCTGACCGGCGGTGTGGACATCATCCAGCTGCGCGACAAGGGCATGGAAGCGGCCGAGGAGCTCGAACACCTCGCCCTCTTCGCCGACGCCTGCAAGCGCCACGGCAAGCTCCTCGCGGTCAACGACCGGGCCGACGTCGCCCATGCCATCGGCTCCGACGTGCTGCACCTGGGCCAGGGTGACCTGCCGGTCCGGGCCGCCCGCGCGATCATCGGCCAGCACGTGGTCATCGGCCGCTCCACGCACGCCGCGTCCGAGGTCGACGCGGCCGTCGCCGAGCCCGGTGTCGACTACTTCTGCACCGGCCCCTGCTGGCCCACCCCGACCAAGCCCGGCCGGCACGCCCCGGGGCTGGACCTCGTCCGCTACGCCGCCTCGCTCACCCCCGCCCGTCCGTGGTTCGCCATCGGCGGGATCGACGCGGGCAACCTCGACGAGGTGCTGGACGCCGGAGCGCGCCGGGTCGTCGTCGTGCGGGCCATCACCGAGGCTTCCGATCCGGCTGCCGCCGCCGCCGCGCTGGCGGGAAGGATCCGGGACCGCGCCGGCGTGTGACCGGGCGGGCGGAGGGGCCGCTTCGGGACAGGAGTGTCCGAAGTGTGGACAAAGATCGGGCAATCAAGCCAAATCGCCCCAGTTCGGTTGGGAGCTCGCCGCGCCCTGGTTAACCTGCCGGTATGGCCCTTGGCACACCCTCCACCAGGACAGATCACGCGCGCACCGTGCGTGAGATGCTCGCGACCGGCAAGACCTCGTACTCGTTCGAGTTCTGGGCGCCCAAGACCGAGAAGGGCGAGCGGAACCTCTGGAACGCGCTGCGCCGGGTCGAGGCGGTGGGACCGAGCTTCGTCTCCGTGACGTACGGGGCCGGCGGATCCACCCGGTCCGGGACGGTGAAGGCGACCCAGGACATCGCCGCCGAGTCCACCCTCACCCCGGTCGCGCACCTCACGGCGGTCAACCACTCCATCGCCGAGCTGCGCAACATGGTGGGGCAGTACGCCGACGCCGGAATCCGGAACATCCTCGCCGTGCGCGGCGACCCGCCGGGCGACCCGATGGGTCCGTGGGTCGAACACCCGCAGGGCGTGCACTACGCGGCGGACCTCGTCCGGCTGATCAAGGAATCCGGCGATTTCTGTGTCGGCGTCGCGGCATTCCCCGAAAGGCATCCGCGCTCCGCCGACTGGGACACCGACATCCGGCATTTCGTGGACAAGTGCCGCGCCGGTGCGGACTATGCGATCACGCAGATGTTCTTCGATCCGGACGCCTATCTCCGGATGCGTGACCGGGTGGTCGCTGCGGGTTGCGAAACCCCGATCATCCCCGAGGTGATGCCGCTGACGAGCGTCCGGCAATTGGAGAGATTCGCGCAGCTCAGCAACGCGACGCTGCCCGCGGATCTGAAAGAACGGATCCTCGCGGTCAAGGACGATCCCGCCGCTGTACGCTCCATTGGCATCGACTTCGCAACGCGGTTCTGCGCGAAGCTGCTTTCCGAGGGTGTCCCCGGGCTGCACTTCATCACGTTGAACAACTCGACAGCGACGCTCGAAATCTACGAGAATCTCGGACTGCACAAGCAGTCGTGACCGGCCGTACCCGCCGCGACCCGGGGCGGTGGCCGTAGAAGGGGGCGGGCATGGGCTGGACGGTCCTCTACATCGCGTTCGGCATCGTTGCGCTGTGGCTGCTCGGTGAGGTGCTGCTGCAGTACAAGGCACGCCTGCGCTGGCGCCTGCTCGCCTTCACCGGCTTCGCCGGTGTCGTCGTCGGTGTGCTGATGCCGTCCGTGTTCGTCATCACCCTTGGTGCGATCGCCTTCGCGACCGGCCAGACGTACGTCACGCTCTCCTTCCGCCGCGGCTTCTCGACGGGCTGGGCCATAGGGGGCAGCCCCGGCGAGAGCCGCCGCCGCCGTGGCGGTGCCGACCGTGAACCCACGCTCCAGGTATCGGACTTGGAGATGGAGTACGACCACGAGGCGCCGCGGCAGCCGGAGGCCGCACCGCAGGCCGGACCGGCCGCGGTCTACGCCCCGGAGCCGCTGCCGGACGACACCGGGCAGTACGGCGTCTACACCGACCACCACCCGCAGCAGGGGCAGCACCAGGAACCCCAGCAGCCGCAGTACGCGGCGTACGACCCGT
>NZ_JAELVH010000405.1 GCF_019399235.1 Streptomyces poriferorum | reverse complement strand
GGGCGCGCTCGCCGTCCCCGAGCCCGCGCCGCGTACCAGCTGATCTCCACCCCGCCCCGCCCGTAACCCGTACGAGCAGGCAGGCACCGGCAGGCGTCCGGCGTCCGCGGCGGGGACCACCTCGCCCCTTCCTCCGCCCAGTCACCCCCGAGGAGCGCCATGACCGAGACTCTCAAGGCTGTGCAGGACATGACGGACATGGCACCCGTCACCGACGTCACTGAAACCTTCCGCCAATGGCAGGAACTGCTCGGCGAACTCAAGGCGAAGATCGACGCCCGTTTCGAGCTCACCCGCGACCCCGCCACCCTCGCCCTCGACTCCTACGGCAACCCGCCCGAGAGCCCCGGCGGTTCGCTGGCCGCCTACAGCGGGCCCGAGATCGACTGGATGGTCCACTCCTGGCTCGGCAACCCCACCCAGGGCTTCGCCAACCTCCATCTGACGGTGTGGCTCGGACCGCACATCCGCGTACCCCACCTGGCCATCGCCCTGCTGTGCTGGCCGGAGGGCTGGTTCTACCTGGACTCCGTGCCCCGTACCAACCTCATCGCCGACGGCGAGGCGTACGACCGCTACTACGCGCCGCTGGAGGAGGAGTGGCTCGAAGTCCGCGACAGCCACCCGAAACTGGACTGGTTCACCAGCCGTGCCGGCTTCATCCGCGCGAGCCTCTCGCCCACCGCGTACTGCTACTCCCTGCCCCGCGACGAAGAGCACATCGACCTCGTGCGCCGGCTCACCCACGCCCACGTGGACCGCTGGCTGGGCTGGGTCGACGCCGCCGAAACCGTTCCGGAGGAGGAGCGCGACGCGCTCGCCGCCGCAGACCTCGCGACCCGTCGCAACATCGCCGAACGCGACCCCGCCAACGTCATGGGCGTGCGCTACTTCGGCCAGGAGACGACGGACCGTCTGGTACGCGGCCTGTGGGGCGGCGACCGCGAACTGCCGAGAGCCCGGTGACCGCCCCCGCGCCGGACACGGCGGTCCGCTCGCTGTGGTGGGCGTGCCGGGTGCCCGGCCTGAAGGACCCCTTCGACACCGCCCACCTGCGCGTCTTCTACCCGGCCCGTCCCACCGGCTCGGACGCCGAGCGGCTGACCGGTGAGCTGCCCGCCGACCCGGCCGGCGCCCCCTACCCCGTCGTCCTGCTGCTGCCCGGAATCAACGTCGGCCAGGACGCCTACCGTTGGCTCGCCGTCGAACTGGCCCGCGCCGGTCTGGTCGCGGTCACCGCCGACCTCGTCGGCGAGCTGTTCGCCGGCAGCCACGGCCTCACACCCGCCGTGGACCTGGAGGCGGCCTCGCCCGCCGGCTGGGGCTCCCGCCCCACGAGTCCGCTCATCGGCGCGCTTGTCGGCGCGCTGGCGGAGCTCGCCCGCCGTGCGCCGCTGGAGGGCCTGCTGGACCTCGACCGGGTGGCACTCGGCGGCCACTCCGCGGGCGGCACCGTCGCCCTCCAGTCCGCCGCCCTGACACCGGGCGTCCGGGCGGTGTTCGCCTACGGCGCCCATACCCTCGTCGCCTCCATGCTCGGCTGGCCGGAGGGCACCGTACTGCCGGTGGGACCGGGACCGCCGGTGCTCCTGCTCTCCGGCGAGCACGACGGGGTCATCGCGGCCAGCGCCGACCGCTACGCGGACGACGACGCCGCCGCCCACGACCCGGTCCTGCGGACCTTCCGGGACGCGGTGCCCGACGCGGGAGGCGCCAGCGCGTGGGCCCGGCTCGCCGGCGCCGGCCACTTCACCGCCTGCCACCCGCACGACCCCACCACCGCCCGCGGTTTCCTGGAGGAGCCCGGCGCCGGCCGGGACGCACCCCGCCCCCTGCTCGGCCGGCTGGTCACCGAGTTCTGCGCGGCGAGGCTGCGCGACGACGCCGCCGCCGGCCACCGCCTCGACGAGCTGCTCAGGCCGCCGCACCCCGGACTGCTCGCCGTTCACCGTCGCTGACCCACCCCACCTCGAACGACCCGAGGAGCGCTTCCCCGCCATGTTCAAGAACTTCTGGTACGCGGTCGAGTTCGCCGACCGCGTCGGCCGCAAACCCGCCAAAGTGGTCTGTCTGGGCCAGAGCCTGGTCCTGTACCGGACCAAGGACGGCCGGCCCGTCGCCCTGTCCGACCTCTGCGCCCACCGCGGCGCCGCTCTCTCCGGCGGCAGCCTCTCCGACGACTGCGTCGTCTGCCCGTACCACGGCTGGCGCTTCGACCCCGAGGGCGCGTGCACGTCGATCCCCGCCAACATGCCCGGCCGCGGGATCCCCAAGAAGGCCCGCGTCGACTCCTACCCCGCGTGTGAACGCTACGGATTCGTCTGGGTGTTCATGGGCGACCTGCCGGAGGCGGAACGCCCCCCGATTCCGGTGTGGCCCGAGTTCGACGACCTGGTCGAGAACGGCGGCAGCTACCGCGTGGTCACCGGCGAGTACCTGTGGAACTCCAACTACGAACGGGTGCTGGAGAACGGCTGCGACATCGCCCACACCCCCTTCGTCCACGGCGCCGCCTTCGGCAACCCCGACCGGCCCGAGGTCGAGGAGTACACCGTCGAACAGCCCGACGAGTGGTCGGCGTTCGCCACCGTATCGATGCACCCGCCGGCGGCCAAGGGCCTGTGGTCCAAGCTCTACGCCGACCGCAAGTCCCAGGGCCAGGAACGCCCGCCGGTGGTCACGACGGCCGGCTGGATGCTCCCCAACCTGGTCAAGCTGCATGTGCGGCTGCCGTTCGGCAACATGATCATCTACGACACCAACATCCCCGTCGACGAGACCACCACCCTCGTCAAATGGGTGGCCCTGCGCGACTTCTTCACCGGCTCCTGGGCCGACGCGAACGCCCGCAAGCGGGTCTACCGCATCTTCGGCCAGGACGCCCCCGTCGTGGACGCGACCCGTCCGGAGCTCCTGCCCGCCGACCTCGGCGCCGAACTCCACCTGCGTTCCGACATGATCTCGGTGGCCTACCGCCGCCGGCGCCAGGAACTCGCCGCCAAGGGCTGGGCCGTGGGGTCCGGCGACCGGATCACCGGCGACGTGCCCGAACGCACCTCCACCGTCATCGCCTCGCCGAGCCGCCGCGACGTGCCCGAGTTCGGGCGCGCCTGGGAGCAGAAGGCCCATGGATTCCACCCGACGGTCGAGAGCGCCGAACAGTCCGCCGCCCAGACGGCCCATACGACCCAGACGGCCCGGAGCGCCGGACCGCGAGCCGCCCAACCGACGGCCGAGAGCACCGACCGGATCGCCGCCCACCCGGAGAGCGAGTGACCACCATGAACAGCGCCCCCGCCCCGGACGCCCCGTCCAGCCCGCCCACCGCACTGTCCCTGCGCATCCTGGACCGCCTGGTCGCCGCCACCCGAGTCACCGAGGTCCCCACCCCCTGGACCGCCCTGACCTCGGCAGCCTTCCCCGGACCGGCCGGCTCCGTCCGCTGCTTCACCGGTGAAGGCCCGGTCGCCTCCGTCGTCCACATCTCCCTGGTGGTCCCGCCCATCGGGCTCGACAGCCACATGGTGTTCGCCTTCGGCGCCGCCGACGACCCGCTGCCCCACTTCACCCTGGACGCCGTGCGGACCGGCGACTCCTACGCCTTCCATCTCGACCTGGTGCAGCGCGCCGACCTCGCCGCCCACGGCGACTACGCCGACCACGTCTACGGACCCCTCACCGCACCGTTCGAGAAGACCGCGGAGATCACCGGAATCACCCCGGCGCACATCGGCCCCCGCCAACGGGCCCTGATGTCACCCTGGATGCTGGCCCACCGCGCGGACGACGCCGCGTTCGCCGAGGTCGGCCCGATCGCCGACGCCTACCTCGACCACTGGCTCGCCCTCGCCGCCGACTTCCCCGCCGAGGCCGCCGACGACGTCGAGCACACCGCCCTCGCCGACCGCGACCACCGGATGCGGGAACTGCTGTTCAGCCCGGAGATCGACGCCGTCTGGGCGCAGGTCGAACGCCTGGTCGGCCCCGCTGTCACGGACGGACTGCGCGCCCTGCTGATCACCGGCCGCCCGGCCGTGGAGGAGACCCCGTGACCGAGAACCAGGCCCAGGCCGAAGCCGCCGGTCCCAGCGTCTGGCAGCAGCGCATCGCCGGCGAATGGCACGGCCGCCCCTCCCTGTTCGACGCCACCGGCACCTGGTGCGGCTACGAGGACATCCGCCGTTCGTCCGAGTACACCGACGGCGCCACCGTCTACCGCATGGACGGCGGCCTCGAAGGCGGCGGCCCGCTCGCCGGCCGGTTCAGGCTCGCCGCCCCGTTCGCCTTCGGCGTCACCGACGCGGACGACAACCGCATCTACGTCGGCCCCGACTTCCACGGCAGCGGACAGCCCTACGGCACCTTCGTCGACGCGCGCTACTACGGGCCGGGCTGGCAGGTGGGACTCAACACCTGGAACCACGTGCTGCCCGACGGCGACACCCAGGTCTACTCCTCGGTGCTCTACCAGGGCTGGACCGTCGTGGGCTGCTTCAACGGCGTCTACCGGCGCACCACCGACCACGACGAGAACCCCGCCACCCGCGATGCGGTCGCCGCCCACCTCGCGGCCGAGACCCGCTGCGGCCCCGTGCCGTGGATCCTGCCCACCAAGCAGTCGGGCACGTTCACGGGGGAGTGCGAGGTGTGGGACGCGCACCAGAAGCGCCTGGGCACCGTCCTCGTCGAGGACCGCCTCACCCCGCTGGACCTGCTGCGCACCGAGCACCACCTCAGCTGGTCCGGAAGCGGACTGGACCGCGAAGCCACCGTCGTCCGCCGCCGCGACGGCACCCGCGAGTTCTGGGAGGGACCCGGTGCCTGGGGCAACGCACAGGCCTTCGGCCGCGCCAACTTCCCGGTCTGGCACTTCGCGGACGGCGGTGCGCAGCGCGTCGTCGGCCGCGAGTACGCGCTCGACGCCACCCCCGGGATGAGCGCCGGCGGCCGGCTCGCCGTCACCTACGAGGTCTTCGACGGGCAGGTACTCACCGCTGTACTGCACGGCGTCCTGGACTGGAGCGCGTCATGACCGCACAGAGCCCCGTCGTGGTCGTCACCGGCGGCACCCGAGGCATCGGCCACGGACTGGCCCGCGCCTTCCTCGACCGTGGCTGCCGCGTCGCCCTGTGCGGACGCACGGCCGACGCCGTACGGGAGGCCGTGGTCCGCCTCGACGCACCGCCGGACCGGCTGATCGGCAGACCCGCCGACGTCACCGACCGCGTACAGCTCGCCGCGCTGTGGGAGGCGGCTCTCGACTCGTTCGGCACCGTTGACGTGTGGATCAACAACGCGGGCGCCGTGACCGCCCGCCGTCCGGTGTGGGAGCTGACCGAGGACGAGGTCGGAGTGGTCGTCGACGCCAACCTGATGGGCGTGACGAACGGTTCGGCCGCGTGTGGAACATGGAGGGCTTCGGCTCGGACGGTCGCGTGCTGCCCGGCCTCGGCGCGTACGGCGCCACCAAGAGCGCCGTCACCTACCTGACCCGCGCCCTCGCCGCCGACCTCCGCGCGCACGCCGCCACGCACCCGCACGACGTGCGGGCCATGGCCCTGTCGCCCGGCATGGTCGTCACCGACGTCCTCACGCACGGATACACCCCGCAGGAGTACGAGAAGGCCCGCAAGGTCTTCGACATCCTGGCCGACACCGTCGAGACCGTGACCCCCTGGCTTGCCGCTCAGGTCCTGTCCGGCCG
>NZ_JAELVH010000404.1 GCF_019399235.1 Streptomyces poriferorum | reverse complement strand
CCATGCCCCTTGCCCGCAGAGCCGCCCCCGCCCTGCTGACCGCCGTCGCCGCCGTGGCCGTCCTCGCCGCACCCGCCGTCGCCGGCCCGGTGGCGCCCGTCCCCGCCGGCTGCACCGGATCCGCCCCCGTGATCTGCCACTTCGACGTGGCCCCCGGCACCTACCGCGTCACCGCGCGCATCGGCGGCGTCACCGAGGGCCGTACGACGGTCATCGCCGAGACGCGGCGCACCGTACTCGGCGAGACGCCGACCGCCGCCGGACATCAGGTGGTCCGGACGTTCACGGTCAATGTGCGCGAGCCCGAGGGCGAACCCACCGGGGCGAGCGGCAGTCCCGGCCTCGACCTCGCCTTCGACGGCCCCGCCCCGCTCCTCGCGGGCCTGCGCGTGGCTCCGGCGCCGCGCACCCCGCAGCTGTTCCTGATCGGAGACTCGACCGTCTGCGACCAGCTCGGCAGCCCCTACACGGGTTGGGGCCAGGAACTCCCGCAGTACCTACGGGCCGGCATATCCGTCGCCAACTACGCCGACTCCGGCGAGAGTTCGCAGACGTATCTCGACCAGCCCCAGCTCTTCCCGACGGTCCGCCCGCTGATCCGCCGGGGCGACACCGTGCTCATCCAGCTCGCCCACAACGACAAGCAGACGACCGAGGCGGACTACCGCGCCAACCTCACCACGATGATCGGGGCGATTCGCGCCGAAGGCGGCCGGCCCGTGCTCGTCACCCCGATCGTCCGGCGCTGGTTCAACGCCGACGGCACGCTGGACAACGGCACCGCGCTCCTGGTCAACGGCCTCGGGGTCGATCTGCCCGCGCAGATCCGCCTGCTGGCCGCCGAGCACGACGTCCCGCTCGTCGACCTGACCGCCCTCACCAGGCAACGGGTCGAGGAGCTCGGCCCCGACGCCTCCAAGGCGCTCTACCTCACCGACGAGAAGCGCGACAACACGCACACCTCGGAGCGCGGGGCCACGGAGTACGCGGCCATGGTCCGCGACGCGCTGCGTGACCAGCACCTGCTGCCGGGCCGTCTGTTCCGCTGACCGGGCCTGCCCTGCCCGGGCCGGAGCCGGGGCAGGGCAGGAGGCGGGCTCGGCCCCCCTGCCCTGCCCGGGCCGGAGCGGGGGCAGGGCAGGGGGGCGGGTTCAGCCCAGCGGTGCGAACACGAACGAGAACTCCGCCGGCTCCGCGTCGAGCCGGTGCTCCGGCAGCACGCCCGGCCCGCACGACTGCGAGCCGATGCCCTGCAGCGCGTGGTCCAGGTTGACCCAGACACGGTCCCCGGCCACCAGATCCGGCGCATGCTCCGCCGCGTCCAGCTGCTCGCTCGTCCAGCGCCGCGCGGTGAACCAGAACGGCGTGCCGCCCTCGGCCCGCAGCCCCGCACCGCCGGTGTCCTTGAGCTCCGCCCACCGGACGTCGGCCCGGGCTCCGTTCTCCTGAGGCCGGACGTAGGGGGTCTGGAGCGCGTCCACCCCCATCTCCCACGTCCCGAGCATCGCGGCGGCCCGGGTGTCCGGGTACGCCTCACCCGGTCCGCCGCCGGTCCACCGCGCACCGCCGTACGCCGCGGGCAGCGCGAACCGGATCCCGAGCCGGGGCAGCGGCACCCGCCAGTCGCCGTCCGGCACCACGGACACCGTCAGCCCGAGACGGCCGCCGGCGGCCGTCCACCTGTAGGTGGTCCGCAGGCCCAGGTCCCAGCCCGCCGGGGCCACCCGGGTCCGCACCGTCAGCGCGTCCCCGTCCGCCTCGACCGCGTCGACGCGGTGCCGCATCCGGTGCAGCCCCAGCTCCCGCCAGCGCAGCCCGTACCGCTCGTCCGGCTGCCAGGCCGCCCCGTTGTCGTTGTCGGTGGGTGCCCGCCACACGTCCAGCCGCAGCCCCTCCACCGGAACGTCCCCGATGCGCACCGGTACCCCGGTCGCCGCGTCGAACACGCCCGGCCCGAGGGTGATCAGGCCACCCGCGCGCACCGGACGCTCGCCGGCCGCCGGAGCCGGGACGGCCCGCACGCCCGTCTCCACCTGGCCCCAGGCCACCACGTGCCCGCGCTCGCCCCACGCGGTGTCCCCGGCGAGCACCGCCCGTACGGTCCACAGGCCGTCGCCCGCGGAAGCGGCGTCCGGTGCCACCTCCGCCGAGGCGCCCGGAGCGAGCTCCGGCACCGCCAGGGTGCCCGAGGCCACGACCGTGCCGTCCACCTCGTGCGACCAGACGAACTCGAGGTGCCCCAGCCCGGCGAAGTCGTAGCCGTTGGTGACCGTGAACGTACCGGCCGCGGAGCCCGGGCCGATCCGCACCGGCTCGATGACCTTCTTGTACTCGACGAGCCCGGGGGAGGGCGTGCGGTCGGGGAAGAGCAGGCCGTCGCAGACGAAGTTGCCGTCGTGCAGCTCCTCGCCGAAGTCCCCGCCGTACGCGAAGCCGTGCTCGGGGTGGGCGAAGCCGTGGTCGATCCACTCCCAGACGAAACCGCCCTGAAGACGCTCGTACCGCTCGAAGAGCCGCTGGTACTCGCTCAGACCGCCCGGCCCGTTGCCCATGGCGTGCCCGTACTCGCACATGACGAAGGGCATCGCACGCCGCCGGGCGTCGAGTTCCGGATCGGCCAGCGGCTCCTCCGCCCGCTTGCCGATGAGTTCGACCTCGGCATGCGTCGGATACATCCGCGAGTACAGATCGACGTCCTCGCAGGAGAGGTCGCCCTCGTAGTGCAGCAGCCGCTCCGGGTCCCGGCCCCTGATCCACTCGGCCATCGACGTCAGGCCGCTGCCCGAACCGCACTCGTTGCCCAGCGACCAGATGATGACGGAGGCGTGGTTCTTGTCGCGCTCGACCATGCGGGCCGCCCGGTCGAGCAGGGCGGGGGTCCACCGCTCGTCGTCCACCGGGTTGCCCCGCCACTCCAGGTCGACGAAGCCATGTGTCTCCAGATCGCACTCGTCGATCACCCAGAGGCCCAGCTCGTCGCACAGGTCGAGGAAGGCGGGGTGCGGCGGATAGTGGCTGGTCCGTACGGCGTTGATGTTGTGCTGCTTCATCAGCACCAGATCGCGCCGCATCGTCGACGCGTCGACGGCCCGGCCCGTCTCCGGGTGGAACTCGTGCCGGTTCACCCCGCGGAACAGCAGCCGCCCGCCGTTGACCTTGATGACGCCGTCCTCGACCACGACCGTACGGAAGCCGATCCGCAGCGGGATCCGCTCGCCTGCCGTGACCAGCTCCGCGTCGTACAGCCGGGGTGTCTCGGCGGTCCACGGCTCGACCGGCAGCGTCACGGAAGCGCCCGAGGCGATGTCGACACCCAGCTCGGGCACCAGGACCCGGCCGTCCGCCCCCTCGCACTCCACCAGCAGCGTGCCGGAGCCGTCCCGGTGGTCGTAGCCCGCGTGCACGAAGAAGTCCCGGGGCGCGCCGTCCGGGCGGTGGACCAGAGTCACCTCACGGAAGATGCCCGGCAGCCACCACTGGTCCTGGTCCTCCAGATAGCTGCCCGACGACCAGGCGTGCACCCGTACCGCGAGGACGTTCTCGCCGGGGTTCAGCAGATCGCCCACGGCGAACTCGTGCGGCAGCCGGGACCCCTTGAAGTCGCCCAGTTCCCGTCCGTTGAGCCAGACCCGGGCGCAGGACTCCACCCCTTCGAACCGGAGCACCAGCTCGCCGTCCTGCGGGCGGTCGCCGGGCAGCGTGAACGTCCGCAGATGGTCGCCCGTCGGGTTCTCGGACGGTACCCGCGGCGGGTCGACGGGAAAGGGGTAGACGACGTTCGTGTACGCGGGAGCGCCGCCGGCCCCCTGGAGCACCCAGTGACCGGGCACCGCGACCGTCCCCCACTCCGAGGCGTCGAACCCCGGCCGGGCGAACGACTCGTCCTCGGTGGCCGCCCGGGGTGAGAGCCGGAACGCCCACTCGCCGTTGAGGGACATCCGCCAGGCGTCGGACGTCGCGTACCAGGACCGCGGCGCGAGGCCACCGGTACCCGGGCTCGGGTCCTCGTACCAGGGCAGCGTGTCGGTTTCGGTGCGGCTCATGCTTCTCCTCGCTCGGAAACGCCCTTCTCCGGAGCGACGTTAACTACGAATGAACCGTTTCAACAAGGGTCCGGGGCTACCGGGCCGGCCGGCCGGGGCTGATGGCGGCGAGCGCCCCGCCACCGGCACGAGCGACAGCGCACCGGCCGGGGCCTCGGGTACCGGCACAGCGCCCGCGAGGAGCGCGCCGGCCACCGGGCCCCGAACGGACTCACCGCCTCCGGGGAGGCGGTGAATCCGGGCCCCCGTGCCTCGGCGGGCGCGGCGGCGCCGTCCTGCGAAGAGTGGCTGTGAACGCGGCCGCAGGACCTCGCGCCGGAGCGAGGTGCCGGACCGCTTCCGCCCCGGTCGCGGCGCGGCAACGCAAAATGCCGATCAGGATCTCTCCTGATCGGCATGTGCTCTGTGTCCGAGGGGGGACTTGA
>NZ_JAELVH010000403.1 GCF_019399235.1 Streptomyces poriferorum | reverse complement strand
GCCGTACCCTCGCCCCCACCGGCTACGCCGCCCCGCATCTGCCCGCACCCCACGGGCTGGGTGCCGGTCCCGTGCAACAGCTGGCCGTCCAGCAGGAGTTGCGGGACCAGGGCGTCGCCCTGAGCGGCCTGGGGATCGCCACCTGGGTGGTGCCCTCCCTCATCGCGCACGGGACGCCCGAACAGCAGGACCGCTACCTCCTGCCCACCCTCAGCGGCGAACTCCTGTGGTGCCAGCTGTTCTCCGAACCCGGCGCCGGCTCCGACCTCGCCTCGCTGCGCACCCGCGCCGAACGGACGCCCGAGGGCTGGCGGATCAACGGCCAGAAGGTGTGGACGAGCGCTGCCCAGTGGGCCGACCACGGGATTCTGCTGGCCAGGACGGACCCGGACGCGCCCAAGCACCAGGGCCTCGGCTACTTCCTCGTGGACATGAAGAACACCGAAGGCATCGACATCCGCCCGCTGAAGGAGATCACCGGCGACTCCCTCTTCAACGAGGTGTACTTCGACGACGTCCTGCTGCCCGAGGACGCCCTCGTCGGCGAGGCGGGCGGCGGCTGGCAGGTCGCCCGCAACACCCTGGGCAACGAACGCGTCCACATGGCCGACCAGGTGGCCTTCGACACCGGCCTGGAAGCCCTGATCGGCCGCGCCGAAGGCCTCGACGGCGCCTGCCGGGCCCGGATCGGGGCTCTGGCCGCCGAGGCGCACGCGCTGGCCTGCATCACGCTGCGCACCACGCTCCAGCAGGTCTCGGGACTGGAGCCGGGCGCGGGAGCCTCCGTACGCAAACTCGTCCAGACCGTCCACCAGCAGAAGGTCGCCGAACTCACCCTCGAACTCCTCGGCCCCGACGGGGCGGTGTGCGAAGGAGCGGGGGAACGGGCGGTGCACGGCTTCCTGATGTCCCGCTGCCTCACCATCGCGGGCGGCACCACCCAGGTTCAGCTCAACGTCGTCGCCGAGCGCATCCTCGGCCTCCCGCGGGACTGAGAGGAAACGATATGAAGGCGTACATCGTCGGCGTCGGAATGACGAAGTTCGAGAAGCCCGAGACCCGTGACTGGCAGTACTGGGACATGGTCAAGGAGGCCGGGACCGCGGCGCTCACCGACGCCTCGGTCGCGTACGAGGACATCGAGCAGGCAGCCGTCGGCTACTGCTTCCAGGCCTCCACCGCCGGGCAGCGTGCCGTCTACGAACTCGGCCTGACCGGCATACCGGTCTACAACGTCAACAACAACTGCGCCACCGGCTCCACCGCCCTGATGATGGCCCGCCAGTTCGTCGAGGGCGGCGCCGGCGACTGCGTCCTGGCGCTCGGCTTCGAGAAGATGGCGCGCGGATCGCTCGGCGGCGGTGGATCCGACGGTGGCGCGGGCGACTTCAAGACATCCCCGGTCGCCCGGCACTACGGCATCATGGCCGCCGCCCACGGCTTCGAGATGACCCCGCCCACCGCACAGATCTTCGGCAACGCCGCCCGGGAGCACATGGAGCGGTACGGCACCACGGAGGCCCAGCTCGCCGCGGTCGCAGCCAAGAACCACCGCCACTCGGCGGGCAACCCGTACGCCCAGTTCCAGGACCCGTACACGGTCGACGAGGTGCTGGCCGCCAAGCCCATCCACCGTCCCCTCACCCGGCTCCAGTGCTCCCCGACCTCCGACGGGGCGGCGGCGGCCGTCGTCGTCTCCGAGCGCTTCGTCGAGCAGCACGGCCTCGGCGACCGGGCCGTCGAGATCGCCGCCCAGGCCATGACGACCGACACCGGGGCCTCCTTCGCCTCCGGGACCTGCATCGACGCGGTCGGCCTTCCCATGTCGCGGGAGGCGGCACGGCAGGTGTACGAGAAGGCCGGCATCGGCGCCGAGGACCTCGACGTCATCGAGCTCCACGACTGCTTCTCCATCAACGAACTGCTCACCTACGAGGCGCTCGGGCTGTGCGGCGAGGGCGAGTCGGGGGCGCTCGTCGAGTCCGGAGCCACCACCCACGGCGGCCGCTGGGTGGTCAACCCGTCGGGCGGCCTGATCTCCAAGGGCCATCCGCTCGGCGCCACCGGAATCGCCCAGGCCGCCGAACTCACCTGGCAGCTGCGGGGAGAGGCCGGACCCCGCCAGGTGCCGGACGCCCGGACCGGTCTCGCCCACAACATCGGGCTGGGCGGAGCGGCGGTGGTGACACTCCTGCGGCGCTGAACCTCAGGAGTCCCGGTCCTACGCCGCTGGACCGATACCGGTACGGTCCGGAAACCGATGTACGGGGCGCCGGGCGGCTGCGAGTATGACTCTCATGGTTGACGTCTCGACGCCCACACGCCGTGGCAGCGGTACCCGGACCCGTACCTGGGCGGTCGTGCTCGCCGCCTGCACGGGGCAGTTCCTCGTCGTGCTCGACGTGTCCGTCGTCAACGTGGCACTCCCGTCCATGCGTGCCGATCTGGGGCTGAGCACCGCGGGCCTGCAGTGGGTGCTCAACGCGTACTCGATCGCCTTCGCCGGATTCATGCTGCTCGGCGGCCGGGCCGCCGACCTCTACGGCCGCAAGCGGATGTTCCTCGTCGGCCTCGGCCTGTTCACCGCGGCCTCCCTCGCCGGCGGACTCGCCCAGGAGGGCTGGCAGTTGCTCGCCGCCCGGGCCGCCCAGGGGCTCGGCGCGGCCGTGCTGGCGCCCGCGACCCTCACCCTGCTCACCGCCGCCGTCCCCGAAGGACCCGCCAGGACCAAGGCCATCGGCACCTGGATGGCCGTCGGCGCGGGCGGCGGCGCGGCCGGCGGGCTGATCGGCGGGGTGCTCACGGACACCCTGTCCTGGCGGTGGGTCCTGCTCATCAACGTGCCCATCGGCGTGCTCGTCCTGATCGGCGCCGCGCTCCGCCTCGCCGAGGGCCGGGCCGGCGAGCGCAGCCGGATCGACTTCCTGGGCGCGGTACTCGTCACGGCGGGCCTGGCCTCGGTCGCGTACGGCATCGTGCAGACCGAGGAGTCGGGCTGGACGGCCGCGGCGACCCTGGTGCCGCTGCTGGGCGGACTGGCGCTGCTCGCGCTGTTCGTCCTGGTGGAGTCCCGGACCGCGAAGCCGCTGATGCCGCTGCGGGTGCTGGCGGCGCGGGCGGTGGCGTCGGCGAACGTGGCGATGCTCGTGATCGGCTCGGCCACTTTCTCCATGTGGTACTTCATGACCGTGTACGCACAGAACGTGCTGGGGTACTCCGCGTTGGAGGCCGGACTCGCCCTGATGCCCACCTCGGTGGCGATCGTGGTCGGCTCAAAGTGCGCGCCGCGGCTGATGGTGCGCACCGGCGCGAAGAACCTGGCCCTGATCGGCACGGCGATGGCCGCCGCGGGCTTCGGCTGGCAGTCGACGATGACGGCCGACGGCTCGTACCTCACCGCGGTCTGTCTGCCCGGCGTCCTGATGATGGCCGGTACGGGCCTCGCGGCCACCCCGCTCGCCACCCTCGCCATCTCGGGCGCGGCCCCCGGCGAAGCGGGCCTGGTCTCCGGCCTCGTCAACACCTCCCGCACGATGGGCGGCGCCCTCGGACTGGCCGTGCTCTCCACGGTCGCCGCGGCCCGCACGGACGGCTCCACGGACCCGGTGGAGCTCACAGCCGGCTACGCCCTCGCCTTCCGGACGGCGGGCGGGGTGCTGCTCGGCGGACTGCTGCTGATGGTCCTCTGGCTGCCGCGCCACGGGTCGGCGAAGCGCTGAGGGCCACCCGCGGGCGTCAGAGCCACCCCTGCTGCCGGGCCGCCCGGACCGCCTCCATGCGGTTGCGGGTGCCCGTCTTCCCGATCGCGGCGGACAGGTAGTTGCGGACGGTCGACTCCGACAGATGCAGCTTCACCGCGATGTCCGCGACCGTCGCCCCGTCCACCGAGGCGACCAGCGCATCCCGCTCCCGCGCGGTCAGCGGACTCGGGCCGGCGCTCAGCGCGGCGGCGGCCAGGGCCGGGTCGATGACGGTCTCCCCGGTCAGCACCCGGCGGATCGCCGACGCGAGCTCCTCGACCGGGCCGTCCTTCACCAGGAACCCCGCCGCTCCCGCCTCCATCGCGCGCCGCAGATAGCCGGGCCGGCCGAAGGTGGTGAGGATCAGCACCCGGCAGTCCGGCACCTCCTCCCGCAGATCGGCGGCCGCGTCCAGCCCGCTGCGTCCCGGCAGCTCGATGTCGAGGAGCGCCACATCGGGCCGCGACGCCAACGCGGCGGGCACGATCTCGTCGCCCGCGCCCACCTGGGCGACCACCTCGATATCGGGTTCCAGCCCGAGCAGCAGGGCGAGCGCGCCGCGCATCATGCCCTGGTCCTCGGCGAGCAGTACCCGTACGGACTTGGTCGGCCGGTGATCCTGCGGCATCTCGTTCACGGGGACAGGGTAGGGCCGGTACCCATGTCGGCGTCCGCTGCTTCCGGCGCGTCCGCCGGAAGCTCCGCAGTCACCACGAAGCCGCCTGCCGGTCCGGGGCCCGCCTCCAGGGA
>NZ_JAELVH010000402.1 GCF_019399235.1 Streptomyces poriferorum | reverse complement strand
GCGAGCCCGGCGGCGGCGCGGATGACGACGGCGCGGTTCATCCGCATGGGGCCGGCGCCGATCTCACCGCGGAGTCCGGCGGTGCCGAACTGGAGTGTGCCGGAGAAGCGTGCGCCGAGCTCGTCGAGGTCCTCCGCGTCGATGAGCTTCGCGAGCTCGTCGCGGGTCTCGGGGTCGGGGTCCTCGGCGAGCCAGGTCCTGGCCCGGGCGATGAGGTCCTGCGTCGTCACGGTGTCCGCCTTCCTTGTGGTCGGTGTGGGGAGCAAGGTGCGGGTGGGGTGCGCCTGCGGCGAGGCTGTTCCCCTGCCCGCCCTTTCCCGAAACCGGGGCTCCGCCCCGGACCCCGCGCCTCGAACGCCGACGAGGCCGGGTTGCGCTCCTGCGGCCGCTTTCGTGCGGCGAGGGGCGCAATCAAACCCCTCCGGCGATTGAGGAACGGGGGTACGGGGGCAGCGCCCCCGAAAGGCGCGCCCCCGCCGTCAGATCCGGTCCAGGACCCTCGCCAGCAGCGACCCCATCCGGGTCGCCGAGTCGCGCCCCGCCTGCAGCACCTCTTCGTGGTTCAGCGGCTCCCCGCTCAGCCCCGCCGCCAGGTTCGTCACCAGGGAGATGCCCAGCACCTCCGCGCCGGCCTCGCGGGCCGCGATGGCCTCCAGCACGGTGGACATGCCGACGAGGTCGCCGCCCATCACGCGGACCATGTTGATCTCGGCCGGGGTCTCGTAGTGCGGGCCGGGGAACTGCACGTACACGCCCTCTTCGAGGGTCTCGTCGATCTCCTTGCACAGTGCCCGCAGCCGCGGCGAGTACAGGTCGGTCAGGTCGACGAAGTTGGCGCCGATGATCGGCGACGCCGCCGTGAGGTTGATGTGGTCGCTGATCAGGACCGGCTGTCCGGGGCGCATGCCCTCGCGCAGGCCGCCGCAGCCGTTCGTCAGCACGATGGTCCTGCAGCCCGCGGCGACGGCGGTGCGCACCCCGTGCGACACGGCGGCGACGCCGCGGCCCTCGTAGAAGTGCGTGCGGCCCAGGAAGACCAGGACGCGCTTCTCGCCGATGCGGTACGAGCGGATCGTGCCGCCGTGGCCCTCGACCGCGGGGGCGGGGAAACCGGGCAGGTCCGTCACCGGGAACTCGGCCTCCGGAGCGCCGAGCGCATCGCCGGCCGGCGCCCAGCCGGAACCCATCACGAGGGCGACGTCGTGGGTCTCGGCACCGGTCAGCTCGCGCAGGCGGGCAGCGGCGTCGGCGGCGGCGGCGTGCGGGTCGCCCTGGATGTGGTCCGGAATAACTGATGCGTTCACGCGGATGAGCGTAACCGCTGAATCCCTACGCGCGTAGATGCTCCTGCACAGAGTCTTGGCGCGTTCGTTTGTGTGTTCCCACAGCGAGCCGCGGGTCAGGCGGGGAAAAGCCGGATCGGAGCGGGTTTCCGGCGCTCAGCAGGGGCGCTTGCGGAGTTCCATCACATAGTCGTGCGGCGCGCCCGCGGAATCGGCCGCGTCGGCCACCTCGCCCAGGTAGCGGGCCGACGGCAGCCCGCCCTCGTACCCGTTCAGCACGTACATCCAGGCCGGCTCCTCGCCGTCCAGGGTGTGCACCCGGACCCGCATGCGGCGGTAGATGTCCAGGCCGACGCCCTCCCAGCGGTCCATGGAGTCCTCGTCCATCGGCGCCAGGTCGTAGAGCGCCACGAACACCTGGGAGCGGGGCGCCTCGACCACCGTGGCCAGCGCGCCCTCCCAGCCCATCTGCTCGCCGCCGAACGTCAGCCGCCAGTCGTTCAGCCAGCCGGTGCCGCGCAGCGGGGAGTGCGGTGCGCGGCGCGTCATCAGCCGCGCGTCGAGGTTGCCGGCATACGCGGCGTAGAGCGACATGGGATCGAGGGTACGGGAGGTGACACCGGGAGCGTCGATTCCTGAGAGGAACCACCCCGCCCGGGTCTCGGGATCCGGGCCGGCCGCACCCTCGCGCGCCGGCCGGTCCGACCGGCCGCTTCCCGTGCCCGGGGCGCCCCGGCGCACGTATGGAGGGCCCCGGGGCGAAGCACCTTGGCGCGTGCGGGACAATGAAGTACGTACTGCATTCCCCCGGGGCGACCCCCCGGACCCCGGCCGGGACAGCAGACGGCCGCGGGACGAGAAACGCGAGGCGGACTTTTCGTGACCCGGATCGTGATCATCGGCGGCGGACCCGGCGGGTACGAGGCGGCATTGGTGGGCGCCCAGCTCGGCGCGGAGGTGACCGTCGTCGACTGTGACGGCCTCGGCGGCGCGTCCGTGCTCACCGACTGCGTGCCCTCGAAGACCCTGATCGCGACGGCAGAGGTGATGACCACCTTCGACTCCTCGTACGAGGAGCTCGGCATCATCGTCGCGGACGACACGCCGCACATAGAGCAGGCGGCGCGGGTGGTCGGCGTCGACCTGGGCAAGG
Source organism: Streptomyces poriferorum (assembly GCF_019399235.1). Lineage (GTDB taxonomy): Bacteria > Actinomycetota > Actinomycetes > Streptomycetales > Streptomycetaceae > Streptomyces > Streptomyces poriferorum. Next base: position 2,103 of record NZ_JAELVH010000402.1, on the reverse strand, counting down.
TCAACCGACGGGTGAAGCGCCTCGCGCTCGCCCAGTCCCACGACATCACCGCCTCCGTCACCCGTGCCGGCGCACGGGTGATGCGCGGGCGCGGCCGTCTGGAGGGCCTCCAGGCCGCCGACGGCTCCCGCCAGGTCGTCGTCACGGCGGCCGACGGCACGGAGGAGACGCTCACCGCGGACGCCGTGCTGATCGCCACCGGCGGTCACCCCCGGGAGATCCCGGACGCGCTCCCCGACGGTGAGCGGATCCTGAACTGGACCCAGGTCTACGACCTCGACGAGCTTCCCGAGGAGCTCATCGTCGTCGGCTCCGGTGTCACCGGCGCCGAGTTCGCCGGCGCCTACCAGGCCCTCGGCTCCCGCGTCACCCTCGTCTCCTCCCGCGACCGGGTGCTGCCGGGCGAGGACCCGGACGCCGCAGCCGTCCTGGAGGACGTCTTCCGGCGCCGCGGCATGAACGTGATGGCCCGCTCCCGCGCCCAGTCCGCCAAGCGGGTCGGCGACCGGGTCGAGGTGACCCTCGCCGACGGCCGGGTCATCTCCGGCTCGCACTGCCTGATGGCGGTCGGCGCGATCCCGAACAGCGCGGGCATGGGCCTGGAGGATGCCGGGGTCCGGCTCAAGGACTCGGGCCACATCTGGACCGACAAGGTCTCCCGCACCAGTGCGCCGGGCGTCTACGCGGCCGGTGACGTCACCGGGATCTTCGCGCTCGCCTCGGTCGCCGCCATGCAGGGCCGGATCGCGATGTACCACTTCCTCGGCGACGCGGTGGCGCCGCTGAACCTCAAGACGGTCTCCTCGAACGTCTTCACCGACCCCGAGATCGCCACGGTCGGCTACACCCAGGCCGACGTCGACGGCGGCAAGATCGACGCCCGCGTCGTCAAGCTTCCGCTGCTGCGCAACCCGCGCGCCAAGATGCAGGGCATCCGGGACGGCTTCGTCAAGATCTTCTGCCGGCCCGGTACCGGCATCGTGGTCGGCGGCTGTGTCGTCGCGCCGAAGGCGAGCGAGCTGATCCACCCCATCTCGATCGCGGTCGACAACAATCTGACCGTGGAACAGATCGCAAACGCCTTCACTGTGTATCCGTCCCTGTCGGGATCGATCGCGGAAGTGGCCCGGCAGTTGCACACCCGGAAGCAGGCGGGCGAGGCGTAACCGCCCTCGGGGGAGCCCCGGGAATCCGGCATTCCCCGGCAACCCCCGGCAACTCAGGCGGTCGCAGACCGCCGTTCGATCAGTACGGAACAACAACGGGGCCGCCTATACCACTTGGCGGCCCCTTGTATGTACAACTTCTGTTATTCGGCGCAAACAGCTGAAAACGCTCGGGCGGTCACGTTACTGTCAGTTTTGTGTTCGCTGCAGAACGTCGTCAGTTGATCCTCGAAATGGTGCGTGCCAACGGAGCGGTATCGCTCCGTGAGCTCGCCCGCGTCGTCCAGACCTCCGAAGTGACCGTACGGCGGGACGTGCGGGCACTGGAGGCAGAAGGACTCCTCGACCGCCGGCACGGCGGTGCGGTTTTGCCGGGCGGTTTTACGCGGGAGTCCGGCTTTCCGCAGAAATCCCATCTCGCCACCGCGGAGAAAACGGCCATCGCCGACCTGGCCGCCGGCCTCGTCGAAGAGGGCGAGGCCATCGTGGTCGGCGCCGGTACGACCACGCAGGAGCTGGCCCGCCGGCTCGCGCGGGTCCCCGGTCTGACCGTGGTCACCAACTCGCTGCTGGTCGCCCAGGCGTTGGCCCATGCCAACCGGGTGGAAGTGGTGATGACCGGGGGCACCCTGCGCGGTTCCAACTACGCCCTGGTGGGCAGTGGGGCCGAGCAGTCGCTCCAGGGGCTGCGGGTCTCGCGCGCCTTCCTGTCCGGGAGCGGGCTCACCGCCGAACGCGGGCTCTCCACGTCCAACATGCTCTCCGCGAGCGTGGACCGGGCGCTGGTGCAGGCCGCGGGGGAGGTGGTGGTCCTCGCCGACCACACCAAGCTCGGCTCCGACACCATGTTCCAGACCGTGCCGACGGATCTCATCACCCGTCTGGTGACGGACGAACCGGCCGCGCACGACGACCGGGCGGCCGGTTCGTCCGTCAC
>NZ_JAELVH010000401.1 GCF_019399235.1 Streptomyces poriferorum | reverse complement strand
CGCTGTACGCACCCCCCCGGCGTCCGGGGGGGTGCGTACAGCGCGGGCGCCTACGCCCAGAGCTGGCCCTGCAGCGTTTCGATGGCCGCTTGTGTCGTGGGCGCGGTGTAGACGCCCGTCGACAGGTACTTCCAGCCGCCGTCCGCGACGACGAAGACGATGTCGGCGCTCTCCCCCGCCTTGACCGCCTTGTTGCCGACGCCGATCGCGGCGTGCAGCGCGGCGCCGGTGGAGACGCCCGCGAAGATGCCCTCCTGCTGGAGGAGTTCGCGGGTGCGGGTGACGGCGTCTGCGGAGCCGACGGAGAAGCGGGTGGTGAGGACCGAGGCGTCGTAGAGCTCGGGGACGAAGCCCTCGTCGAGGTTGCGCAGGCCGTAGACGAGGTCGTCGTAGCGCGGTTCGGCGGCGACGATCCTGATGCCCTCGACGTGTTCGCGCAGGTAGCGGCCGACGCCCATGAGGGTGCCGGTGGTGCCGAGGCCGGCCACGAAGTGGGTGATGGAGGGGAGGTCCGTGAGGATCTCGGGGCCGGTGGTGGCGTAGTGGGCGCCGGCGTTGTCGGGGTTGCCGTACTGGTAGAGCATCACCCAGTCCGGGTGCTCCGCCGACAGTTCCTTGGCGACGCGGACGGCGGTGTTGGAGCCGCCCGCCGCCGGGGAGGAGATGATCTCGGCGCCCCACATGGCGAGGAGGTCGCGCCGCTCCTGGGAGGTGTTCTCCGGCATCACGCAGACGATGCGGTAGCCCTTGAGCTTGGCGGCCATGGCGAGCGAGATGCCGGTGTTTCCGCTGGTGGGCTCCAGGATGGTGCAGCCGGGGGTGAGCCGGCCGTCCTTCTCCGCCTGCTCGACCATGTGGAGCGCGGGGCGGTCCTTGATCGAGCCGGTGGGGTTGCGGTCCTCCAGCTTGGCCCAGATGCGGACGTCGTCCGACGGTGACAGCCGCGGCAGGCGGACGAGCGGGGTGTTGCCCACTGCGGCGAGCGGGCTGTCATAGCGCATCAGTTCATGCCGCCGGCGACGGCCGGGAGGATGGTGATGTTGTCGCCGTCGCTGAGCTTGGTGGAGATGCCGTCGAGGAAGCGGACGTCCTCGTCGTTGAGGTAGACGTTCACGAAGCGGCGGAGCTGCTCGCCGTCGACGATGCGCTCCCGGATGCCGGTGTGGCGGGTCTCCAGGTCCGTGAGGAGGTCGGCGAGGGTGTCCCCGTTGCCTTCGACGGCCTTGGCACCGTCGGTGTAGGTGCGGAGGATGGTCGGGATGCGGACCTCGATGGCCATGGCGTGGGCTCCTGTCGAAGCTGAGTGGTGGCGGTGGGCGTGGGGCGCGCGGCTCTGCCCCCGCGCAGGGGTCGGTGCGTGAAGAGTGGCGTCCGGTGGGGCGGCGCGCCGGGCCTGGGCCCGGCTCAGGCCTCGCGGCGGGCGGTCCGGTGGTTCGTACAGATCGCGCTGGCGAGTCGGCACAGGTCGACGTGCAGGCGCGCCACGAGCAGCGTGCCCGGCGTCTTGTCGCTCACGTCATGGGGAACCATGCGCTCATCGTATCGATTCCCGGTCCGGGATCCGGAATGTGATCTCACATGGCGGATGGTTGGCGTTCGGCAGGTGGACAGGGCCGGGTGGGCGGCCCTGTCCGGGTGCCGCGGGGCGGGTGCCGGAGTCGTGGTCAGGAGGCGGCGTACGCCTCGACGACCTCGACGTCCTCCTCGGCGATCTCGCCGTCCACGATGCGGTACGAGCGGAACTGGAAGGGCCCGGCCTCGTCGGCGTCGGCGGTGGAGACGAGGACGTAGTGGGCGCCGGGCTCGTTGGCGTACGTGACGTCGGTGCGGGAGGGGTAGGCCTCGGTCGCGGTGTGCGAGTGGTAGACGATCACGGGTTCCTCGTCGCGGTCGTCCATGTCGCGGTAGAGCTTGAGGAGGTCGGCCGAGTCGAATTCGTAGAAGGTGGGCGAGCGGGCCGCGTTGAGCATGGGGATGAAGCGTTCGGGGCGGCCGGTTCCGGCGGGCCCGGCGACCACGCCGCACGCCTCGTCGGGGTGGTCGGCGCGGGAGTGCGCGACGATCTGGTCGTACAGCGCCTGGGTGATGGTCAGCATGGCGCCCAGGATAGGACGACGGGCCCCCATGTACCGAGGAGTGGTACGTGGGGGCCCGCATCGTGGACTCGGCCTCTGCGAGGCCTGGGGTTCAGCGGCCGGCGAAGGCCTTGTTCCCGGGGTTGCGTGCCTTGAGGACCAGGTAGGAGACGCCCAGGATCAGGGCCCACAGCGGGGCGCAGTAGAGCGAGATCCTGGCGTCCTTGTCGATGCCCATCATGACGATGACGACGGCGATGAAGGCGAGGGCGAAGACGCTGGTGTACGGGGCTCCGGGGGCCCGGAACGTGGACTGCGGGAGGACGCCCCGGTCGGCGAGGCGGCGGTAGCGGATCTGGCTGATGAGGATCATGATCCAGGCCCACATGCCGGAGATGGTGGCGAAGGAGACGACGTAGGTGAAGGCGTCACCGGGCCACTGGTAGTTGATCCAGACGCCGACGAGCATGAGGGCGGCGGAGAACGTGGTGCCGACCAGCGGGGTGCCGGTCCTGGTCAGCTTGGTGAAGAACTTCGGGCCCTGCCCGTTGAGCGCGAGGTCGCGCAGCATGCGGCCGGTGGAGTACATGCCGGAGTTGCAGGAGGAGAGCGCGGCGGTCAGGACGACGAAGTTGACGATGCCCGCGCCCACGCCGAGGCCCATCTTCTCGAAGGCTTCGACGAACGGGGAGACGTCCGGTGAGAACTCGGTCCAGGGGACGACCGAGAGGATCATGATGAGGGCGCCGACGTAGAAGACGGCGATGCGCCACGGCACGGTGTTGATGGCCTTGGGCAGGACGGTCTTGGGGTCCTTGGACTCGCCCGCGGTGACGCCGACGAGTTCGACGGCGAGGAAGGCGAACATCACGATCTGCAGCGTCATCAGGGTGCCCTTGATGCCGTGCGGGAAGAATCCGCCGTCGGACCAGAGGTGGGTGACGGATGCGGTGTCGCCGGCGTCGGAGAAGCCGAGGGTGAGGATTCCGGCGCAGATGAGGATCATGCCGACGATGGCGGTGACCTTGACCATCGAGAACCAGAATTCGAGTTCGCCGAACAGCTTCACGGAGATCAGGTTCACGCCGTACAGGATGATCGTGAAGATCAGTGCGGACACCCATTGAGGAATTGCGAACCAGAACGTCATGTACTGGGCTGCCGCGGTGACTTCGGTGATTCCGGTGACGACCCAGAACAGCCAGTAGGTCCAGCCGGTGACGAATCCCGCGAAGGGGCCGATGAATTCGCGAGCGTACTCCGAGAAGGAGCCCGAGACCGGGCGGTACATGAGGAGTTCGCCCAGGGCCCGCATGATGAAGAAGATCACCAGGCCTGCGATGGCGTACGCCAGGATGAGACTGGGTCCGGCCTTGGCGATGGCTTTGCCCGCGCCGAGGAAGAGGCCGGTGCCGATGGCCCCGCCGATCGCGATCATCTGGATCTGGCGGGCGCCGAGTGCCCGCTGATAGCCCTCGGCGGACGTGGCGGCATCCGCGGCTGCGGGGTGCGGGCCCTGTCCCTTGTCGTCGACCTGCGCCGATGTCATGTGCTGCGCCTTTCTCCACGCTGATCCGAGCCTTGCGGCTGCGGATCAGGTCCTGATCCCCCCGGATATGGATGGAGTGCTGCCGGTGGTTGCCGGACTCGTCGCGCCTACCCGGGAACAGGGGTGGCGTCCCCGAGTGGTCGTGAAGATTTATCACGGGCGCATCGGAGATCCACCGGACATTATGTGGCGCACACCACAGGAAAAAGCGGACAACGGTGTCCAGGCGCTGCAAAGAAGACCGATCAGGTGACGCGATCGTTATTCGGATTTGAGCGTCCGTTGAGCGAACACCCGATGGTTCGGCCTCCTACGGCATCAGCGTTTCGACAAGCGTTTCCTGGAGCGCGCCCAGCCAGAGATAGGCCATGACCATGGGCTTGCGCGGATCGCTGTCCGGGAGCCGGTAGAGGGAGCCGTCCTCGCCGCCGTCCTCGTCGGAGACCTCCAGGCGGGTGCCGATGGTGAGGCGGAGGTCGTTGAGTGAGCCCAGCCAGCTGCGGCACTCGTCGGCGGTGAGCGTGAGTACGGCTGCGCCGCCCTCGGCGGGCGTGAGCGCGTCGAGGGTGCGGACGACGACGAGGGCGTCGTCGCGCTTGCGGGTGCGCAGGTCGTTCTCGGTGAAGCGGCGGAACTCGGCGGACGCGGCGCGCAGTTCGGTGTCGTCGTCCCCGTAGGCCTCGGGGAAGAGGCGGGCCAGGGCCGGGTCGGAGGGCGGTTCGCTGGGGCCCTCGGCGAAGAGGGCGGCGAGCGGGTCCTCGCCCTCGGCGGGTTCGTCGCCGGGTCCGATGAGTTCGAGCAGCTGGACGGCGAGGGAGCGCAGGATCGCGATCTCCACCTCGTCGAGCGCGACGGCCGCGCCGCCGCCGGGGGTGGCCTCGAAGTGGCCGGCCATGGGTTGACTCCGATGGTGGTCGGGCGGG
>NZ_JAELVH010000400.1 GCF_019399235.1 Streptomyces poriferorum | reverse complement strand
GGCCGCCGGTCCACGGATTGGTGTACTCCAGCACGATGCCGTCGACATCGCTTCCGTGCGCGGTGTCGGCGATGGACGCCAGCGACCGTTCGGTCTCCTGCCAGGTGTAGCGGGTGACGGGGGAGCTGGGACCGTCCTGGGCGAGCCACACGGGGTTGAGCCGGCCGTGGAGGAACTGCCTGCTGCCCGCGTCGTCGGCACGGGTGACGGGCTGGAGGCGCTGGTCGTACTTCTCGTAGAACCCGGCTTCCAGGGCGTTGACCAGCGGGTAGTCCAGAGCGTCGAGCCAGATCATCGGCGCGTCGCCCTCGTGGGTGTGGTCGTGCCATTGCCAACCGGGCGTCAGCAGCAGGTCCCCCGGGGCCATGAACACGCGTTCGCCGTTCACCGTCGTCCACGCACCGCTGCCCTCCAGCACGAACCGGAACGCGTTGGACGTGTGCCGGTGCGCCTGTGCCGTCTCACCGGGCAGGATGATCTGGAGGCCCGCGTAGAGCGTGTTGACGGTGGCCGGGGGATCGGTAAGGCCGGGGTTGACGAGCATGAGGACCCGCCGCTCGGCCTCGTCCAGGGAGAGGGTCTCGGAGAAGTGCAGCAGGTGGGGCCGCAGTTGCCGCCAGCTCCACCGGTAGGGCACGGCGCGGCTCCGGGGTTCGGCGGGGAACAGGTTGCCGTAGAAGCGCCACAGCGGAGCCGCCCCGAGAGCCGGCAGGGCCTGGTAGGCGGGATCGTCGGTCGTCATGGTGTCCTCCTGAGGTGACGGGATCATGGGGCGGTGACGGCCGCCGGGGCCGGCGTCCACACCCAGGACACGTCGTCGAAGTCGTCGGGCCCGCGTGAGGCGAAGAGCGCGTTGCGGAGCGTGGCACCCATGCCTTCGAGGTGACAGATCTCGCCGAAGCGGCGGGCACCGGTCTGGATGCGGGCCGCTCGCTCGCGGCGCTGACCGGCGTACGCGGCGAACGCGTCGGCCGGATCGGAGAACCGGCCGAGAGCCCGGCCGAGTGCGACGGCGTCCTCCAGTGCCTGACAGGCGCCCTGTGCCAGGTACTGGAGCATCGGATGCGCGGCGTCACCCAGCAGGGCGATCCGGCCGTGGACCCACTTGTCGGTGGGCAGGCGGTCGAACAGGGGCCAGCGCCGGTCCCGCGCAATGAGCGGCAGGGCGTCACGCACGGTCCGGCAGGTCCCGGCGAAGCGCTCCTCCAGCTCGGCCTCGGTGCCCCAGGCGTCCGAGTCCGGCGTGTAGTGGTCGCTCTCGAAGACGGCCACCTGGTTGTAGAGCTCGCCGCGCCGGACCGGGTACTGCACCAGGTGCATCCGCGGCCCGGCCCAGACCATCACGGCCTCGGAGGCGGCGTGCTGCGACATCCGGCCGGTCATCCTGTCCGTGGGAAGGGCACCGCGGAACGCCACGTACCGCGAGCAGACCGGCTCTCCGTCGCCGACGAGGGCCCGGCGCAGTCGCGAGTGCAGTCCGTCCGCGGCCACGACCGCGTCAGCGGTCAGTTCCGAGGAGGTCCCGGCGAAGTGCAGACGTACCCCTGATCCGTCCTGTTCGGCGTGCGTGACCGTGTGCCCGGTGCGCAGGGCGACGGAAGGGTGTTCCTGGCAGGCCGAAAGGAGTGCCGCGTGCAGATCCGTGCGGTGGGTGACCAGGTAGGGATAGGTGAAGCGCCGGGTGTACGCCGCGCTGCGCAGATCGAGCGAGGCGACCTCGTCTCCGCTCAGGGCGTCCATCATCACGAGCCGGGGCGGGGCGACCGCGGTGCGCCGGACCGCGCCCAGCACGCCCAGGTCGTCGAGGGCGTGAGAGGCGTTGGGGGCGAGCTGCAGTCCGGCGCCGATCTCCGCGAACCGGGCTGCTTGTTCCACGAGAGTCACGTGGTGACCGGCGCGTGCGATCGACAGTGCGGCGGCCAGGCCTCCTATGCCGCCGCCGACTACGGCGATGCGATGGGGAGCAGGGGTCAGGGACATATGGCCTCCTTGTTCAGGAAGTGCGGGACACCGATGGGGTGAAAGGCGGGGCGAGAACTTCACTCAGTGATCCGTAGAGCAATCATTGGTGTACTGATCATGTGGCGAGAGTGTTGCCTCGATGCCGACGCCGTGGTGGAGGAGATCCGGGGCTGCCGGCAGGCGGCCGTGGGGCTCTGCGGGTGCGTGAGGAGGCCGGCGACCGCCTCGGCGGCCTGGCCGGCTACCCGGGACCGGCTGGGCGCAGGGCGTCGGACACGGACTTGACGCCACCGTGGGCCGTGAGGCCGCCGTCGACGGGAATCTCGGCACCGGTGATGAACGACGACCGGTCGGACAGCAGGAACACGACCAGCGGTGCGACCTCCTCGACGGTTCCGGTGCGCCCCAGCGGGGTCTCGCGGATGTTCGTCTCCCGGAAGGCGGGGGAGGCGGAGGCGGTCATCTCGGTCTCGATGTAGCCGGGGTGGATCGTGTTGACACGGATTCCACGGGGCCCCAGCTCCAGCGCCGCCGTCTTCGAGAGGCCCCGAAGAGCCCACTTGCTGGTCGTGTAGGCGACCGGGTAGTGGGCGGTGAGGGCCGCCGAGGAGCCCACGTTCACGATGGAGGAACCCGGTGGCATCAGGGGCATCAGGTGCTGAATGCCGAGAAGCGGGCCGGTGACGTTGACGGCGTGGACGCGTGCCATGTCGTCGGGACGCACCTCGCCGACGCGGGCGCGCCACGTGATGCCGGCGTTGTTCACCAGTCCGTGTACGTGCCCGTACGCCTCCCGCAGCTCGGCGGCGAGTTCGGCCCAGTCCTTCTCGCTGGTCACGTCCAGGCGACGGCAGCCGCCCACGGGTTCCAGGTCGGTCGCGATGACCTGGGCGCCTTCGCGGGCCAGGGCGGCGGCCTCGGCGGCGCCCTGGCCGCGAGCCGCGCCGGTGACGACGACGACCTTGCCGTCCAGAGCCCTGGGGTGCGGTACGGGGTTCACGAACATGTCCTCCTGACTGCGGTGGGACTAATCTGGACCCCGCACCGACGATCAGGGAAATTGATTCTGTGGATGGCCCCCATCCAAGTTCTGTATACCCGCCGGTCGGTGCCCCAACGCAGAGGGAAACCCGTGAATCTGGCCCGTCTCGATCTGAACCTTGTCGTCGCCCTGCGCGCTCTTCTCGAGGAGCGCAACGTCACCCGCGCCGGTCAGCGCGTCGGGCTGAGCCAGCCCGCGATGAGCGCTGCCCTGGCCCGGCTGCGCCGCCATTTCGACGACGACCTGCTCGCCCGTGTGGGCGGCCACTACGAGCTCACCGCACTCGGCCAGGTCCTGCTGGCCCGTACCGCCACTGCCTACGAGGTGATGGAACGGCTCTTCGCCAGCCAGGCCGCGTTCGATCCGGTGAGCGAGACGCGCGAGTTCAAGATCGTGGCGTCCGACTACGCGGTCGCCGTGTTCGGCGCGGAACTCGCCCGGGTCGTGCACGAGGAGGCTCCAGGAATCCGGCTGCGTTTCACCCAGACCCCGACCACCGTGGTCGACGAGACGGCCACCCTGCTCAGCACCACCGACGGACTGCTAATGCCGCACGGTGTCATCAGCGACTTTCCCGCCACCGACCTGTACGAGGACCGCTGGGTGTTCCTCGTCGCCGACGACCACCCGAGCGTCGGCGACCGGCTCACCCGGGAGGATCTCGGGCGGCTGCCGTGGGTGACCTACCAGCGGACCTACGACGCCCCGGCGGTTCGCCAGCTCGGCATGCTCGGAATCGAGCCGCGTGTGGAAGTCTCCGTCGACAACTTCCAGTTGCTGCCCATGCTGGTGGAGCGCACTCAGCGCATCACCCTGATCCAGGCGCGCCTCGCCCGCCTTCTCGCTCCGCTCGCCGCAGTCCATGTGGTCGAGCCGCCGTACGAGGCGGTCCCGCTGAGGGAGGCGCTCTGGTGGCATCCCGTGCACACACACGACGCCGCCCACATCTGGCTCCGAGAAACGACCGCCCGGGTAGGACGCGGCATGGTCGGCGCACCCGAGGCCCACACGGGCTTCTGACGACGGGTCCCGCCACGGGCCCACCGGTTCTCCCGCCGCGACGCCATCCACGGCCCGGATCACCGCGATCGGGAACCCGGATGGCGTCGGGGCTGGTCAACGCGGCGCGCAGGCACGCACAGTTGGTGACATGAGATACCTCGCCGGCCCCGCACCCCCAGGACGCGATCCTGCCGCGCTGCCCCGTTCCCCGACCGGCGAACCGGGCAGAGTGCCGCGACGGAGGGGTGCCCGCTGCGCCCCTGGGCGAGGGGCTGTCCGCCGGACAGCCCCTAATCCGTGCGCAGGGCGGTAGTGCTGGCGCGGACCACCAGCCTCGGTGTCATGGAGGTCTGCATGGCCCGGTCCCGCCGGCCTTCCACACGCTCGATCAGCATGCGTGCGGCGGACGAGCCCATGGTGTGCCCGGCCTGGTCGACGCTGGTGAGCTGGACGGGAGCCAGGGCGGCGAGCGCGGTGTTGTTGTAACCGACGAGCGAGAGGTCGTCGGGGATGCGAAGGCCGAGCTCGTGGGCCGCCCGGTAGATGCCCAGTGCCGCGACGTCGGCGCCGGTCATGATGGCGGTCGGCGGCTGTTCCGCGGTCAGCAGGGTCATACCCGCCTTGAAGCCGCCGTCGTCGGAGTACGCGGCGTGATGCACGCTCATGTGCCCGGAGAGACCGTGCCGTTCCATGGCTGCCCGGTATCCGGCGGTCAGGACGGTCTCGGGGGTGCGTTTCCACTGATTCGCCCGCGTGCCCGGGGCGGAGACCAGGGCGATGTCCCGGTGGCCCAGCGACACCAGGTGGTCAACGACCAGCCCCGCGCCGGTGTCATCGGCGTCGACCACGGAGTCGTGGGTGTCGGCGCTGTCGTGGTGCCCGATGACCACGGTAGGGGTGGCCGCGGCCGTCGCCAGCACCTCGGCGCGCGAGGTCCCCGGAGCGATGAGGATCAATCCGTCCATCTGGCGGTCGACCAGGGCCCGGATGGTCTTGGCCTGTTCCTCGGGATCGAAGCCGGCCGCACCGATCAGCACCGTGTACTCGCCGTGACGCAGTTCCTCCTGGATCCCGTCGAGGATGTCCGCGAAGAAGGCGTTCCGGACGTTGTCCAGGAGAACCCCGATGGTGTAGGTCCGTCCCCGCATCCCGCGTGCCGCCGCGTGCGGACGGTAGTCCAGTTCGGCGATGGCTGCCCGGACCTTCTCCTGCATGGCCGGGCTCACGCCGTAGGCGTTGCGCATCACCTTGGAGACCGCGGCCACCGACACGCCGGCGTGCCGCGCCACGTCTGTGATGGTCACCCGTTTGTTCTGCTTGCCCGCAGCAGGCCCGCCCATCGTCATTGCTCCGCTTCTCGTTGTGTTTGGTGTAACGGTCTACATGATGATGCCTGAGTTTCCTCAAGGATACCGCTGCGTTGCCAGTGTTAAGGCTCCGTGTCTTGACGGATCAGGGACGGCGGTGCAGGGTGTTGCCCACTTCGTAGTGGAGAACGTTATACGCGATTCTCCGTGCAGCCGGATCCGCTGTTCCCTCGTGGCCGCTCTCCGTTCCACGCCTCTCTCTCAAAGACCTCCGGGAGTCTTCTCGTGTCCGTTCGTATGCCCTGTGTCCGCCGTAAGCGTCCGAGCCTGTTCACGGCAGGCGCCGCCTCTCTCGCGCTGCTCACCACCGCCTGCGGCGGCAGCGGCGGCTCCTCGGCCGCACCCAAGGAGTTCAGCTACCTGAGTGTCACCGAGAACACCACGGTGAAGACGGCACTGACCTCCATGTCCGGCGGCGCCTGCAAGGCGGCGAACGAAGCACTGCCGCTGAAGGTGGAGACCGTGCCGCAGGCGAGCCTGGACCAGAAGCTCCAGCTGCTGGCCGGCCAGGACGCCCTGCCGGTGCAGTTCGCGGCGGGCAACGCCCCCGCCCTCACCCAGCAGCTGGCCAGGTCGGGCAAGGTCGCCGACCTCGAGAAGGAGCTCAAGGAACTCGGCGTGTACGACCAGCTGGAGCCGGGCGCCGTCTCCACGATCAAGGCCCTCTACGGCGGCAAGCTGGAGGTGCTCCCGTACGAGTACAACGTCGAGGGCATCTTCTACAACAAGAAGCTCTTCAGGGAGAACGGCCTCAAGACCCCGGCCACATGGGACGAACTGGTGTCGGCAGCCGCGAAACTGCAGGACGGGGGAGTGCAGCCGTTCACCGCATCGGGCCAGCAGGGCTGGCCGCTGACCCGCCTGATCAGCGGCTACCTCTACCGCAGCCTCGGCCCGGACGCCCTGAAGGCGGTCGCCGACGGCAAGGCGAAGCTCACCGACCCGGAGTACGTCAAGGCCGCCGAGGAGATCGCCGGCCTCGGCAGGAAGGGCTACTTCGGCAAGGGCGTCGGATCCATCGACTACGACACCGCGATGAACCAGTTCCTCAACGGCAAGGCCGCCATGTTCTACATGGGCAGCTGGGCGCTGGCGAACATCTCCGACGAGAAGCAGAACAAGGTCGGTGCCGAGAACGTCGGCTTCATGCCCTTCCCCGCGGTCTCCGGCGGCGCGGGGGCCATCGACCAGTACCCCTCCAACGTCGGCCTCGGCATCACGCTCGCTGCCAAGTCCTTCGACGGGAAGACCGGCGACTGGGTCTCCTGCATCACCAAGAACTACGGCAGCACAGCGCTCAAGGACCACGGTTCCATATCCGGCTTCAAGGTGAACACCGAGGTGATGGACGCCAACGACGTCACCACCCAGGTCCGCAAGACGATCAGTGAGTCCCAGCGCAACGTGCTGTGGTTCGAGGCCCTGTTCAGCACCAAGGCCACCACCGTCAGCCAGACCAACGCGGCCGGACTGGTCACCGGGAGCATGAAGCCCGAGGCCTTCATGCAGACCGTTCAGGACGCGCTGACCGCCAAGTGAGACCGGCCGGGGGCGGTCCGTGCCTCCTCCCCGCACAGCCCGCGCGGGCCGCCCCCGGCACCCTGCCGGCAGGTCTCTTCAACGGAAACGAACTGGACACCATCCATGCACCGCGTACTCGGTGACCGCAGGGCCATAGCGATCCTGCTCGGTCCCGCCCTTCTCGTCTACTCACTGATCATGCTGGTCCCCATCGTGTGGTCCCTCGGGTACTCCTTCACCCAGGGCAACACCATCGAAGGATTCACCGGCAACGGAGGCGCCAACTTCTCCCGCCTGTTCGACGACCCCGCCGTCCGCGACGCCCTCTGGTTCACCCTCAGATACGCGGCCCTCGTCACGGTCGGCCAGATCGTCGCCGGCTACCTCCTGGCCCTGCTGTACGTCTTCTTCCTGAAGAAGTCCTCCGGGCTCATCCGCACACTGGCCTTCTTCCCGGTGGTGCTGCCCACGGTCGCTGTGGGCCTGCTCTTCCAGAAGTTCTTCCAGGTCGCACCGCAGACAGGCCCGGTCAACTCCCTGCTCAACGCGGTCGGGCTCGACTCCATCGACTTCTTCGGCAGCGCGGGAAGCGCGTTCTGGGTCCTGATCCTCATGGACATCTGGCGCTCCATGGGCTTCTACGCAGTCCTGCTCTTCGCCGGCCTCGTCGACATCCCGGACGAGGTCCTCGAATCGGCGCGCCTGGACGGGGCCTCGGGGCTGCGGCTGATCCGGCACATCGTGCTGCCGCTCTCCCTGCCCGTACTGATGTCGTCGCTGATCTTCAGCATCAACGGGACGCTCAAGGTCTTCGACTCCGTCGTCGCCCTGACCAACGGCGGCCCGGGCAGCGGCACCACTCCACTGACCCTGTACATGTTCCAGACGTCGTTCACCTACAGCGACTACGGCTACGGCAGCACCATCGCCCTGCTGCTGACCGTGGTGTGCCTGCTGGTGAGCCTGGCCGTCTACCGCGTCTCGCGGCGCGACCTCTCGGAGAGCTGAACGCCATGGCCATCGACACACCGGTGAAAACCTCCGCAGGCCACCGAGGCCGGAGGCCGTCCGGCAGCGGCGGACCCATACACACGGCCCGGGCACCGCGCCGGCTATGGGTGAAGATCGTCGTCACGGTGCTCCTGGTCGTCGAGATCTACCCGCTGATCTGGATGTTCCTGACGTCACTGAAGTCCAACGACGACTACCTCAACAACTCCACCTGGGGCCTGCCCACCACATGGGAGTGGGGCAACTACACCGAGGCGTGGACCACCGGCCACCTCGGGCTCTACGTCCAGAACAGCCTCCTCGCCGTTCTGCCCGCTCTGGCCCTGATGCTCCTCCTCGGCACGGCCGCAGGGTTCGCCCTGCAGATCATGGTGTGGAAGGGCCGGAGCCTCACCCTGCTGGTCTTCCTGGCGGGCATGATGGTCCCGCCGCAGATGATCCTGCTGCCCCTGTTCACCGTGTATTTTCAGACCGGACTGTCCGGCACCCTGTGGCCGCTCGTCCTCACCTACACCGGGACCGGCCTCCCTCTGACCGTCTTCATGATGGCCACCTACTACCGGACCGTTCCCCGCGAACTCTTCGAAGCGGCCACCATCGACGGTGCGGGCATCCTGCGCGCCTTCTGGACCATCAGCGTGCCCATGGTCCGCAACGCGCTGCTCACCGTCGGCCTCGTGCAGTTCTTCTTCATCTGGAACGACCTGCTCATCGCGCTGACGTTCACCAACAACCAGGACCTGCGCACCATCCAGGTCGGCCTGCTCAACTTCACCGGCGACTTCGGCGCCACTCAGTACGGGCCTCTGTTCGCCGCCATCTGCATCAACGTCTTCGGCACCCTCCTGATCTACCTCTTCCTCAACCAGAAGGTGATGAAGGGCCTCACCTCGGGAGCGGTCAAGGGCTGACCCCGGCCCTCACCATGCCCGCCCGCTCCCGCACGTGAAAGAAGGGTCCCCCCTTGCTCCCCCCTCAGC
>NZ_JAELVH010000003.1 GCF_019399235.1 Streptomyces poriferorum | reverse complement strand
CCCCGCGGCCGCCCCCGCCGCCTCGCGCCCCGGGGCACAGCGTGCCCATGGCCGCCGCCACCGTGACGGCAAGCGCGAGCACCCCGTACTGCGCGGGCGGCAGGTACGGCAGCCCGCCCGTCGCCGGGAGCGCGAACGCGGCCAGCGGGACGGCCGCGACCACGGTTCCGATGGTCAGACCGGCAACCGTCACCAGGCCCGTCTCCAGCACCCGCATCCGCAGCAGTTGCCCGCGTCCCGTGCCGACCAGCCGCAGCAGGCGGAACTCCGGGCGGCGGCCCACCGAGATCAGGGCGAGGGTGCTGACCACGGCGAGCAGCGCGAAGCCGCCGATCACCCCGACGCCGATGATGATCAGGGCGTCGTCCCGGTCCGAGGACGACGGGGCGATCCGTACGTCGTCCGCCCTCGCCGTACGGACATCGAGCCCCTCGTACGGTGCCAGCGCGGCTCTCACGGCCGACGTGGCGTCCCCGTCCCGCGAGCGCACCAGGATCTGCTGGTCGAGCGGAGCCGACACGTGTCCGGCCAGGGCCTCGCGGGGCAGCATGAACTCGCCGAGCCCCAGGGACCGTGCATAGAGCGCCACCACCCTGAGCCGTACCCGCGTCCCGTCCCCGAGGCGCAGCGCCACCTCGTCCCCGACACCGACGTCCAGATCGTCGGCCCGGTCCTCACCCACGGCGACCGTGCCCCGGCCCGTGAGCGCGGCCGGATCACCCGCCGTGACCCGGGCGTCGAGCGTGCCGGACAACTGGTCCGCGGTCACGCCCAGCACCGGGAAGCGGTCCAGCGCCGGGTCGCCGGTCTCGCGGTGAGCGAGGACGACGGCCGACCGCAGCAGGCCCGTCGCGGCAGCCACACCGGGCGCCCCGCGCACCGCCTCGGCCGCCTCCGCCGGGATGCCGGCCGCCGGGCCCGTCACCACCAGGTCCGCCCGCAGGGCGTCGGCCGCCTGCCGGCCGGCGGCCCGCTCCAGCGTCGTACCGGCCGCCAGCTGAACGCACACGAACGCGACGACCAGCACGATCGGGGTGAGCGCCGCACCCAGCCGGCGGTGGTGCGCGGCGGCGGACCGGGCGGCCAGGAACCCGGAGACCCCGCCCGCGCGCCGGGCCGGGGCGCCGAGCACCCGCATCGAGATCCGGGCGATCCACGGACCGAGCAGCGCCACCGCGATGATCAGCGAGGTCGCCGCACCCGACGCGGCGAGCGCCGCGGCCTGACCGCTCTGTGCGGTCGCCGTTCCGGCCGAACCGAGCCCCGCGACCGCCAGCAGCACCCCGGCGCCCGTGCGCAGCCGCCCCGGCTCGCCCGGCTCCGGCGCCCGCGCCGCGCTCAGGGCCGCCGCGGGCCGCATCCGGGTCACCGCACGCGCCGCGAGCAGGGCCACCGGCCGGGCGGCCAGGGCGACGAGCAGCGCGCCCACGACGCCCGCCGCGACCGGCAGCCACGCCGGGACGGGCAGCGGCAGCGGGTCCGTCGTCAGCAGCGACCGCATCAGCAGCCCGAGCGGTACGGAGCCGGCCGCGCCCAGCACCGCGGCGGCGCCCGCGACCCGGCCCGCCTCACGGCCGACCGCCGACCTGAGCTGCCGGGGCGTCGCTCCGACCGCCCGCAGCAGCGCCAGTTCACCGGAGCGCTGGTGCACGGCCTGGGAGACCGTGGTGGCGATCACGAGCAGCGCCACCATGACCACGGTCGCGGCGATCGACGCCAGCATCGCCAGCAGATCGCCGCGCCCGCCGAGCGCGTCGATGTGCTCGGCCTCGCCGCGCCCGGCGCCCGTCAGTACGCGTGGCCCGCGCTCGCCTCCGCTCAGCCCCGCCACGGCCCTGTCCAGCGAGGCCTTCAGTGTGCCGGCGGACACGCCCCGTTCGGCCACGACGCCGATCGCGTCCACGGTGCCGGGGTGTCCGGCCAGTGCGGTGAGCCGGGGCTCGGTGAAGAACACGGCGGGTGTGCCGCCGCGGTGGCCGGTGGCGGCGACCCCGCTGACGGTGTACTGACGGGCGGCGCCGCCCACTTGAAGCGTGACGCGTCCGCCCGTGGACGCCAGCGCCGGGTCCACGACCACCTCGGACGCCGACCTCGGCGCACGCCCCTCGGACAGCTCGTACGGAGTGAGCGCGGCGGACGGCCAGGAACGGCCCACCGCCGGCGCCCCGTTGCCCACCGTCACCGGAACCGTGTCGTCCGCGACGGCCAGCGCCACACCGTCCGCCGCTGCCGCCCGCGCCACCGCGGAACGCTCCAGCCGCACCCGTTCCGGCAGATGGGCGGTGGCCGTCCGCGGTTCGCTGCCCCACGGCTTCGCCGTGTACGTGACCCGCTGATCGGCCACCACCACCGCGTCGGCCCCGGCGTAGCGCTCCACCGGCGGCCCGGCCAGCAGCAGCGAGCCGAGCACCAGCGCGAAGGCGCCGAGCAGCGCGGCAGCGGCAGCCGCCGTGGCGAACACCGCGGTCCAGGCCCGGCGATGGGACGTCAGCGAGCGGCGGGCCAGAAACGCCGAGGCCCGCCGGCTCCCGGCCCGCACGCTCGCGCGCACCGGCGTCTTCCGCGTTCCGGCGACCGTCGTCCTCTTCTGTGCTCCGGCGACCGTCATCGCAGCCGGCCCCCGTCCATCGTCATGACCGTGTCCGCCCAGCTTGCCGCCACCGGGTCATGGGTGACCATCACGACCGTGCGGCCGTCGAGCCGTACCGCCTCCCGCAGCAGCCCCAGTACCAGTGCCGCGGACTCCGGGTCCAGGGAGGCCGTCGGCTCGTCCGCGAAGAGCACATCGGGTTCGGTCACCAACGCCCGTGCGACGGCAACCCGTTGCTGCTCACCGCCCGACAGGGTCGCGGGTCCGCCACCGCCCCGCCCGGACAGCCCGACCCGCTCCAGCAGCCGACGTCCACGGTCCAGCACATCGGCGGCCCCGGGATCGGCACCGGCCAGGACCAGCGGCAGCACGACGTTCTCCTCGATGCTCAGCGACGCCACCAGGTTCAGCGCGTGCGACTGGAAGACGAAGCCGATCCTGTCCCTGCGCAGCCGGGTCAGCGCGGCCTCGGAGAGTGTGCCGAGATCGGTCCCGGCGATCCGTACCGTGCCTGACGACGGACGGTCCAGGCCCGCCGCACACTGGAGGAACGTGCTCTTGCCCGACCCCGAGGGGCCGACCACCGCGGTGAAACTCCCCACGGGAATCACACAGCTCACCGCATCCAGCGCGACCGCCTCCCGGCCGCTGCCGCGCCGCCCGTGGCGCCGGCTCACCGACTCCAGCTCCAGCGCCGCCGTGCGCACTGCCGTGCTTGTCCCCACCGTGGTCCCCTCGCCTCTTCCGTACTTCCTGACCTGCGTAAACGCTATGAGCGCGAGGGTGTGGGGGCGAGGGTGCGCGCTCCCGGACCGGGGGTGTAGCAGGCACCACCACCGTCCGGGGTGACGGCTCCACTCCGGGGCCGGCCGAGCCCCCGTAACGTAGTGCGGCATGAGCACCGCCCCCGTCCCGCTGACCGTCGCAGTCCGGCGTTCCTGGCATGCCTCGCGCTACGTCTTCATCGGCATCCCGATCGCACTGCTCGCGTACGTCGCCACGTTCCTGGTGGTGGCCGCGCTGCTGTTCGCGGTCGTGGTCATCGGACTGCCGGCGCTGCCCGAGGCGGCCAAGGCGCTGCACCGGTTCGCGGAGTTCGAGCGGCGCAGGGCGGCGGCCTACCTGGGAGTGCCCTTCCGGCCCACGCCGTATCTCCCGCTCGACGGCGGCGAACTCGCCGAGCGGGTCAGGCACGTGCTCACCGACCCCGTCGCCCGGCGCGAGGCGGTGTGGCTGCCGTGCCAGGCACTGGCCGGCAATCTCATCGGCTACGCCACGATGGTGCTGTGGCCGGTGGGACTGCTGGTGGACGGGATCGTGCTCAGCGCCGTGCACCTGCTGGACCGGCGGAGCAGCGACGAGTACGGCACGCCACCGCCCGAGCGCCGTGGCCTGGTCCTGCGCTGGCACCCCGTACTCGCGGAACTCTCAGCGAGCTGGACGAAATCCCTGCTGACGGCGCCGCACTCGGCGGAACTCGCGGAACGCATCACTCAGTTGACGGAGAGCCGGGCGGGTGCGGTCGAGGCGCACGGCGCCGAACTCCGCCGTATCGAGAGGGACCTGCACGACGGCGCGCAGGCCCGCATCGTGGCCCTGTCGATGCGCATCGGCCTGGCCAGACAGATCCTGGACCGGGACCCGGCCGCCGCACGGCAGCGCCTCGACGAGGCCCAGGACGGCGTCGACGCGGCGCTCGCCGAGCTGCGGCACGTGGTCCGCGGCATCCACCCCCCGATCCTGACGGACCGCGGACTCGCCGGGGCCGTAAGGGCGTTGGCCGCGGACTCGGCGGTCCCCGTCACGGTGGAGCTCGACGGCGTCGAGGACGGGCGCCGGCTTCCGGCGGCGATCGAGGCCGCCGCCTACTTCGTGATCGCCGAGGCACTCACCAACATCGGCAAGCACAGCGGCGCCACGGCCGCACGCGTCCGGGTCGACCGGGCCCGTGACGCCCTGCTCGTGGCCATCGGCGACGATGGGCACGGCGGCGCGGACGAACGCGGCGGCAGCGGGCTGGTCGGGATCAGGCGGCGGATCGCCGCCCTGGACGGCACCACCCGCGTCAGCAGCCCCACCGGGGGGCCGACGGACATCGAAGTGGAGCTGCCGTGCGGATCGTGATCGCCGAGGACAACGCCCTGCTGCGGGAGGGGCTGATCCTGCTCCTCACCAGCTCGGGCCACGAGGTGGTCGCCGACGCCGCGGCCGGCCCCGAGGTACTGCCCGCCCTGCTGGAGCACCGCCCGGACGCAGCCGTGCTCGACGTACGGCTGCCACCCACGTTCCGCGACGAGGGGCTGCGCGCCGCCATCGCCGCCCGCGAGGAGATGCCCGACCTGCCGATCCTGGTCCTCTCCCAGTACGTGGAGGAGACGTACGCCGCCGAGCTGCTCGCCCGGGGCGCGCACGGCATCGGCTACCTGCTCAAGGACCGGGTGGGCCGCGTCGACCAGTTCCTCCAGGCCCTGGACCGGGTGGCATCCGGCGGCACCGCGCTCGACCCCGAGGTGGTCAGCCAGCTGCTGACCCGCAAGGCGTCCGCGAAGCCGCTGCTGAGCCTCACCCCCAGGGAGCGCGAGGTTCTGGAACTGATGGCGCAGGGCAAGGCGAACGGCACGATCGCCACCGAACTCGTCGTCACGGAACGGGCGGTGAGCAAGCACATCGGTTCCATCTTCGCCAAGCTCGGCCTCGAACCGGACGACGGCTCGGTCCACCGCCGGGTCCTCGCGGTACTGGCGTACCTGGAGGGCAACGGGGCGCGCTGAGCACGCTCACGCGGGCTGGAGCAGGTCCCAGCGGTTGCCGTACAGGTCCTCGAAGACCGCGACCGAGCCGTAGACCTCGTGCCGCGGCTCCTCCAGGAACCGGACCCCGGCCGCGAGCATGCGCGCGTGGTCGCCGGCGAAGTCCTCGGTGTGGAGGAAGAAGCCGACCCGCCCGCCGGTCTGCGCCCCGACACTGGCGCTCTGCGCCTCGTCCTTGGCCCGGGCCAGCAGCAGCCCGGTGCCCTCGGTTCCGCGCGGGCGCACCACGATCCAGCGGGAGCCGTCGCCCCGGTCGGTGTCCTCCACCAGCTCGAAGCCGAGGGCGCCGGTGTAGAAGCCGAGCGCCTCGTCGTAGTCGCGGACGACCAGGGTGACCAGAGCGATGTGGGACATGGGATTCCTCGCGGGACGGAAGGGAAGGGGAGGCTGTCAGCGGGACAATATCCGCCATGGACACCAGCGACCTCACCGGGCTGACGGCCCGTGCCCGCCGCCTCGCCCTGTCGGCCGACCGCCGCATCCTCGGAATCGCCGGGCCGCCCGGTGCCGGGAAGTCCACCCTGGCGGAGCAGCTCGTCGACGCGCTCGGCCCCCTCGCCGTCCTCGTGCCGATGGACGGATTCCACCTGGCCCAGGCCGAACTGGAACGGCTCGGCCGGGCCCGGCGCAAGGGGGCGCCCGACACCTTCGACGCCGCCGGGTACGCGGCCCTGCTCCGGCGGCTGCGGGCGCCCGAACCGGGGACCGTCGTGTACGCCCCCGCCTTCGACCGGTCCCTGGAGCAGCCCGTCGCGGGGTCCGTCCCCGTACCGCCGGACGTCCCGCTGGTCGTCACCGAGGGCAACTACCTGCTGTACGGGGAAGGCGACTGGGCGCCCGTGCGGGGGCTGCTCGACGAGGCGTGGTTCCTGGAACTCGACCAGGACGTACGGATCCGCAGACTCGTCGACCGGCATGTGCGGTTCGGGAAGCCGCGGCCGCGCGCGGAGCGCTGGGTGGCCGGTTCCGACGAGACCAACGCGCGGCTCGTCGCGGCCGGGCGTGACCGTGCCGACCTCGTCGTACGGCTCGCCACCGGCACGCCGCCCTGACCGCTCGCGGCCGGGCCACCGGGCGGGCAGGATGCAGGGAGCCGTTCCGCGCCGCCAGGAGGTTCCGCATGTCCAGCCCGAACCAGCCCGTACCGTTCACCGCCGACGACTACCGGGCCCGGATGACCCGGGCCGCCGAGAGCGCGGCGGCCGCCGGACTCGCGGGGCTCCTGGTGGCCCCAGGACCGGACATGGTCCATCTCACCGGCTACCGGCCCACCGCGATCACCGAGCGCCTGACCGTCCTCGTCCTCACCGCGGGCCAGGACCCGGTGCTGGTCGTACCGACTCTGGAGGCCCCGGACGCCGAGAAGGCCGTCGGCGCGCCCGCGCTGACCCTGCGCGACTGGACCGACGGCAAGGACCCCTACGCCGTCACCGCGCCGCTGCTCGACGGCCGGGGCCGGTTCGGCATCAGCGACAACACCTGGGCGATGCATCTGCTCGGCCTCCAGCAGCTGCTGCCCGGGACCTCGTACGCCTCCCTCACCGAAGTGCTCCCGATGCTGCGCGCCGTGAAGGACGCCCATGAACTGGACCGGCTCGCCGCGGCCGGGGCGGCCGCCGACGCCACGTACGAGGAGATCCTGAAGGTCCGGTTCTCCGGCCGCAAGGAGACCGACGTGGCCGCAGACCTGGCCCGGCTCCTCACCGAGGCCGGGCATTCCCAGGTCGACTTCACCGTGGTCGGCTCCGGGCCCAACGGCGCCAACCCGCACCACGAGGCCGGTGACCGCACCATCGAGCGCGGCGACATGGTGGTGCTCGACTTCGGCGGCCTCAAGCACGGCTACGGCTCCGACACCTCCCGTACGGTCCACGTCGGCGAACCCACCGCCGAGGAACAGCGGGTCCACGACATCGTGCGGGAAGCACAGGAAGCGGGCTGCAAGGCTGTCCGGCCCGGTGTCGCCTGCCAGGAGATCGACCGGGCCGCCCGCGCCGTCATCACCGAGTTCGGCTACGGGGAGCGCTTCATCCACCGCACCGGCCACGGCATCGGCGTCACCACCCACGAACCGCCGTACATGATCGAGGGCGAGGAGCAGCCGCTCGTCCCCGGCATGTGCTTCTCCGTGGAGCCGGGCGTCTATCTGCCGGGCCGCTTCGGCGTCCGGATCGAGGACATCGTGACCGTCACCGAGGACGGCGGCCGGCGACTCAACGCCACCGCCCGCGAACTGGCGATCGTCGAGTAGGGGCTGCCGCGCCAGGGATTGCGGGACAGCCCCTGGGGGCGGCCGGGTCAGTCGTCGGCCAGCAACACGCAGGACTCCGGCGGCAGATGAAGCAGCCCGTCCGCGCCGGGTGCGTCGACGGGCAGCCAGGCGGCCAGCACCCGGCCGCCGCCACCGCGGTGCCGGCCGCCGCCCAGCGGGATCGTGGCCGGCTTCTCGTCGAGGTTGACGGCGATCCGCAGATCGCCCCGGCGCAGCGCCAGCCAGCGGGCCTCGTCGTCGTACGCCGTCCTCACCGTCGCCAGATCGGGGTCGCTGAGGTCGGGCAGGGAGCGGCGCAGGGCGATCAGTTCGCGGTACCAGGCGTGCAGGCGGGCGTGTGGTTCGCGTTGGGGCTCGCTCCAGTCCAGACACGACCGCTCGCGGGTGGCGGGGTCCTGCGGGTCCGGGATGTCCTCCTCGGCCCAGCCGTGCTCCCCGAACTCCCGCCGCCTGCCGGTGCGTACGGCCTCGGCGAGCTCCGGATCGGTGTGGTCCGTGAAGAACTGCCAGGGCGTACGGGCGCCCCACTCCTCGCCCATGAACAGCATCGGGGTGAAGGGGCCGGTGAGCACGAGCGCCGCCGCGCAGGCCAGCAGGCCGGGGGAGAGGGAGGCGGCGAGCCGGTCGCCGAGCGCCCGGTTGCCGATCTGGTCATGGGTCTGCGCGTAGCCGACGAAGCGGTGGGCGGCGCTGCGGGCGACGTCGACCGGGCGGCCGTGCGTACGGCCGCGGAAGGTGGAGTACGTGCCGTCGTGGAAGAACGCGCTCGTCACGGTCTTGGCGAGTCCGGCCAGCGGGGCGGCGGCGAAGTCCGCGTAGTAGCCCTGGGCCTCGCCGGTCAGCGCGGTGTGCAGACAGTGGTGGAAGTCGTCGTTCCACTGGGCGTGAAGACCGATGCCGCCGGACTCGCGCGGAGTCGTCGTCCGCGGGTCGCAGAGGTCGGACTCGGCGATGAGGGAGAGCGGACGGCCCAGTTCGGCCGAGAGCGCGTCGGTGGCGGCGGACAGCTCCTCCAGGAACGTCAGCGCCCGAGTGTCGGCCAGTGCGTGGACCGCGTCGAGGCGGAGCCCGTCGAGCCGGTAGTCGCGGAGCCAGGCGAGCGCGCTGCCCAGCAGGAAGGCCCGCACCTCGTCGGAGCCCGGCGCGTCCAGATTGACCGCCGCGCCCCAGGGGGTGTGGTGCGTCTCGGTGAAGTACGGGCCGAAGGCGGGGAGGTAGTTGCCGGACGGGCCCAGGTGGTTGTGGACCACGTCCAGGACGACCGCGAGCCCGAGCCCGTGCGCCGTGTCGACGAAGCGCTTCAGTCCCTCGGGGCCGCCGTACGGCTCGTGCACGGCCCACAGCGACACCCCCTCGTACCCCCACCCGTGGACGCCGGGGAACGGGCAGACCGGCATCAGCGACACATGGGTGATGCCCAGGTCGGCGAGATGCCCCAGCCGGGCCGCCGCCGCGTCGAAGGTGCCCTCGGCGGTGTACGTACCGATGTGCAGCTCGTACAGGACCGCACCCGGCAGCCCGCGTCCCGCCCAGTCGGTGCGCCAGGTGTACGTGTCGTGGCCGACGACGGCGCTTTCACCGTCCGGCCCGTCCGGCTGGCGGCGCGAGCGGGGATCGGGGCGCACCGGGCCGCCGTCGAGGGTGAATCCGTAGCGGTCGCCGTCCGCGGCCTCCGCATCCGCGGTCCACCAGCCGGGCCGGTCCGGATCACGCTCCATGGTCCGCAGCTCACCCGACAGCCGCAGGGCGGCCACATCCGCGTCCGGTGCCCATACCTCGAACAACATGCAGCGCTCCCTCGTTTCCGTTTACCGGCCCATGGTCGGCAGAAGGCGCGATCTTCGACCCACGACACTGGATCGAGCCCGTTACTGGCGATTAAGGTCTGGTTCTGATCATTGCCCTGTCGGCTTCTGACATACGCACTCCCTCTTACGGCTGTGGAGGCCGAGATGACCGTGCCGCCGTTCCCACCCGGTTTCCTCTGGGGAGCCTCCGCCTCCGCCTTCCAGACCGAGGGCGCCGCCGACACCGACGGCAAGGGGCCCTCCGGCTGGGACGCCTTCGCCGCGCAGCCCGGACGCATCAAGGACGGCACCGACACCACCCGCGGCACCGGATTCCACCGGCACTACCGCGAGGACGTCGCGCTCCTGGCCGGACTCGGCGCCGACGCCTTCCGGTTCTCGGTCAGCTGGCCCCGCGTCGTGCCCGGCGGCAGCGGACCGGTCAACCCGCGGGGGCTCGACTTCTACGACCGGCTCGTCGACGAACTCTGCGCCCACGGGATCACCCCGGCCCCCACCCTCTACCACTGGGACACCCCGCTCCCGCTGGACGAGGCAGGCGGCTGGCTCAACCGCGACACGGCCTACCGCTTCGCCGAGTACGCGGGCATCGTCGCCGAACGGCTCGCCGACCGCGTCCCCATGTGGATCACGATCAACGAACCCGCCGAAGTGACCCTGCTGGGCTACGCGCTCGGCGAGCACGCCCCCGGCCGTGCCCTCCTCTTCGACGCGCTGCCCGCCGCCCACCACCAGCTCCTCGCCCACGGCCTGGCCGTGCGCGCGCTGCGGGCCGCGGGCGCCGGCAACATCGGCATAGCGGTCTCGCACTCCCCGGTCTGGACGGCGGGGGAGTCGGAGGAGGACCGCTTCGGCGCCGAGCTGTACGACACGCTCACCAACCGGCTGTTCTCCGACCCGCTCCTCACCGGCCGCTACCCCGACGAGAACTTCGCCGCCCTCATGCCGGGCCCCGTCGAGGACGACCTGCGGACCATCTCCACGCCGCTCGACTGGTACGGCGTCAACTACTACAACCCCACCCTGGTCGGCGCGCCCGCGGCCGACGCCCTCGACAGCTTCGCCGGTTTCGGCATGCCCGCCGAACTCCCCTTCGGCATCAGGGAGATCGAAGGGTACGAGACGACGGACTTCGGCTGGCCCGTCGTCCCCGACGGGCTGCGCGAGACCCTCGTCAAGCTACGGGACCGCTACGGCGACCGGCTCCCGCCGCTCTACATCACCGAGAACGGCTGCGCCGTCGACGAACCCACCGCGGACACCCGCCGGATCGCCTTTCTCGACGCCCACCTGGGCGCCCTGCGGGAGGCCATCGACGCGGGCGTCGACGTACGCGGCTACTTCACCTGGTCGCTGACCGACAACATCGAGTGGACCGAGGGGGTCAGCAAGCGGTTCGGCCTCGTCCACATCGACTACGAGACGCTGCGCCGCACGCCCAAGGAGTCGTACGCCTGGTACCGCGACGTCATCAGACAGCAGCGCGCGTCCGGGAGCTGACGCGACCCGCCCGCCCGCCGCCGCGTCAGTGGTCCCACACCATGTCGAAGGCGCGCTCGAAGTTGACGTAACCCAGGCGCGCGAAGGACTTCGCCATCGGTACGTTGCCGAGGTCCGTCGCCGCCCGGATGCGCTCCACACCGTCCTGCCCGGCGAGCACCCGGGTTCCCTCGGCGAGGAGTTCGTCGATGTAGCCGTGACCGCGCCGCGCGGGCACGACGCCGATGTACGCGATGATCGGGTTGTAGCTGTTGCGGGCCGGGATCACGAAGCCGACCGGTTCGCCGTCCGGGAGTTCGGCCACGCGCCACCACTCCTGCGGGGTCGAGTAGTGGGCGAGCTCCTCGTCGTAGTGCTTCTCCGCGGCCTCGCGCGCCGACAGGCCCGACGCCAGGTCCTGCTGTCCGTGGGCGTCGAGCGTGCCCTCCATCACCGGCGTCATCAGCGCCAGGAGATCCTCGCGCCCCGCCACCGGGCGGAACCGCAGCCGGCCGCCGTCGGCCGGGACGGGAGTGCCCGCACGCCACTCCAGGCGCAGGCGCTCCACGAGCATCCGGGCACCGCTGCGTTCCATGACCCGGACGCGCGCCTCCACGACATCACGGGCCGCCGGGTCCTCACGCCAGTCGGGCGGTACGTAGCGCCCGTACTCGGGACGCGGGGCACCGGCCGGAACGACGGCGGCCGTCGCCGTCTCCAGCAGCCGCGTTCCCGCCTCCCCCCGTTCGGGCTCGGGAAGCGTGTCGTCCAGGTCGAAGAAGTCCAGGAGCAGCGGCTCCTTGCCGTCCTTGCTCCACCAGGCGATCCGCGCCACCACCCGGTCGCCCCGCAGGGCCACCCACATCCACTCCGGGCGGCGACGCCCCGCCGCCAGGTCGTCCGCGAGCTCGTGATCCAGGACGTAGGACAGCCGGCAGAAGAGACCGAGCTCCTCAGGCCCGCTGATCGGACGGACGGTCAGGCCGAGTGGTGCGTCGAGCACGGATCCCCCACAGACGTACGGGCTCGACCGGCGGTCGCCGGAGCGGCACGGCGGCCGACAGTAGCAATGCCCGGCGCGCGGCGTCGCGGATATATCCGGGGCCGCGCAGGTCAGGAGGGCGGAAAGCGGCGTTGTTCTGGACACTCCGGGGCGGTCGGCCCGACAATTGGCCCTGTGACGTCCTCCTTCGAGTCCCACACGTATCCCGCGCGGCTGTCCGACGCCCAGCGCGACCGTGTTCTCGGTGTGCTCAGGGAGGGCGCGGCGCAGGGCAGGCTCTCCCACGACACCTTCATGCGGCGCATGGAACTGGCCCTGATCGCCAGCCGTTCCGAGCAACTGGACGCGCTCACCGCCGACCTGGGGCACGACGGCCGCTGGTCGCGGCAGCTGTTCCGGGCCGTGAGCGGAGTCTCCGGCTTCCCCGAACGGGTACGCAGGGCCTGGCGGGCCGAGCGGCTGCCCAAGCTGCTGCTCCCGGCGCCGAGCCCGCACCCCCTGCGCATCGGCCGCGACCCGGGCAACGGACTCCGCCTCAGCCACGAGACGGTGTCCCGGGCGCACGCCGAACTCACCGCGCACGGTGGCCGGTGGCTGCTGCGCGACCTGGGCTCGACCAACGGCACCTGCGTCAACGGGCAGCGCGTCACGGGCGCGGTCCCGGTGCGGGAGGGGGACCAGGTGAGCTTCGGCAGGATGACCTTCCGGCTCTCCGCGCCCGCGCTCCGGCCCCCGGCGTAACGATGCGTGGGCCAGTCCGAGGGACGGCGGCGGCAGCAGATCCCCGACCACGTGGATGCCCGGCACGGCGGTCCCATCAGCGCTCAGTCCCCCGGCGCCACATGCCCGCGCTCATCGGTGGTGAGGCCCGCCGCCGCGAGACCCGGACCGTCGGTCACCGGGACCGGGCCGTCCCGGGAGCCCGGACCGGACGGTGACCACCCCGTCACCCGGACGGCCGCACGCCGGCTGCGGCGGGTCCGTTCAGGTGATCCCCTGAACGGGAGCGCGCCGCGCACCGGCGCACCGGACACCCGGGGGGTACGTCATGCAGGCAGACACGCCCGGAGACATACCGGCCCCGACGCCCTCACCCGAACGGCGCGGCACCCGGAGCCCGTCCACGCGGCCCCGCCGTGCGGCCCGGGCCGGCGGAGGCCCCAGTCTCCTCGCACCCGGCGCGGCCCACGATCCGTACCGGCTCTACCGGGTGCTCCGCGAGGAGTACCCGCTCTGCTACGACGCGCCGCTCGGCGCCTGGCTGGTCAGCCGGTACGACGACGTGGCCACCGCCCTCTCCGACCCGCGGTTCGCGGGCTTCCCGCACGACGGGGCGCCCCGGGGCGGCCCGGCGCCGCTCGGCCTCTGCCACGGGAACTTCCGCTGCCTGCCCAGCGACCCCTACGCGGTCGCGCCCGGCACCGTGCCCGGACACCTGGCCGAGCGCGTGGAACGGACCGCCTACGTGCTGGCCCGGCGCATCGCCACCCGTCCGCAGGCCGATCTCGTCGAGGAGTTCTGCCGCTGGCTGCCCACCGGCGCACCCGCCGACGCCCCCTGCACCCGGCGCACCGCGCTGCGCGAGACGGCGCTCGCCTCGTTCCTCGCCAATCTGCTGGACGACCCGGACCTGATGGCCGTCATGCGGATCGAACCCGCACTCGCCGGGCGGGCCTGGACCGAGTCGCTGCGCCGCGACCCACCCGTCCAGATCGTGCTGCGCCGCACCGTCGCCGAGGTCACCCTCAGCGGCGGCACCCTGCCCGCCCGGGCACCCGTCGCCTGTCTGATCGGCTCGGCGGGCCGGGACCCGGAACGGTTCGCCGCACCGGACGTCTTCGACCCCTTCCGCCGCGACCAGGACCGCTCCACACCCGGCCCCGCGGGCTGCCCCGCCGTCATGCTCGGCCGGCTGGAGGCCGAACAGGGCCTGCGCGCCCTGCTCGACGCGATGCCCGCCCTGCGCTGGGCGGAGGGCTTCCGCCCGGTGGCCACCGGCCTGCTCACACGCGGCCCGCGCTCCCTCCTGGTCCGGCCCCAGAGCCTCCGGCCCGGCTGAGCAGCGCCACCGGCCGCTCCGCGAACAGCTCCGCGGCCGGCACCGTGCCGCCGGTGAACTTCCGGCCCGGCGTCAGCAGGTCGTGCCACGCACCCTCGTCCGGCAGCGTCAGTTCCGTCCCGCGCCAGCCGCCCGACTCCGCCAGCCGCAGCGACAGCCGGGTCACCGCGGTGACCACCTCGCCGGAACGGCAGAAGGCGAGCAGGTGCGCCGCCGCCGGACCGGAGGCGGTCAGCGGGGCGTACGGGCCCGACTCGCCGAACACCTCGGGCCGTTCCCGCCGCAGCCTCAGCGCCGTCCCGGTGAGCTCGCTCTTCTCGTCGTCGGGCACCCCGTCGGGCGGCTGCCGGAACGGCTGCCGGTTGTCCGGGTCGACCAGCGCCAGATACTCCCGCTCCGTGCCCTGGTAGAGGTCCGGCACCCCCGGCATCGTCAGGTGCACCAGCGCCGCGCCCAGCGCGTTGGCCCGCACATGCGGGGCCAGCGTTCCCGCGAACCCTTCCAGGAGCGCCCGCACCGGGCCGGTGCCGGCGGCCGGGCCGGCGGCGACGAAGTCCGTCGCCACCCGCTCGTACACCGGATCGGGCTCGGTCCAGCTCGTGAACAGCCCCGACTCGCGCACCGCCTTCAGCAGCGCCGGCTCCAGCCGCCCGGCCTGCTCCCCGGGCGGGAACCCCACACAGCCGATCGCCGTCTGCCACGCCTGCCAGGCGAGCTGCGGATCGGGGGCGGCGGGGGCCGTGCGCGTCAGCTCGGCGACCAGCTCCGTCCATGGTCCGGGGCACTGCGACAGCACCGCGATCCCCGCCCGGACGTCGGCGCTGCGCTTGGTGTCATGCGTCGTCAGCGCCGTGCCGGTGGCTGGCCAGTCGCGGGCGAGCCGCGCGCAGAAGGTGTGGAACGCCTCCGGCGCAACCGCCGGCCGCCCCGGATCGCCGCCCACCTCGTTGGCCGAGATCAGCGGCACGTACCGGTAGTACGCCGTGTCCTCGACCGCCTTGGCGCGCAGCGCGGACGCGGTCTGGGCGAACCGGGCGCAGAACGCCGACCGGTCCCCGCCCCCGCCGAGCCGGCCCAGGGCCAGCTCCCGCACCACGTCGACGGCCGAGGCCTCCTCCCGTACCGCGAACGCGGCCTTGGCGTCGCTCACCGCGACCGGGTCGAGCGCCGCCTCGGCCGTCTCGGTGCAGGGGCCGCCCGCCGTCACGTACGGGCGGTAGACCGGAACCCGGACCAGCAGTTCGCGCACGGCGGTGTGCAGCGCCCAGGGGGCGTGGTCGCGCAGCGCGGGGTCCTCGGCGCAGATGCGTGAGGCCAGCCGGGTCAGATGTTCCGTCTCCGCGGCCAGCTCATGGGTGACCACCCGGTACGCGGCCCGGCGCACCGTCGCCGTCCAGTAGCCGCCGCGGTCACCGGCCGGGGCGGCCGACTCGCGGTAGCCGCCGAGCAGCTCGGTCGCGCCCACCGGGTCGACGAAGAGCCCGTCGATCCGGTGCAGCGCGTCGTAACCGGTCGTCCCGGCGACGGCCCAGCCCGCGGGCAGCGGCTCGGAGCCCGTGAGGATCTTCTCCACCACCGTCCACACCCCGCCGCTCGCCGCGGACAGCTGCTCCAGATAGCCGGCCGGGTCGGCGAGCCCGTCCGGGTGGTCGATCCGCAGGCCGTCCACGACCCCGTCCCGTACCAGCTCCAGGATCTTGGCGTGGGAGGCGGCGAAGACGTCGGGATCCTCGACGCGTACCCCGATCAGCTCCGAGATGGTGAAGAAGCGCCGGTAGTTCAGCTCGGTGCGGGCCAGCCGCCACCAGCCGAGCCGGTAGTGCTGGGCGTCCAGCAGTTCGGGCAGATCGAGGTGGGCGGTGCCGTCGCGCAGCGGGAACTCCTGTTCGCCGTAGCGCAGCACCTCCCCGTCGACCCGCAGCCGGTCCGTCTCCTCGCCGATGCGTCCGGCGAGGACGGGCAGCAGGATCCGCCCGTCGCCCGCCGACCAGTCGATGTCGAACCAGCGGGCGTACGGGGAGGCGGGCCCTTCGCGCAGGACCTCGCGCAGCGCGTGGTTGTGGCGGGGGTCGGCGGCCATGTGGTTCGGCACGATGTCCAGGACGAGCCCGAGCCCGTGCTCGCGGGCGGTGCGGGCCAGCCGGCGCAGCCCCACCTCGCCGCCCAGCTCGGCGCGTACCCGGCTGTGGTCGACCACGTCGTAGCCGTGCCGTGAGCCGGGCACGGCTTCGAGTACGGGGGACAGGTGCAGATGGGAGACGCCGAGCGAGGCGAGATACGGCACGGCGTCCTCGGCGGCCGAGAACGGGAACTCCGGCTGGAGCTGGAGCCGGTACGTGGCGGAAGGCGTCATGGGAACGTTCGTACCCAGATCCGGGCCGCCTCTGTCATCCGGACACGCACGAGTGCCCGGTCGGCGTCCCCCGAGACCGCCGCACCCCCGATGCGGCGGCCCGGTCCTCCCTTACGCCGGCCGCTGCAGCACCACCATGCTCCGCCCCACGAGCGTCACCCGATCGCCCGCCGCCACCTTCGGACCCGCCCCGGTCAGCACCCCGTCCGGGCGGGCCGTGTCGACCACCGCGAGCCACTGCCTGCCGTGATTGACCGGAACGGCGAATTCCAGCGTCTCGGCGCTCGCGTTGAACATCAGCAGGAACGAGTCGTCCGAGATCCGCTCCCCGCGCGGGCCGGGCTCCGAGATGGCGTGCCCGTTCAGGAAGACGGTCAGTGCCTTGGCGTGCGCCGCCTGCCAGTCGCGCTGGGTCATCTCCTGGCCCTCGGGCGTGAACCACGCGATGTCCGAGAGCTCGTCGTGCGTGCCCTCCACGGGACGGCCGTGGAAGAACCGCCGGCGCCGGAAGACGGGATGGTCGCGGCGCAGCCACACCATCGCCCGGGTGAACTCCAGCAGACTGCTGCCGAGGCCGCCGTCGTCCTGCCCGGCCCGCTCCTCGTCGTCATCGTCGCCGTCGCCGTCCGCCGTTCGGCCCGGGTCCGGCCAGTGCACCCACGACAGTTCGCTGTCCTGGCAGTAGCCGTTGTTGTTGCCCCGCTGCGTCCGGCCGAACTCATCGCCGTGACTCAGCATCGGCACGCCCTGGGACAGCATCAGGGTGGCGATGAAGTTGCGCATCTGGCGTTCACGCAGCTCCAGCACCTCGGGCCGGTCGGTCTCGCCCTCCACACCGCAGTTCCAGGACCTGTTGTGGCTCTCGCCGTCCCGGTTGCCCTCGCCGTTGGCCTCGTTGTGCTTGTCGTTGTACGAGACGAGGTCGTGCAGGGTGAATCCGTCGTGGCAGGTGGCGAAGTTGATCGAGGCCAGTGGCCGGCGCCCGTCGTCCTGGTACAGGTCGGAGGAGCCCGTCAGCCGGCCGGCGAACTCGGCCAGCGTCCGCGGCTCGCCGCGCCACAGATCCCGGACCGTGTCGCGGTACTTCCCGTTCCACTCGGTCCACAGCGGCGGGAAGTTCCCCACCTGGTAGCCGCCCTCGCCCACGTCCCACGGCTCGGCGATCAGCTTCACCTGGCTGACCACGGGGTCCTGCTGCACGAGGTCGAAGAACGACGACAGCCGGTCCACCTCGTGGAACTGACGGGCCAGCGTGGCCGCCAGATCGAAGCGGAAACCGTCCACGTGCATCTCGGTCACCCAGTAGCGCAGCGAGTCCATGATCAGCTGGAGCACGTGCGGGGAGCGCATCAGCAGGGAGTTCCCGGTCCCCGTGGTGTCCATGTAGTAGCGCTGGTCGTCGGCGAGCCGGTAGTACGAGGCGTTGTCCAGCCCCCGGAAGGACAGCGTCGGCCCCAGGTGGTTGCCCTCCGCCGTGTGGTTGTAGACCACGTCGAGGATCACCTCGATGCCGGCCTGGTGCAGGGCGCGGACGGCCTGCTTGAACTCCAGGACCTGCTCGCCCCGGTCGCCCCAGGAGGCGTAGGCGTTGTGCGGGGCGAAGAAGCCGATGGTGTTGTAGCCCCAGTAGTTGGCGAGCCCCGCGTCCGCCAGCCGGTGGTCCTGGACGAACTGGTGCACCGGCATGAGTTCGATGGCCGTGACGCCGAGCTCCGTCAGATGCGCGATGACCTCCGGATGGGCCAGCCCGGCGTACGTACCGCGCAGCTCCTTCGGCAGCCCCGGATGGAGCATCGTCAGGCCCTTCACATGGGCCTCGTAGATGACCGTGCGGTGGTAGTCCGTACGGGGCCGCCGGTCGTCGCCCCAGTCGAAGTAGGGGTTGACCACCACCGAGGACATCGTGTGGGGCGCCGAGTCGAGGTCGTTGCGCGCGTCGGGCCGGCCGAACGGATAGCCGTACACCGCCTCGCCCCACTGGATCTGCCCGGCGACCGCCCGCGCGTAAGGATCCAGGAGCAGCTTGGCGGAGTTGCAGCGGGCGCCGCGCTGGGGTTCGTACGGCCCGTGGACCCTGAACCCGTATCGCTGACCGGGCATCACCCCGGGCAGATAGGCATGGCGGACGAAGGCATCGGTCTCCCTCAGCTCCACCGCCGTCTCGGAGCCGTCGTCGTGCAGCAGGCACAACTCGATTCGGTGGGCGGCCTCCGAGAAGACCGCGAAGTTGGTCCCGGCGCCGTCGTACGTGGCACCGAGGGGGTACGCCTGTCCCGGCCAGACCTGCATAGATTCGACTCTTCCCCTTCTGATGCGGTTGCCTGGGGATTGCGGGCTCCCTGGGGCAGATCTTCCCCGAAAGAGCGGCCCTTACCTAGGACCGGCCGGTTAACGGGGGGCGGCGTCGCGGCCGCCGCCCGGTCCGGTCAACATCGGGCCCCTTCGCGTCGCCCGGAACCGGAATCCGGCACCTCGCCCGGCCGGTTGTCCGGAATGCGGCTTGAAGTGGGGTGTCTAATCACTATGAATCCGCTCACTCCGGCAGATCTCGTCGCACGGAACATGCGTGTTCCGTAGGGGAGTTGGGAAAGGAGCCTGCGCATCCGGCTGCACCGGCTCCCGCTCCCGGAGTACCCTTCCTTGATCGTTGGTGGGGGAGTGGAAGGCGGTGCGCGGGTGAGCTCGGGAGGGTTCGAGCTGCCCCCAGGTGACACGGGTCACGAGGGGGATCCGGTCGTTGTCCCGCCCGGGGCGGTCTCGCTGGCGCAGCCCCTGGAGATCGGTGCGGAACTGGACTGGGGCGCGGACGCCTGGAGCGAGGTGCGCACCCGCGCCCAGCGGGCCGGGCGCGCCTATATCTGGCTGAATCTCGTCGAACAGCGGCTGCGCGCGGTGGTCGCCGCGGTGCTCCGGCCGATCTACGAACCGGTCCACGGCGAGGACTGGGTGGTGGCCGCGGCGGGACCCGCCGGGCAGGAGTGGGTGCAGCGCGCCGTCGCCGTACGCGAGGTGTCCCGGCGCAAGGGCTATCTGCTCGACCCGGCGGACGACAACGTCCTGAGCTTCCTCACGCTGCCGCAGCTGCGTGAGCTGATGGTCCAGCACTGGCCCTGTTTCGAGCCCTACTTCGACGACCGCCGCGACGTCGAGCTGGCGCTGGACGAGCTGGAGGTCGCCCGTAACGTGGTCTCCCGCAACCGCGCCCTCAACGAGGCGGTGCTGGCCCAGGCCGAGCGGGCCTCCGCCCGGCTGCTGGAGATCCTCGGCAGCGGCGCCGCCGTCCCGTCCGCCGACCGGCTTCCGGTCGACGCCGTGGAGGAGCTCGTCGGCGACCGGTACGCGGACGTGGTCTCCGTCCACCCCGACCGGGTGCGGCTCCAGCGCCAGCTGCCCGCCGAGGACCTCTTCGGCGGAGCGCGCCGGCTGGACGCGATCGGGATAGGGCTCAACCTGCTGGTGCAGAACTTCTCCGGGCGCCGGCTGATCCGGCTCGCCGAGTCGGGCTGCCGGGTCAGGCTGCTCTTCATCAACCCGGCCAGCAGCGCGGTCAAGCGCCGGGAGCGGGAGCTCGGCCTCAAGAAGGGCGAGCTGAGCCGGTCGGTGGAGATGAACATCCTTCACATGCGCCGGGTCCGCTCCAAGCTGCGCGACCCCGGCGCTTTCGAGATCCATGTCTTCGACGAGACACCACGCTTCACCGCCTACCTGGTGGACGGTGACGGTGCCAACGCCGTCGGGGTCGTCCAGACGTATCTGCGCCGGGCGCGCGGCATGGAGGCGCCGGTGCTGGTGCTGCGGGGCGGCGGACGGGCGGTCGTCCGGGCCGGCCAGGACAGCGAGCACGGGCTGTTCGAAACGTACCGCGAGGAGTTCGAGTCCGTGTGGACGGACTCCCGTCCGGTCTCCTGAGGGACCGTCCCTCCTCGTTGTCAGTGCCCCGTGCGAGGGTGGTCGTCATCTGGGGGAGCACCACGAAGGAGGTACGGGATGAGCTGGCACCGGCATGCGCTGGTCGGCTTCGACCTGGAGACGACGGGTACGGAACCGCTGGAGGCCCGGATCGTGACGGCCGCGGTCATCCGTGTCGACGGCCGGGACGGTGAGCCGGTGAGCCGGCACACCTGGCTGGCCGATCCGGGGATCAGGATCCCCGCACAGGCCTCGGCGATCCACGGCATCAGCAGCGAGCGGGCGGCGGCGGAGGGCCGGCCGGTGCGCGAGGTGGCCGACGAGATCGCCGACACCCTGACCGGGTACTGGCGGCACGGCGTCCCGGTCGTCGCGTACAACGCGGCCTTCGACCTGACGTTGCTGACGGCCGAACTGCACCGCCACGGGCTGCCCTCGCTCAGCGACCGGCTCGACGGCGCGGGGATCGGACCGGTGATCGACCCGTACACGATCGACCGGTCCGTCGACCGTTACCGCAAGGGCAAGCGCAACCTCGAAGCGGTCTGCGTCGAATACGGCGTGGTCCACGAGGGAGCGCACGACGCGGCGGCGGACGCGCTGGCGGCGGTGCGCGTGGCGTACGCGATAGCCGCACGGCACGGCTCGGTGGCCGCGCTGTCGGCGCAGGAGCTGCACGAACGCCAGATCGTCTGGTACGAGGAGTGGGCCGCCGACTTCCAGCAGTTCCTGCGCCGCAAGGGGACGGCGGACGCGGTCATCGACGGCCGCTGGCCGGTCCGGGAGGTGAAGACGAGCCCGTCCGGCGTTTAGAACGGGTACCACCGCACCGCCGTGTCCCCGTCCCGCAGGGACGCCACCCGGCGGCGGAACTCGGCGAGTGCCTTCGGGTTGGCCGGGGCGTGCTGTGCCACCCATGCGCAGCTGGCCGTCTCCCGCGCCCCGCGCAGCACCGCGCAGCCGTCCCACTCCCGTACGTCCCACCCGTACGCCGAGGTGAACGCGTCGTAGGCCTCGGCCGCCAGGCCGTACCGGTCGCGGGACAGGGCGAGCACCACCAGGTCGTGCTCGCGCAGGTCCGCGGAGAAGGTCTCCAGGTCCACCAGGACCGGCCCGTCCGGACCGACATGGACGTTGCGTGCGAGCGCGTCGCCGTGGATCGGGCCCGGGGGCAGTCGCGGGACCAGGCCGGCGGCCGCCGCCGCGAAGCCGTCGCGGCGCTCGCGCAGATACGCGGCGTCGGCCGGATCGATCGCCTCGCCCGCCAGGCTCAGCCACCGCTCGACACCGCCCAGCAGTTCCCGGCGGGGCAGGGCCAGGTCCGCAGGTTCCGGCAGGGCGTGCACCGCGCGCAGCAACGGTGCCAGATCCCGCGGCTCGGCGGGCCGCACCGCGTCCGGCAGCCGGTGCCACAGGGTCACCGGGTGACCCTCGACCAGCCGCACCTCCGGCTCGGCCGCCCGGACGGCGGGGACGCCGGAAGCGGCGAGCCATCGCGCCACGGCCACCTCGCGCTCGGCCCGGTCCCGCAGTTCCGGGCTCCGCACGGCGTCCCGGCCGATCTTGACGACCAGGTCACCCACGGCGAACACCGCGTTCTCGCCCAGCGCGATCAGCTCCGCGTCACCGGGCAGTCCGGCGGCGTTCAGTACCTCGCGCGCTCGCATCTCGTTCATGGATCCGATTTTCGCATCTGTGCAGGTTGCCTTGACGAACCGACGGCCCGTCAGCACGATGGCGGAGGCCACCTGAGCGGCCAGAACGGTATAAGCCGGTCGAATGACGCAAGGGGGTCGTTTCATGACATTGGCTAATGCAACCGTGCAGTCCGGACGGCACGGACCGCCGGGCGGTCCGCGCGACAGACCGCCCGGGCCGGTCAACCGGAACGCCGGAACCTGGTTCCTGGTACTGCCCGCCCTGATCCCCATCCTGATCCTCAGCGTCGGACCACTCCTCTACGGCATCGCGCTGGCCTTCACGGACGCCCAGTCCGGCCGCACCCGGTCCACCCAGTGGGTCGGCGTACTGAACTTCCAGGACCTGCTCCACGACGGACTGTTCTGGGAGTCGTTCCGGATCGGTCTGGTCTGGGCGGTCGGCGTCACCGTCCCGCAGTTCGTGCTGGGCCTGGGCCTCGCCCTGCTGCTCAACGAGAACCTGCGGATGCGCTGGCTGGCCCGCGCCCTGGCCATCATCCCGTGGGCGATGCCCGAAGTCGTCGTCGGCATCATGTGGCGCCTCGTCTACAACCCGGACGCCGGCATCCTCAACGAGACGATCCGCGACCTGGGGCTCGGCGACGGCCGGGACTGGCTGACCGGGCTCGCCACCGCGCTGCCCGCGGTGATCCTCGTCGGCGTCTGGGCCGGCATGCCGCAGACCACGGTCGCCCTGCTGGCCGGACTGCAGAACACCCCGCACGAACTCCACGAGGCCGCCGCCCTGGACGGCGCGGGTGCCTGGCGCCGGTTCCGCACCGTCACCTGGCCTGCGCTCAGGCCCGTCGCGCTCTCCATCACCGCGCTCAACTTCATCTGGAACTTCAACGCCTTCGCCCTGGTCTACGTGCTGACCAACGGCGGCCCCGGCGGCCGGACCCGGCTGCCGATGCTCTTCGCGTACGAAGAGGCCTTCCGGTACGGACAGTTCGGCTACGCCGCCGCGATGGGCTGTGTGATGGTCGCGGTGATCTCCGTGATCCTTGCCGTGTACCTCGCCGGTCGGCTCAGGGGAGGCGAGGACCGATGAGTCTGCGTACCAGCCGGCCGGTGCGCGCCGGACAGTACCTCGCACTGCTCTGCTACCTGGTCTTCCTGGCCTTCCCGTTCCTGTGGCTGATCTCCACCGCCTTCAAACCCGCACCCGAACTCGGCTCCCTGCACCCCACCTGGATCCCCGAGAACCCGACCCTGGACAACTTCCGGCAGGCCTTCGACGAGCAGCCGCTGCTGCGGGCCGCCGCGAACTCGCTCATCGCCGCGCTCTCCGCCGGCGTCATCGCCGTCCTGATCGCGACCCCGATGGCGTATGTGATGGCCCGCCACCGCTCACGGCTCTCCACGGCCGCCACCGGCTGGGTCGTGGTCAGTCAGGCGTTCCCCTTCGTCCTGCTGATCATTCCGCTCTTCCTGGTCCTCAAGAACCTGCATCTGATCAACACCCTGTGGGGGCTGATCATGGTGTACGTCGTCTGGGCCCTGCCCTTCGCGCTGTGGATGCTGGTCGGCTACGTACGGGCCGTGCCGCCCGAACTGGAGGAGGCGGCGGCGGTCGACGGGGCCGGCCGGCTGCGGACCCTGGTCTCGGTCACCGCCCCGCTGCTGGCCCCCGGGATCGTCGCCACCGCGCTCTTCGCCTTCATCACCGCATGGAACGAGTTCTTCTTCGCACTCGTCCTGCTCAAGACACCGGAGAAGCAGACCCTGCCGGTCGTACTGACCCACTTCCTCGGCGCGGAGGGCGCCAGCGACCTCGGACCGCTCGCCGCCGCGGCCTTCCTCGCCACCCTTCCCTCACTCGTCCTCTTCGCCGTCATCCAGCGGCGGATCACGGGCGGCATGCTCGCAGGGGCGGTGAAGAGCTGATGCGCGCACTGGCACGTACGGCAGCGGCGGCGGCCACCGCGCTCGCCCTGCTGCTCACCGGATGCGCCGGGGACGGCGAAGACGGCGCGGACGGGAAGATCCGGATCCGCTTCCAGTCGCTCGCCTGGCAGAAGGAGTCCGTGGACATCAACAAGCAGTTGGTGAAGGAGTGGAACGCGAGCCACCCCGGCGTCGAGGTCCAGTACGTCCAGGGCAGCTGGGACAGCGTCCACGACCAGCTCCTCACCTCCTTCGAGGGGGGCGAGGCCCCGGACGTCATCCATGACGCGTCCGACGACCTCGCGGACTTCGCGTACGGCGGCTACCTCGCCGATCTCCGTACGCTCCTCCCGGACCGGCTCACCGGAGACATCCCCGCACAGAGCTGGCAGACCGCCACCTTCGACGGCGGCGTCTACGGGGTCCCGTTCCTCCAGGAGCCGCGGGTCCTCATCGCCAACACCAAGATCCTCAAGGAGTCGGGGGTCCGCATTCCGACCCCCGGGAAGCCCTGGAGCTGGCCGGAGTTCCGCCAGGTCACCAAGGAGCTGACGGGCAAGGGCCGTTACGGGATCGCCTGGCCGCTCAAGGAGCCGGTCTCCGTCACCCTCAACCTCGGCCTCTCGGCGGGCGGCCAACTGTTCCACCGCGGCGCCGACGGAAAGGTGACGGTCGAGATGGGCGAGGGCGACCACGTGGTCCCGGGCACCATCCACGACCAGGTCAACACCGACCACAGCGCCGCCCGCACCGCGCTCGGCATGGGCGGGGGCGACACGCTGCCCGGCCTCTTCGGCGGGAAGTACGCCATGGTGCCACTCGGGTTCTCCTACCGGCAGCAGGTCGTCGAACAGGCCCCGAAGGGCTTCGAGTGGACGGTGCTGCCCGCCCCGGCCGGCAGTGAGGGCCTGGCCCAGGGAGTGAGCCCGCAGACCCTGTCCGTCGCCGAGGACAGCCCGCACAAGAAGGAGGCCGTGGCGTTCATCGACTTCCTGCTGCGGCCGGCGAACATGGTGCGCCTGGCCAAGGGGGACTGGATGCTGCCGACCGGTACGGCCGCGCTGGCCGACCCTTCGCTGCACACCGCCGACCTGGGCTGGGCGACCGGCGCCGCGCTCGCGACCGCGCTGCGCCCGGCGCCGGCGCAGTCCGTGCGCGGCTATCCCGAGTGGAAGGACAAGGTCGCCACGCCCGCGCTTCAGGAGTACTACAGCGGTGCCATCGACGCGGACGAGCTGAGGAAGCGTCTGGTGGAGGACGGGAACCGGGTCCTGGCGCGCTATCAGCGATGAATTCAGTCGAAGCGGCAGGGCATTACCGACCGGTCCGTCTCCTTCTCGCGTCGAGGCGCGGCCGGTTCGGGCCCGGGGGGCGCCCGGAAGCTCCGGCAGACATTCCTGAACGGTATTGATTCAGACAATCGTCGACCTGAATTCGCCTCTTCAGTCACTTGCCGGGACGTGGGCGTTCGAGTATGCCGGGGGAAACGTTCCGTTTCTTTTCGGTGCATCAGGTTTCGATGGCGTCGGGATGGATTCGATCGGAACGGAACGCACAGGCGCTTTTGGCGAAGGGGTGATCATTGACAACCTCAATTGCTCTGGGCTGTACTCCTGTCGGCGGTCGGAGTGGTGCGGAATTCCTTGGAAAAGGAAGCCCGGATCACGAACATGACCAAGCCGTGTTTTCGTACAGGTAAATTCACAGTAAAAGATGGAGGTGACGTTATGAAGTTCCTTTTTCAGCTGAAGAACAAGATGACGCCGGAGAAGAGCCTGAAGTCGTACGCCTGGTACCTCTGGTACTGAACCGGCAGACGAGTCCAGCCGGCCGAGGGGTACCGACCCTCGGCCGGAGCCCGTGCCCGGTGTGGCCCCACAGGCCCGCCGGGCACGGGCGCTTCCCGCCTCTTGGAGACCACGATGCAGATTTCCGGTACCGGCAGCCGCGCCCGGGACGTCGTCTTCGCGCCGAGACTCCAGGCGCTCCTGCGGGAGCACCGGGGTGAGGAGATCTTCCGGCTCGACCCCGACACCGTCGGTGTGGCCGGAGCCGGCCTGATGGACCGTATCCTCGCGGCCCGGCCCGCCACC
The DNA here is from genome assembly GCF_019399235.1 of Streptomyces poriferorum. Classification (GTDB taxonomy): domain Bacteria; phylum Actinomycetota; class Actinomycetes; order Streptomycetales; family Streptomycetaceae; genus Streptomyces; species Streptomyces poriferorum. The sequence continues at coordinate 50,398 of NZ_JAELVH010000003.1, read as the reverse complement.
GAGGGTGAGCGGCCCACCTTCAAGCCCCTCCACGGGCGGTCCGTCTCACGAGCCGAGGCCGCCACCGTCATGCAGGCCATCGGCCGCGATGTGCGTACGGCCCTGAAGAAGCCCGTCCCCGAAAACGTCGACCTCGCCGGTGAGTGGCCGCACCGGGGCCACGTGTACCTGCGTGACCTGATCCTCGGCGCCGACCCCTACCGGCTGCGCGTCCTCATGGACCGTGCCCTGGAGCTGACGCCCAGACTGACCTGGTCGGTCATCGCCGCCGGGGCGGCCCTGCCGGGACGGCTCCGGCCGGGTGCCCCCGCCTCCGCCATCGCCCAACTGACCGCCGAGGCCAAGAACTACGGGGACCGCCGCTATGCCATGGGCCTCTACCGCCGGGGGGCGGCCCCCGTCTGCTTCACCGTCTCGACACTCGTCGCCAACGCGCTCTGGCTCGGATCGCCGTTCGACGACGCGACGCCGAACCGGGGCATCATCTACGAGTCCCTGCGGCTGTTGCCGCCCTCCTGGAACATCCTGCGAAGGGCCTCGCCGGAGTACCCTGCGCTCGATCCCCGGATCGGCCCAGGCGACGACATCCTGCTCCTGCCTCTGCTGAGCCACCGGGACCCCGCGCTCTGGGAGGACCCCGACGTGTTCCGGCCCGAGCGCTGGGACGGTCTCGACCCGGATGATCTGCCCGGCTACCTGCCCTTCGGTCATGTGTCCGAACGCTGCTGGGGGCGGCACATGGTGATGCCGCTGGCCGAGACGCTGCTCGACCTGGTGCGCGGCGGCGGTCTGACCGTCGACCCCGCGCAGACGGCATCGGACGTCCCCCTGGCCGGGCTGATGGGGGTGACCGGGGTGCGGATCGTCCGCCGCTGAAACCGCCGTCCGCCGCCCCGTTCGTGACGCGTCGTCATGAACGGGGCGGAGCTCTGCGCGAGGGGTTCCCGGCTGCCGGTACGGCCGCCGTGGCCGTGGGTGCTTGTGGCGGACTTGGGTGCGGACGGTCGATTTTCTGTGACGAACCGTTGCTGAGCAAGTCACAGGCGCCGGAGGGGTCTTGATCTGCGCGCGTCAATCGGTAAGGGTTTCGAACCAACCCCCGGAGATCTTCCGGCCGAGGGCCAATCCCCCCACAAAGAATGACGAGGAGATCCCTCTTCATGGCAATTCACAAGCGTGCACGCCGGTTCAAGCTGACCGCCTCCATCACCGCGGTGGCCGCCGCCGCCGGAGTCACCCTGATGGCCAGCCCGTTCGCCGGAGCGGCACCCGCTCCCGCGACGGGCAAGATCTACGGTGCCGACGCGGCGACCGCCGTCTCCGGCAGCTACATCGTGATGCTGGACCAGAAGGCCGACAAGGCGAAGCTCGCCAAGGAGTACGGCGGGAAGCTGAAGCGCAACTACAGCTCCGCCATCAACGGCTTCTCCGCCAGCGGCCTTTCGGAGACCGAGGCCAAGCGCCTCGCCGCCGACCCGGCCGTCTCCAAGGTCGTCCAGAACAAGAAGTTCCACGTCAACGCCACCCAGGACAGCCCGCCGTCCTGGGGCCTGGACCGCATCGACCAGGCGGAGACCGCCGGGGACAACGCGTACACCTACCCGGACAGCGCGGGCGACGGCGTCACCGCGTACGTCATCGACACCGGGGTCCGCACCACGCACCAGGAGTTCGAGGGCCGGGCGAGCTCGGGCTTCGACGCCGTGGACAACGACGACAGCGCCGACGACGGCAACGGCCACGGCACCCACGTGGCCGGCACCATAGCCGGGGCGACGTACGGCGTCGCCAAGAAGGCCAAGATCGTCGCCGTCCGTGTCCTCGACGACTCCGGCTCGGGCACCACCGAGCAGGTCGTCGCCGGCATCGACTGGGTGACCGAGAACCACCAGGGCCCGTCCGTCGCCAACATGAGCCTCGGCGGCGGCGCGGACGAGGCGCTCGACGCGGCCGTCCAGAAGGCCATCGCCTCCGGAGTCACCTTCGCGGTGGCCGCCGGGAACGACTCGAGCGACGCGGGCGAGGGCTCCCCGTCCCGCGTCCCGGAGGCGATCACGGTCGCCTCCTCCACGGTCGACGACGAGCAGTCGTCGTTCTCCAACTACGGCTCGGTCGTGGACATCTACGCCCCGGGCTCGGACATCACCTCGTCGTGGAACGACAGCGACGACGGTTCCAACACCATCTCCGGTACGTCCATGGCGACCCCGCACGTCGTCGGCGCAGCCGCCGTCTACCTGGCAGGGCACCCGGACGCCACCCCGGCGGAGGTCGCCACGGCGCTCACCGAAGGAGCCACTCCGGACGCCATCAGCAACGCCACCGCGGGCACGGCGAACAAGCTGCTGAAGATCGTCGAGTAACACCCGCGTCGGGGCCTCTCGTCCGGATCACGCGGCGGACGCGCCTGCCGGGGCCCGTGAGCCCGGCATGATCCGAGCGAGAGGCACCGGCCGACCCGGCGGCCGCCGCGCTCTCCCCCACGGGGCGCGGCGGCCGTACGGCTCGGGCAGATCGTCCTATGGTGTGCCCATGATGATGTACGCGGTGCTGTCACCCGGGACGAGCGGGAGCGGTTACCGCAGGCCCGTCGCGGCCGGGCCCCACGCGTTGCCCGCCGGACCGGCAGCCACCCCCGGACGCGGCGCATGAGCGAGCCGACCCCAGGAGTGGCCGCGGCGGTCGAGGGCGAACTCCGCCTCATGGACCCGATGGTCCGGGCCTCCACCGAACTCCTCGTCCAGGTCCTGCACCCCGACTTCCACGAGGTCGACACGACCGGCCGCCACTGGGACCGCGCGATGGTCATCACCTCGCTGATCTCGGACGAGGCCCCGCGGCCCGGACAGCTCACCGCCTCACGGATGCGCGGCGTCCAGCTCGCCGACGAGCTCGTCCACGTCACCTTCGACACCGAGGCCAAGGGGAAACGGGCCCACCGCAGTTCGTTGTGGAGGCTCACCGAGGCCGGCTGGCTCCTCTACTACCACCAGGCCACCCCCTTCGTCACCGCGGCGGACGCCGACGAGTGAGAGGCGCGGCGGATGACCTCGCGGGCGGGGTCAGCCCCGGGCCGCCCGCTGGGCCCGCGCCGTCCACCGCCCGTCCGTGCGGGCGATCCGCACCGGATGACCGAAGCAGTCACTGACCAGGTCCGTGGTCAGCACCTCGTCGGCGGACCCCGAGGCCGTACAACGCCCGCCGCGCAGCAGCATCGCGTGCGTCGTGGAGGCGGGCAACTCCTCCAGATGGTGCGTGACCAGCACCGTCGCCAGCTCCGGATGCTCCTCGCGCAACGCGTCCAGGCTGTCCAGCAACTGCTCCCGGGCGGCCAGGTCCAGCCCGGTGGCCGGCTCGTCGAGCAGCAACAGCCGGGGCTGCGGCATCAGCGCACGGGCGATGAGCGTACGGCCGCGCTCACCCTGTGACAGGGCCGGCCAGCGCGATTGCGTCTTCCCGCCCATTCCCAGCATCTTCAGCAGCCGCTCGGCCCGCTCCCGCTGCTCCGCCCCCGGGGCCCAGCGCGGCAGCGGCTCGACGGAGTTGGTCAGGCCGGTCAGCACCACCTGGCTCACGGTCAGCGGAGAACGCAGCGGATGACGCGGATCGACGTGGCCCAACAGGGTCCGCAGCTCCCGCAGATCCACCCGGCCGAGCGTGCGCCCCAGCACCTCCACCGTGCCCCGGGTCGGGTGGGCGACCGCGCCGAGCAGTTTGAGCAGGGTGCTCTTGCCCGCACCGTTGGCACCGAGCAGGGCCCAGTGCTCCCCGCCGCGCACGGTCAGCGAGACCGAGTCCAGCAGGACGTTCCCGTCGCGTACGAGCGAGACGCGATCGGCCCGGATCACCGGTACTCCGGCAGTCGGGGCGGGCCGGTCGTGGACGGCGGTCATGGTCACGTGCGAGTACTCCTTCATACGGGTGCGAGCGCCTCCAGGCGGCTCATGTCCTCGGTCGTCAGCCGGATCTCCCGCGCCCCCAGGTTCTCCGACAGATGAACGGGCGAACCGGTGCCCGGGGTCGGGCACAGCACGGCGGAGCGGTGCAGCAGCCAGGCGAGGGCGATCTGCCCGCGGGTGGCACGGTGACTCTGCGCGACCTCGCCGAGAGCGGCGGCGGCCTCGCCCGTCAGTGCGCCGTTGGCCAGCGGAAACCAGGGAAGAAACGCCAGGCCATGGGATTCGCACACCTTCAGCACCGCGTCCGAGCCGCGGTCGAGGAGGTTGAAGCGGTTCTGCACCGAGGCGATCCCGGTCAGGGAGAGCGCCTGCTCCAGCTGGTCGGCGGTGAGGGTGTCCAGGCCGATGTAACGGATCTTACCTTCCTGCCGCAACGCGTCCAGGGCGCCCAGCTGCTCCGCCATCGGCACCTGGGGGTCCAGCCGGTGCAGCTGGTAGAGGTCGATCCGGTCGGTCCGCAGCCGGAGCAGGCTGGCCTCGCACATCGCGCGCAGCTGCTCGGGCCGCCCCGCGATGTGCCAGGCGTCGTCGCCGGTCCGTACGACCCCGCCCTTCGTCGCGATCACGAGGTCGTCGCGGTACGGATGCAGCGCTTCGGCCACCAGCTCCTCGGCCACACCGGGACCGTAGTTGTCGGCGGTGTCGATCAGCGTGACCCCCTGCTCGACCGCCGACCGGAGTACCGCCAACGCGTCCCGGCGCTCGCCGCGCGGGCCCCAGTAACCGGGGCCGGTCAGCTGGGCGGTGCCGTATCCGAGACGGCGCACGGGCAGCTCGCCGCCGAGAAGGAACGGGCTGTCGGGGGAGGTGCGCGATGCAGACATGCGCCAAACAGTAATCCGGCGCTCCGACGCCCCTCCGGCCGGTTCCTGTCGCGTTTTTTCAAGACCGCGAGCCTGATCCTTCCTAGGGTGAGGCGCATGAAGACCGAGCACACCCACATGACCGAATGCGCCGCCGAAGCCGCCCGCGTGGCCCGCGGCGTCCGCCCCGAACAGCTCGACGCCCCCGTCACGCCCTGCGCCGGCTGGGATGTCCGCGGCCTCGTCAACCACTGGGTGCTCTACACCTCTCACGGCATGGAGCACCGCGCCCTGCGCACGGAGATCCCCGAGGAACTCACCACCCGGGACTTCACGGCGGACGCCGACTGGGCCGAGCGGTACGCGGCCCAGCTGGACCGGGCCGTCGCCGCCTGGTCGGACCCCGCCGCCTGGGAGGGAGAGATCGGCAGCGGTGAGTCGGCCACCCCGGCCGCGGACACCGCCGCAATGCTCATCGAGGAGACGGCCCTGCACGGCTGGGACGTGGCCCGGGCCACCGGCCAGGAGTTCCGCCTCTCCGACGAGGCGGCCGCCCACGTCCTGGGGATCGTCGAGAGCACCGCCGCGCTCTACCGCCAGTACGAAGGCTTCGCCGGCGAGGTCACGGTCGACCCGGGGGCCGACGACTTCACCCGCGCCCTGGCCCTGAGCGGCCGTGATCCGCGGTGGACCGCCGCGCAGGCGTAGTGACCGGTAGGAAATGGCCCATTCCCGCGGGTGCCGAATGGCCCGCGGGGATGAGCCACCGGCTGGCTAGGCTCCCCGCATGACCTCTCACCACACCCCGGGCACGGGCAGGGCAGTCGTCGACTTCTACTTCGACCCGGCCTGCCCGTTCGCCTGGATCACCTCCCGCTGGATGCTGGAGGTGGAGCAGCAGCGCGACATCGAGCTCCGCTTCCACGTGATGAGCCTCTACCTGCACAACACGGGCAACGAACTCCCCGACTGGTACCGCACCCTCGTCGACAAGTCGATCGGTCCCGTACGCGTTGCCGCCGCCGCGGCGGAACTGCGCGGCGAGGGTGTGCTGCGTGACCTCTACACGGCCTACGGAACGCGGATCCACCAGCAGAAGAACGAGGACTTCGACGAGGTGATCGACCGGTCGCTCGCCGAACTCGGCCTCCCCGCCGAACTGGCCGAGGCCGCGCACGACCCGGCGTACGACGAGGCGGTGCGGCGCAGCCACGACGCCGGCAAGGACCCGGAGGCGGACGGATACGTGGGCACGCCCACCCTCCACGTCGACGGGACGGTGTGGTTCGGCCCCGTGCTGCGGGCGGTGCCGCGCGGCGAGGAGGCGGCGCGGCTGTTCGACAGCTTCCGGGTGCTCGCCGGCCACGAGGACTTCTTCGAGCTCAAGCGGACCCGTACGGGCAGCCTGGACATGGGCTGAGCGAAGGCCCGGCGGGCGGACCGCCTACGCGCTGGCCCGCGCGGTCCGGGCCGCCCGGGCACGGGCCTCGTCGTACCGGTCGAGCAGCAGCCGCGCCAGCTCCGGCGACGCGCCCAGCACACCGGCCAGCACATCGGCCCCGGCCTCGGCCGCCCCCGCCGCGATGCGGTCCGGGAGGCGGCCGGGCGCGATCACGTACGGGGCGACCGCCACCCGGCGCACACCGTCGGCCCGCAGGGCCCGTACCGCGTCCTCGGTACGGGGTTGAGATGCGGAGGCGAACGCAGGCCGCACGGAACACCAACCGGTGTGCCGCAGCTCCCGCGCGATTTCAGCGATCACTGCGATCGCCTCCGGGTCTGTGGAGCCCGCCGAGGCCAGGACGAGCCCGGTCGAGCTCTTGTCGCCGGGGCGGACCCCGGCTTCGTGCAACCGCCGCTCCAGGGCGGAGTTCAGCAGCGGCGAAGGACCGAGCACCTCGGCCTGCCGCACCCGCAGCCGCGGCAGCCGGGCGCGCGCCTCGCGCAGGACCGCCGGGATGTCGGACTTGGCGTGGAAGGCCCGGGTGAGCAGCAGCGGAAGCGCCACCACCTCACCCGCCCCTTCCGCGTCCAGCCGTTCCAGGACCCGCGGCACCGACGGTGCGTTGAAGTCCAGGAACCCGGTCTCCACCCGCAGCCCGGGCCGCAGCGCCCGTACCCGCGCGGTGAGCGCGTGCACGGTCGCCGCGTGCCGCGGATCGCGGCTGCCGTGGGCGATGACGAGAAGGACCGGAGATGTCATCGGGGACTCAGTTCTTGACGAGGAGACCGCGGCTGCGCAGCACCCACCGCTCCAGCGGACTGAAGATGAGCAGATCGATCGCGATGCCGACGAACAGGATCAGGAGGATGGCGAGGAAGATCCCCGGCATGTCCGCGTTGTTGCGGCCGTTCTCCAGCAACTGGCCGAGTCCCAGACCGAGGTCGGGCGACGAGGCGATGATCTCGGCGGCCATCAGTGACCGCCAGGAGAAGGCCCAGCCCTGCTTCAGGCCGGCCAGGTAGCCCGGCAGGGCCGCCGGCATGACGATGAACCACGTGCCCCGCAGGCCGGTCGCGCCCAGGGTCCTGCCCGCCCGGAGGAAGAGCGGCGGCACCTGGTCGACACCGGACACCAGACCGTTGGCGATCGACGGCACCGCGCCCAGCAGGATGACCGCGTACATCATCGAGTCGTTGAGACCGAGCCAGATCACGGCCGGCGCCACCCACGCCACGGACGGCAGGGACTGCAGCCCGGACAGGATCGGGCCGATCGCGGCACGGATGAACTTCACCCGGGCCACCAGCAGGCCCAGCGGCGTACCGATGGCGACCGAGAGCAGGAAGCCGAGCAGACCGCGCGAGACGCTGGTCCACACCACCTCCAGCAGGGTCCCCTGCCGCCACATGTCGCCGGCGCTCTCCCAGACCGCGGAGGGCGAGGGCAGCTTGTAGTCCTCGGTCACCTGCGCCCAGACGAGCAACTGCCAGACGACGACGACCAGGGCGACCGCCAGCAGCGGCGGGAGGACCTTGCGCAGCAGGACCTCGCGCACCGGGGTGCGGTGCACCTGCACGGCGTCCAGCGCGTCCAGGCCCGCCTCCAGACCGGCCAGGTCGTCCGGCTTCACCGCATCCGGCCCGGCCCCGCCGGGCCCCGGTGCGCCCGACTTGATATCAGTGCTGGCCATGACGGCGGATCTCCCCACGCAGTTGTTCGGTGATCTCGACGGACAGTTCCGCCACCGCGGTGTCCTCGATACGGCGCGGCTGCTCGATGTCGACCGTCCACTCGTGAGCGATCCGGCCGGGGCGGGAGGAGAGCAGCACCACGCGCTCGGCCAGACGCACCGCCTCGCGCACGTTGTGCGTGACGAACAGGACCGAGACGTTCGTCTCGCGCCAGATCCGGGTCAGCTCGTCGTGCAGCACATCCCGGGTGATGGCGTCGAGCGCGGCGAACGGCTCGTCCATCAGAAGCAGTTGGCTGTCCTGGGCGAGCGCGCGGGCCATCGCCACCCGCTGCCGCATGCCCCCCGACAGCTCGTGCACCCGCTTGCCGTACGCCCCGCCCAGGCGCACCAGCTCCAGCAGCCGCTCCGCCTCCGTACGGCGTTCCGACTTCGGCACACCACGCAGACGCAGCGCCAGTTCGATGTTCTTGCCCGCGGTCAGCCACGGGAACAGGGCGTGCTCCTGGAACATCAGGGCCGGCCGCCCGCCGGGGGTCTCGATGGAGCCCCCGGTCGGGCGGTCGAGTCCGGCCACCAGGTTGAGCAGCGTCGACTTACCGCACCCGGAGGCTCCCAGGAGGGTGACGAACTCGCCCGGGGCGACATCGAGCGTGATGTCGTCCAGGACCAGCTGCGCTCCCGTGGGTCCGGCGAAGGACTTCGAGACATGTGCGATGCGGGCGGCGTGCCCGACCTCGACACGGTCCTCGGCCTTGGTGAGGGTGTTCGCCATGGTCGTCACCTCCTGGGGTCTTCGAGCGGCTGGTTACTTGACGCCGAGACCGGCGTCGGCGACCTCGGGCTTGCCCGCGGCCTTGAGGATCTTGTTCAGCGGCTTCAGGTCGTAGATGCCCTTGAGGTCGGGCTCCTCCAGCAGACCGGCCTTCACCGCGTGCTCGGCCTGCGCGTCGAGCGTGGCGGCCAGCGGGTCGTCGGTGATCTGGATCGACTTCCAGGCCGGGTCGATGATCTCGGCCGGCAGCGCCTTGCCGGTGAGCTTCTTCAGCGCGGCGTTCGCGGAGGCCTTCGCCTTGTCCGGGTTGGCGTTGATCCACGCGTTCGTGTTCACCGAGCCGCGCAGCACCGCCTCGACGACGTCCGGGTGCTCCTTGAGGAACTTCTGCGACACGATGATGTTCGTGATCACGAACTTGTCGTCGGGCCACAGCGTCGACTCGTTCAGCAGCTCCTTGGCGCCCTCGGCGACCAGCTTGGAGGCGGTCGGCTCGGGGACCCATGCGCCGTCGATGGAACCGGACTTGTAGGCGTCCGGGGTCACCTTGTTGTCCGTACGGACGACGGAGACGTCACCCTTGCCGCTCTGGGCGTCGACCTTCCAGCCCTTCTCGGAGATCCAGTTGAGGAAGGCCACGTCCTGGGTGTTGCCGAGCTGCGGGGTGGCGATCTTCTTGCCCTTGAGGTCGTCCAGGGTCTTGATCTTCTTCGGGTTGACGACGAGCTTCACACCGCCGGAGGCGGAACCGCCGACGATCCGCAGGTTCTTGCCCTGGGACTTGGTGTAGCCGTTGATGGACGGCGAGGGGCCGATGAAGCCGATGTCGATCGAGTCGGCGTTCAACGCCTCGATCTCGGAGGGACCCGCGTTGAACGTCGAGGTCTTGAGCTGGGTGCCGCCGAGCTCCTTCTGGAACAGCCCCTCCTGGTCGCCCACGAGCGCGGTGGCGTGCGTGAGGTTCGGGAAGTACCCGATCCGCACGGTGTCGGCGGAGAGCTTCTTTCCGTCGGCGGCGACGTTCGCCTTCTTGGCGTCGTCGTCCTTCGCGTCGGAGCCGTAGCCGCAGGCAGTCAGCGCCACGGCGAGCAGCGGCAGGGCGGCGGCAGCGGCGATGCTGCGGCGGAGCGTGGTACGGGGGGCAGACACGGGAGGTCTTCCTCTCGGAGGCCCGGTGCTCACGTCCCTCGGAAGTCCGGGGACACGGCCGGGAGGTCGGCAGGTCTTCGTCTGAACTGGCGGTACAGGCGGTGCGGTTGGTGCTGCCGGGCGCGCAGGCAGTGCGCGTACGTCAACGCGCACATCGCGCAACCCCGCCCTGGCCGCTGCCGAGGGCGCCGCTGCCGACACGGCCGCCCTCCTTCGCGAAGGTCGAGAAGACGTCACGGCTCATCAGAAGTCCCACTCGGCGTCGTCGTCCGCAGGGGTTTCGGCCTGAGCCACGGCGGCGAACGAGGCGCCCGCCATGCCGGCCGAGAGCGTGGTGCCGTCCGCCGGGTCGATCAGCAGGAAGGAACCGGTGCGGCGCGAGTCGGCGTACGCGTCGAGCGCGAGGGGCTCGGCGGTACGGACGACGACCCGGCCGATGTCGTTGGCGACGAGCTGCCCGGGGGCCGGGTGCTGGGAGAGGTCGTCCAGGGTCAGCCGCGAGGGGATGTCCTTGACGATCGCCTTGACCGTGCGGGTGGTGTGCTTGATCAGGACCCGCTGGCCCACGGTGAGCGGCTGGTCGGCGACGTGGCAGACGGTCGCCTCGACGTCCTGGGTGACGGCGGGCGAGTCGTTCGCCGGGGCGATCAGGTCGCCGCGCGACACGTCGATGTCGTCGGTCAGGCGCAGGGTGACCGACTGGGGGGCCCAGGCGATGTCCACGCTGTCGCCGAGCAGGTCGATTCCGGCGATCGTCGACGTACGGCCGGAGGGCAGCACGGTGACGGGTTCGCCGACCCGGAACACACCGGCGGCGATCTGGCCCGCGTAGCCCCGGTAGTCGGGGAGCTCGGCGGTCTGCGGCCGGATCACGTACTGGACGGGGAAGCGGGCGTGGCAGGCGGTGAGGTCGTGGCTGACCGGGACCGTCTCCAGGTGCTCCAGGACGGTCGGGCCGCCGTACCAGTCCATGTTCGCGGAGGGTTCCACGACGTTGTCGCCGGCCAGCGCGGAGATCGGGATCGCGGTGATCTCCGGGACGCCCAGGGACGCCGCGTAGGCGGTGAACTCCTCGGCTATGGCTGCGAAGACCGGCTCCGCGTACTCGACCAGGTCCATCTTGTTCACGGCCAGCACCACGTGCGGGACGCGGAGCAGGGCCGCGACGGCGGCGTGCCGGCGGGTCTGCTCGACGACGCCGTTGCGGGCGTCGACCAGGACCACGGCCAGCTCGGCCGTGGAGGCGCCCGTGACCATGTTGCGGGTGTACTGCACATGGCCCGGGGTGTCGGCGAGGATGAACCGGCGCCGGGTGGTGGCGAAGTAGCGGTAGGCGACATCGATGGTGATGCCCTGCTCGCGCTCGGCCCGCAGCCCGTCGGTCAGCAGCGCCAGGTCCGGCGCCTCTTGGCCGCGCTTGCGGGACGCGTCCTCGACGGCCTCCAGCTGGTCGGTGAGGACCGACTTGGAGTCGTGCAGCAGCCGTCCGACGAGGGTGGACTTGCCGTCGTCGACGGACCCCGCGGTGGCGAACCGCAGCAGGGTGGTGGTCGACAACTGCTCGGCCAACTGGGTGGGTGTGGTCATTTTAGAAGTACCCCTCGCGCTTACGGTCTTCCATCGCGGCCTCGGACATCTTGTCGTCGGCGCGCGTCGCGCCCCGCTCGGTGAGCCGGGAGGCGGCGATCTCGGTGATCACGGCGTCCAGCGTGGTGGCGTCGGAGTCGACGGCACCGGTGCAGGACATGTCGCCGACCGTGCGGTAGCGCACCTGACGGGTCTCGACCGTTTCGTGTTCCTTGGGGCCGCCCCAGTCGCCCGCGGTCAGCCACATGCCGGAGCGGTTGAAGACCTCGCGCTCATGGGCGAAGTAGATCTGGGGGAGCTCGATGCCCTCGCGCTCGATGTACTGCCACACGTCGAGCTCGGTCCAGTTGGAGATCGGGAAGACCCGGACGTGCTCACCGGCGGCGTGCCGGCCGTTGTAGAGCTGCCACAGTTCCGGGCGCTGACGGCGCGGGTCCCACTGGGAGAACTCGTCGCGCAGCGAGAAGACCCGCTCCTTGGCGCGCGCCTTCTCCTCGTCGCGGCGTCCGCCGCCGAACACGGCGTCGAAGCGGTGCTGCTGGATCGCCTCGGTCAGCGGCACGGTCTGCAGCGGGTTGCGGGTCCCGTCGGGGCGCTCGCGGAGCTTCCCGGCGTCGATGTACTCCTGGACGGAGGCGACGTGCAGGCGCAGTCCGTGCTCGGCGACCGTGCGGTCGCGGTACTCCAGGACCTCGGGGAAGTTGTGCCCGGTGTCCACGTGCAGCAGCGTGAAGGGCACCGGCGCCGGCGCGAACGCCTTGAGCGCCAGATGCAGCATCAGGATGGAGTCCTTGCCGCCGGAGAAGAGGATCACCGGCCGCTCGAACTCTCCCGCCACCTCACGGAAGATGTGCACCGCCTCGGACTCCAGGGAGTCCAGGTGGCTGAGTGCGTACGGATTGGCGGTGCCTTCCGACACAGTCGCGACGGTCGTCACGCTGCACCCCTCTCGCTCAGCAGCGCGTACAGCTCCGCCGCGGACTCCTGCACGGTCTGCTGGTGCGACTCGATCCGCAGATCGGGCGACTCGGGCGCCTCGTAGGGGTCGTCCACCCCGGTCAGCCCGCTGATCTCGCCCGCCGCCTGCTTGGCGTACAGCCCCTTCACATCGCGCACCGAGCACACCTCGACCGGAGTGGCGACATGCACCTCCAGGTACGTGGTGCCCTCCGCCTGGTGCCGCTTGCGGACCGCGTCACGGCTGTCCGCGTACGGGGCGATGACCGGGACCAGCACCTTCACGCCGTTGGCCGCCAGCAGTTCGGCGACGAAGCCGATCCGCTGGACGTTGGTGTGGCGGTCCTCGCGGGTGAAGCCGAGGCCCGCGGAGAGGAACTCGCGGATCTCGTCACCGTCGAGCACCTCCACCCGGTGGCCCTCGCCGCGCAGCCGCCCGGCGAGTTCGTACGCGATGGTGGTCTTGCCCGCGCTCGGCAGACCGGTCAGCCAGACGGTGGCTCCCGTCTCCGTCACGCTCATCGAATTCTCCTGATCAGTCGTCATCAGTCGTGCAGCCCGCATTCGGTCTTGCCGCGCCCGGCCCAGCGTCCGGCCCGTGCGTCCTCGCCCTCCAGTACCCGGCGGGTGCAGGGGGCGCAGCCCACGGAGGCGTAACCGTCCATCAGCAGCGGGTTGGTGAGCACCCCGTGCTCGGCGACGTACGCGTCGACGTCGTCCTGGGTCCAGCGGGCGATCGGCGAGACCTTGACCTTCTGCCGCTTCTCGTCCCAGCCGACGACCGGGGTGTTCGCCCGGGTGGCGGACTCGTCGCGGCGCAGCCCCGTCGCCCAGGCCGCGTACGCGGTCAGGCCCTCTTCCAGGGGCTTGACCTTGCGCAGCTTGCAGCAGAGGTCCGGATCGCGGTCGTGCAGCTTCGGCCCGTACTCGGCGTCCTGCTCGGCCACGGTCTGCCGCGGGGTCAGTGTGATGACGTTGACGTCCATCACGGCCTCCACCGCGTCACGGGTGCCGATCGTCTCGGGGAAGTGGTAGCCCGTGTCGAGGAAGACCACGTCCACCCCGGGCAGCGCCCGGGAGGCGAGGTGCGCGACGACCGCGTCCTCCATCGACGACGTCACACAGAACCGCTTGCCGAAGGTGCGGGTGGCCCACTTCAGGATCTCCAGGGCGGAGGCGTCCTCCAGCTCCCGGCCCGCACGCTCGGCCAGCTCCCTGAGTTCGTCCGCCGAGAGCTTGTCGGCCTGCAGAGTGTCCGTCATATCCGGTCCCCTTCACCGTCGTTACGCTCCAGTCCCCGGGCCAGCAGGCCCAGGAACTTCAGCTGGAACGCCCGGTTGCAGGAGGCGCATTCCCAGGCCCCGTGCCCGGCCTCGTGAGGGCGCAGGTCCTCGTCGCCGCAGTACGGGCAGTGGAACGGCGCGGCGCGCTCGCTCATGACAGCGACTCCGCACTGGCCCGGGCCGCCCAGGTCGCGAAGCGCTCGTCGTCCTCGCGCTCCTTCTGGAAGTTCCCGAGCACCCGCTCGACGTAGTCGGGCAGTTCGGCCGAAGTGACCTTCAGGCCGCGGACCTTGCGGCCGAAGCCGGCCTCCAGGCCGAGCGCGCCGCCCAGGTGGACCTGGTAGCCCTCCACCTGGTTGCCCTCGTCGTCCAGCATGAGCTGGCCCTTGAGGCCGATGTCCGCGGTCTGGATGCGGGCGCAGGCGTTGGGGCAGCCGTTGATGTTGATGGTGAGCGGCTCGTCGAACTCCGGGAGACGGCTCTCCAGTTCGTCGATGAGTGAGGCGCCGCGCGCCTTCGTCTCGACGATCGCCAGCTTGCAGTACTCGATGCCGGTGCAGGCCATCGTGCCGCGGCGGAAGGGAGACGGCTTCACCTGGAAGCCGAGCTCTTCCAGGCCGGCCACCAGGGAGTCGACCTGATCCGGTTCCACGTCGAGGATCAGCATCTTCTGCTCGACGGTGGTGCGCAGGCGGTCCGACCCGTGCGCGGCCGCCAGGTCGGCGATCTTGGTGAGGGTGGGACCGTCGACCCGGCCGACGCGGGGCGCGAAGCCGACGTAGCGGCGGCCGTCCTGCTGCTCGTGGACGCCCACGTGGTCGCGCCAGCGACTGCTGGGCTGCTCGGGCGCGGGGCCGTCGAGCAGGGGACGCTTCAGGTACTCGTCCTCCAGCACCTGACGGAACTTGGCGGGGCCCCAGTCGGCCATCAGGAACTTCAGCCGGGCACGGGTGCGCAGCCGCCGGTAGCCGTAGTCCCGGAAGATCCCGACCACGCCGGCCCAGACGTCGGAGACCTCGTGCAACGGCACCCAGGCGCCGAGGCGTTCGGCGAGCCGCGGGTTGGTCGAGAGGCCGCCGCCGACCCAGAGGTCGAAGCCGGGGCCGTGCTCGGGGTGGACGACGCCGACGAAGGCGATGTCGTTGATCTCGTGGACCACGTCCTGCACGGGCGAGCCGGAGATCGCGGTCTTGAACTTGCGCGGCAGGTTGGAGAACTCCTTGCTGCCGATGTAGCGGTCGTGGATCTCGTCGACCGCCGGGGTCCCGTCGATGATCTCGTCGGCCGCGATCCCCGCCACCGGGGAGCCGATGATCACTCGGGGGCAGTCGCCGCAGGCCTCCGTCGTGGACAGGCCGACGGCCTCCAGCTTCTCCCAGATGGCCGGGACGTCCTCGATGCGGATCCAGTGCAGCTGGATGTTCTGCCGGTCGGTGACATCGGCGGTGCCCCGCGCGTAGTCCCGGGAGACCTCGCCGATCGCCCGCAGCTGCGCCACGGTCAGCCGGCCGCCGTCGATCCGGACCCGCAGCATGAAGTAGCGGTCGTCCAGCTCCTCCGGCTCCAGCACGGCGGTCTTGCCGCCGTCGATGCCGGGCTTGCGCTGGGTGTACAGCCCCCACCAGCGCATGCGTCCGCGAAGGTCGTTGGGGTCGATCGAGTCGAACCCGCGCTTGGAGTAGATCGTCTCAATGCGTGTCCGCACGTTGAGACTGTCGTCGTCCTTCTTGAACTGCTCATTGCCGTTCAGCGGGGTGTAGTGCCCCAGGGCCCACTGACCTTCGCCACGGTGGCGTCCCGCTTTGCGGCGGGGCGCGGCGGGCGCGGGCTGTTCCGGGGTAGCGGCCATGACAGTACGTCCTTCGGGACTGCAGGAGGGCGGCTCTGAACTGCACACTCGCGTCTGGGCGCGGCGGTGCGCAGGGTTTGCAGAGAAAGGGTGATCGCGGCGGTGCTGGGACTCTCAGCTCGCCGGACAGATGGCGCTGGACATGCGGCCGAGGTCGACGTGGCGTCGACTCACCAAGGCAATTCCAGTTCCAGGCATGACGGAAGCGTGTCACGCGGGTCTCCGGGCAGTCCACCACTATCCATGATGTGGACGAGACTGTCCCGACAGGTGAGACGATGTGGCGCCCGTCACGTGGATGACGGGCGCCTGGCGGCCGGAATACCGGACAATCGTGTGCATTTCTTACAAGCGTTTCCTTCGAGCGCCCCGATGAGGGTTTCCTGCGGGAGTCCCTACGGAAGCGGCGTCCGGCCGGACTCGGGCCACGGCCCCGGGGTGGCGACCTCCGGCTCCAGCTCCGTCCTGGTGTCGAACAGCCTGAAGCCGCGGCGCAGGTAGTTGCCCATGGCGTGCGGCCCGTCCTTGGAACAGGTGTGGACCCACACGCGCTTCGTCGCGGGCCGCTCCGGCCACCGCTCCGCCAGGTCCCAGGCACGGGCGACCCCGTACGAGAGCAGATGCCCGCCGATCCTGCGGCCCCGGAAGGCCGGGAGAAGCCCGAAGTACATGATCTCGACCGCGCCGTCGTCCTGCGGGTCCAGCTCCACGTACCCGGCCGGCGTCCCGTCCACGTACGCCACCCAGGTCTCCGCGCCCGGCCGGTCCAGCACCTCCTGCCACTGGGCGTACGTCATCGACAGCCGGTCTGTCCACTGGATGTCGCCGCCGACGGCCGTATAGAGGAAGCGGCTGAACTCGGGCAGCGGCACCTCGGACCGGACGATCCGCACGTCCGGGCCGGGTACGGCCGAGGGCTGCAGATCATCGGGGGAGGTCTGCTCCAGGGACCAGACGGTCACCTCGGCGAGGGCGGGGCCGGACGGACGCTCGGGGTTGCTCATGACTGCCAGAAAACCATGCCCCGCCTCCCCGGCCCAAGCCGGTACCCCCGACGAGGCAGCCCGGACCTGCGGGAACAGGGATTCAGGAGGCGTCGCGGGCCGCCACCACCACCGGCGCCTTCGACCGGGGCAGCAGATCGCCCGGGTTCTCCGGACCGATCACCTCCACCTCGACGCCCTCCCCGAAGCGGTACGGGCGGTGGGCCAGCACCTCCGCGAGATGGCGCCGCAGCCGGGAGATCTCGGCCCGGACCGTCACCGTCCTGGTCGGATCGCCGAAGATGTCCTCGGCCAGTTCGGACGCCGTACGCCCCTCGGGGCACCGGGCCAGGGCGTACAGCAGCTCCGCGTGGCGCGGGGACAGCCGCTGCGTCCACGTGCCCACCGGGCTCACCACGTTCACCGTCAGGCTGCCCGGCATGCTCAGATCCAGCACGACCCGGCGCGGCGGGGTGTCCATCGCACCGTCGGCCACCTGCACCAGCCATCCGCCCGGCAGCGGCTCCACCCGGCACATCCCGAGGGAGGGCAGCCACACCCGGCCCGGCTGCACGGACTTCGGCAGCGGCAGCCGGTCCACCGGCGGCATCCCGGTGACCGCGGCCAGCCAGCCGTTCGCATCCACCGCCAGCGCCCGGCCCCCCAGTCGGCACAGCATCGGCGCCGCCACCGAACGCAGCCGGTCGATGGCCTGGAGGTGCCGGGTCCTGACCTCGCTCTCGGCCAGCCGGGCCACCGACCCGACCAGGGCGAGCGTCGTGGGATGGAAGGTGTTCGCCGGACCGCTGATGTCGACGATCCCCATCAGCCGGCCGTCGCGCGGATCGCGCACCGGGGCGGCCGCGCACGTCCACCCGTGCAGGCTGCGGACGAAGTGCTCCGCGGAGTGGACCTGCACCGGGGCGCGCGAGGCAAGCGCGGTGCCGATCGCGTTGGTGCCGGTGATCTCCTCCGACCAGGCGGCGCCCTCGGCCAGACAGATGTCGTCGGCCCGGCGCAGGATCCCCGTGTTGCCCTGGCGCCACAGCACCCGGCCCTCCACATCGGTGACCACCATGATCTGCTGCGAGGCGTCGGCGATGCTCACCAGGCCGTCACTGAGCAGCGGCATGATCTCGCCCAGCGCGGAACTCCGGCGCCGGTGCTCGATCTCCTCCAGCTCCAGCAGCACGCTCTGCGTGGTCTGCTCCGGATCGATGCCGCTGCGCAGCACCCGGTCCCAGGAGGCCCCGATCTCGGCCCGCGGCTGGACCGGCATCCTCTGGCCCGCCATCCGCGCCTCCCGGGCGCGGTGGAGCAGGCGCGTGGCCCGGTCCGAGTCCCGCGCAGCAGGGCGCATCACGTCGACTGGACTTGTCTCCATGTCGGATCCCCCTAGGTGCCAGTGCCAGCGTCAGTACCAGGACCGTGCCAAGGGCCATGGGCCATGAGGTCATCCTGCCGCCTCGCGGTTCCCGGTGTCGCAACTCCGCACAATGGTTGCAACCCTCTGCAACTCTGGCGACGGCCCTCCGGCCGTACGAGAGTGGCGGTACACCGCACGGTGGGGTTTCGGCCCCGAAGTCCGGTGTGTACAGCATGGGGGGTGGTGCCGTGTCGGCGCAGCACCACCCCCTGTTGCTGCCCCGCCCGGTCAACGCTCCACGGGCCGGGCCCGCTCCACGACCGACGCCAGGTCCAGGGTGTGCGGCAGCGTTCCGAACGCCGAACCCCACTCCCCGCCCAGGCGTGACGCGCAGAACGCGTCGGCGACCCCGGGCGGGGCCCACCGCACCAGCAGGGAACCCTGCAGCACCAGCGCCATCCGCTCCACGAGCCGGCGGGCCCGCGCCTCGATCCCCTGCAGATCGGCGAGCTCGGTGAGCAGGTCCCTGATCGCCCGGTCGAGCCGGTGGTCGGCGCCCCGCGCCCGCCCGACCTCCTGGAGGAACGCGTTCAGCGCCAGCGGCTCACGCTGCAGCGCACGCAGCACATCCAGCGCCTGTACGTTCCCCGAGCCCTCCCAGATCGAGTTCAGCGGCGCCTCGCGCAGCAGCCGGGGCATCCCCGACTCCTCCACGTAGCCGTTGCCGCCCAGGCACTCCAGCGCCTCGGCCACCAGCGGGGCGCACCGCTTCGTCACCCAGTACTTCGCCGCCGGCACCGCGATGCGCAGGAACGCCGACTCGCTCTCGGTCCCGGCGTCGTACGCCGCCGCGAGACGCATCGCCAGCACCGTCGCGGCCTCCGACTCCAGCGCCAGATCGGCCAGCACGTTGCGCATCAGCGGCTTGTCGACCAGCAGCCCGCCGAACGCGCTGCGGTACGTGGTGTGGTGGACCGCCTGCGCCACCGCCTGGCGCATCAGCGCCGCCGAACCGGTCACACAGTCCAGCCGGGTCGCCGCCACCATGTCGATGATGGTGCGCACCCCGCGCCCCTCCTCACCGATCCGGCGCACCCACGTACCGTCGAACTCGACCTCGGCCGAGGCGTTGGACCGGTTGCCCAGCTTGTCCTTGAGCCGCTGGATCGCGAACACGTTGCGCGTGCCGTCGGGCAGCACCCGGGGCAGCAGGAAACACGTCAGCCCGCCCGGGGCCTGCGCCAGCACCAGGAACCCGTCGGACATCGGAGCCGAACAGAACCACTTGTGCCCGGTGAGCAGATACTCGCCCGCACCGGACAGGGGCTCGGCGCGCGTCGTGTTGGACCGCACGTCCGTGCCGCCCTGCTTCTCCGTCATGCCCATCCCGAGGAGCGCCCCGGCCTTCTGGCCGGCCGGCCTCAGCTCCTCCTCGTACACCCGCGAGGTCAGCAGCGGCTCCCACTCCGCCGCCACCGCCGGATCGGTCCGCAGCGCGGGCACGGCCGCGTGCGTCATGGAGAGCGGGCAGCCGTGACCCGCCTCGGCCTGCGTCCACACCAGGAAGCCGGCGGTCCGGCGCACATGTCCGCCCGGCCGGTCCCAGGCGTCGGTCAGACCGGCGGTGACGGCGTGGCCGAGCAGCCGGTGCCAGGCCGGATGGAACTCCACCTCGTCGACGCGGTTCCCGTAGCGGTCATGGGTGCGCAGCCTCGGCGGATTCTCGTTGGCCTGTGCTCCCCACTCCGCCGTCCGGGCGGATCCGGCGGACCGGCCGAGCTCGGCGAGAGGGCCGCGCGCTTCGTCGAGCAGGTCTGCCGGGAGGTGCCGTTCCACGGCTTCGGTCAGTACCCGGTCCGCGCCGAAGACGTCGTAGCCGAGGAGGGGAGGGGCCTGGTTGGACACTGTGTGGGTGGTGGCTGCCATGCCGATACGGTAAGGACGTGCAGGCAGCAAATGAAACACCCGAGCGGCCGCCGGGCCGGCTCCACCGGGCCAGAGTGCTCTACCGCAACGTGTCCAAGCGGCAACTGGTCTGGCAGTTGCTGAAGGACACCGTCAACTCGTGCATGGAGTACCGCATTCTGGGACTCGCCGCCGAGGCGGCGTTCTTCACCCTGCTGTCCCTGCCCCCGCTGCTCCTCGGACTGATCGGCCTGCTCGGGTACGTCGACGAGTGGACCAGCACCGCGACGGTCGCCTCCATCGAGCGCAACATCCTGAGCGCCGCCCATACGGTGCTCTCCGAGCGCGGCGTGAACGACTTCGCCAAACCGCTGCTGGCGGACGTCACCACCGGGGCCCGGCCCGACGTCATCTCGATCGGCTTCGCGATCGCGCTCTGGTCCGGTTCCCGCGCGGTCAACGTTTTCATCGACACGATCACCGTCATGTACGGGCTCGACGGCCAGCGCGGCATCGTCAAGACCCGGATGCTCGCCTTCCTGCTGTACGTGGTGGCGCTGCTGCTGGGCGCGGTCGTGCTGCCGCTGCTGGTGGTCGGTCCCGACCGGGTCGTGGAGTTCATCCCCTGGGGTACCGAGGTCATAAGCGTCCTGTACTGGCCGCTGGTGATATTGCTGTCCATCGCCTTCCTGACGACGCTCTACCACGTGTCCGTCCCCGTCCGCTCGCCGTGGATCGAGGACATGCCGGGCGCCCTGATGGCGCTGGCGATGTGGGTGCTGGGCAGCTTCCTGCTGCGGATCTACCTCACCAGCACGGTCGAGGGGCCCACGATCTACGGCTCCCTGGCCGCCCCGATCGCGGTCCTGCTGTGGATCGGCATCTCCGCGTTCGCGGTGCTGGTCGGCGCCGCGGTCAACGCGGCCATCGACCGGGTGTGGCCCTCGGTGGCGACGGCGGCGGCCCGTGCGGCCAACGACCGGGTGCGCGCGGCCCAGGCGGCCGAGTTCGTGGCCCGTACCCAGGCGGAGAGCCGGTACGCGGACTGGGACGACGAAGGGGACGGGGACGACGGCGACAGCCCGTACATGCCGTCCGAGTTCCCCGAGCGCTGGTCGCGGTTCCTGCCGCCGGACGACGTGAAGTCCCGGCTGCAGCCGAGCCGCGAGAAGGAAGCGGACAAGACGCAGCCGAGCCGTGAGAAGGACGGGGACAAGCCGCAGCCGCACGGCGAGTGAACCGCGGTACGGCAGCCGTCAGCCGGCGGCCGGCGCGGGCGGGGACGCTGGGGGAGCCTCGGCGGACGACCCCGGCGACCACGACAGCTTGACCGTCAGATGGCCCTCCAGGGCGCTCTTCGCGATCACCGCCCCGGCCTCGGCGGTGATCTTCACCCCGAACTCGAGCTCCACCCCGTCCGGCTTCAGGATGCCGTCCCTGAACACCGAGAGCGCGGACTCGGCCGCCGACCGGATGCCCTGGAGCGCCTCGTCGAAGGTGCGCTCCGCCCGGGCCAGCGCATGGCCGTCGCGCGCGACCAGCTGCGCACCCGGAACGTGCCGGTCGACCTCGACCGTCACCGTCTCGCCGCTGTCGGTGGTGAACTCCATCAGTGCCGCCATGGCTGCCCCCGGGATGCCCGTTCCGCCCGTTCTCCGTCGGTCGACGACACTAGTGCCATGGGCGACCGTTACGAAGAGCGCGTGTCACGGGTGGACGGTGCGAAGGTCTGGACCCTGACCGTGCCGCGGGGATCGTTCCACGCGGTGCTCCCCGACGGCTGCATGGACCTGCTCTGGATCGGCGGCAGACTCCTCGTCGCGGGCCCGGACACCCGTGCGGAAGCCCCGTCCGGCTCGGACGGCGGCAGCTACGCGGGCATCCGCTTCGCCCCCGGCACGGCGCCCGCCCTGCTGGGCGTGGAGGCGTGCGAACTGCGGGACCGCCGCATCGACCTGGCCGACCTGTGGCCGGCGGCCCTGGTCCGGGAACTCACCGAGCGGGTCGCCTGCGCCGCCGATCCGGCCGCCGCGCTGGAGGACATCGCCGCGCGCCGGGCAGCGGACACCCGGCCGCCGGACCCGGCGATGCGGTCCGTCGCCGCGCAGCTGGACAGCGGCCGCACCGTCGCGCAGACGGCGCGGACGGTCGGCCTCGGCGCCCGTCAGCTCCACCGCCGCTCGCTGGCCGCCTTCGGCTACGGCCCCAAGACGCTCGCCCGGGTCCTGCGGCTGCAGCGGGCACTGGCTCTCGTCCGGTCGGGGACGCCGTACGCCGAGGCCGCGATCCTGGCGGGCTGCGCCGACCAGGCACACCTCGCCCGGGAGATGCGCGAACTGGGCGGCACCACCCTGACCGAGTACTTCGCGCGGGCCTGAGGGCCTCTCGCCCGGATCCCCCAGGCCTGCTCGCCCCCGAGCTCGCCGGACGTCCGTGCCCAGGCATCCCCGAACATCTCGTGCAGGGGCGCGTCTCAGGAGGCGGCCGCGGCGAACAGCGACACCGCGCAGCCGTCCGGGTCCAGGACCACCGCGTACCGCTGTCCCCATTCCGCGTCCCACGGCTTCAGATGGCCGCGGTATCCGGCACCGGTCAGCTCGGCGTAGACGGCGTCGACCTCCGCCGGGTCGTCGCAGAGGAACGCGAGCCCGAGCCGTTCGCCGCCGTTCGGCCGCGACCACTCCGGGTCGAAGGAGCGCACGACGTCCTCGGTGTCCCACAGGAGCCTTTGCCCGCCCGGGAGCGTCACTTCGACATGGGGCGCGGATTCCGCGCCGGCGGGGATGCCGAGGCCGAGCCGGCGGTAGAAGGCGAGCGAGGCGGCCAGATCCGCGGTGGTGATGGAGAGAGCGTCGAGTCGTGGAGTCATGAACCGACCGTAGGCCGGGGAGCGGCCTTCGGTCTTGAACGAATCGGTCATGTCACCCGGCACGACCCCCTCACACGGCGCTCTCCTGGCCGCTGTCCAGGCAGTCCGCCGGTGACGTCCCCGGGTCCGTCAGCGCCAGGCCCAGCGCCGCGCGTTCGGTGACCCAGCGGGTCGGGCGGTGGCGCGGGTCGCCCGTCGTGGCGTGCAGCGCCCGGTGCAGCTCCAGCATCCTGGCCGCGCCGATCCGGTCGCCCCAGGCCAGCGGGCCCACCGGATAGCCGAGACCGGTCGTCACCGCCAGATCGATGTCGCCCGGCGTCGCCAGCGCGCGTTCCGCGATGGACGCCGAGACCGACACGATCGACGCGAGCAGCCGCTGCGCGACCGAGCCCGCGGTGTCCCGGACCACCGACACCGCGAACGGCTCGCCGCCGTCCGCGGTCCGCGCCAGCACCGCGCGGGCGTCCCGCGCCGCCACGGCATCCGCGGCCGGAGTCACGGCCAGCACCCGGCGGCGGCCGGCCGGCGGCAGCGGGTCCACACCGAAGGTGCGGCCCGCGGGCAGCCCGTGAGCGGCCACGGCCGAGGCGACCGCGGTGCCCCAGACCGGAACCAGTACCAGCGCCCCGGCAGGCACTTCGGCGCCGGTCACCACCGTGGCGCCCGCCGCCGACAGAGCCTCCCGGAGTGCCACCGCGTTCGCGGCGTCCGCATCCCCGGCGCCGGACGCGGCGACGACGCACACCGGCCGGTCCGGGTCGCCGGTGACCGGAGCCTCCGGCGCGGGCCCGGCGGCCTCGGGGCCGTACGGGAACCAGCCGCGTCCCGTCTTGCGCCCGTGCAGCCCGGCCGCCACCCGGTTCGGGGTCAGGTACGAGGGCCGGAGCCGGTCCTCGTGGCGGAAGCCGTCCCAGATCGAGTCGATCACGGCGGCGGTCACATCGAGTCCGGTCAGGTCCATCAGCTCGAACGGGCCCATGCGCAGGCCCAGCACGTCCCGCGCGATGCGGTCGATGCCCGCCGGGTCGGCGACCGTCTCCTCCAGCAGCGCGAGCGCCTCCGTCACCAGCCCGCGCCCGGCGTGGTTGACGAGGAAGCCGGGGGTGTCGGCGACCGTGACGGCGCGGTGCCCGCAGCTCTCGACGAGCGCGGTCAGCAGCGGCGGGATCCCGGGGCGGGTCGCGGCGCCGGGCACGACCTCGACGATCCGCATCAGCGGGACCGGGTTGAAGAAGTGCAGTCCGGCCAGACGCGTCGGGTCCTTCAGCCCGGCGGCGATCCGGGTCACGGACAGCGAGGACGTGTTGGTGGCGAAGACGGCCGACGAGGGCAGCGCCTGCTCCAGCCTGCCGAAGACCTCCGCCTTGGTGGCCAGGTCCTCCCTCACGGCCTCGACGACCAGCTCGACGTCCGGGCCACCGGCCCACGGGTCGTCCAGCGGGACCAGCCGGCCCAGGGCGCCGGCCGCGTCCTCGGCGGACATCCGGCCCTTCTGTACGGCCCGCTCCAGCATGGACCGTACGAAGCCGGCCGCCTCCGCCACCGCCTCCGTCCGCACGTCGCACAGCTCCACGGTGTGTCCGGCGACGGCCGCCCACTGGGCGATGCCGCGGCCCATGGCTCCGGCGCCGACGATCCTGATACGCATGGTGGTCATGGTCCTCTCGATGGGGCGGGTGACGGACGGGCGGCTGCGGATCAGCGCAGGTACACGCGGTCCGGGTCGACATCCTCGCGCAGCAGCCGCAACTCCGCCCCGGTCGGGGGCGGCACCTCGTCGACCGTGTCGGCGACCCGCAGCTCCCAGCCGGTCGCGGCCCGCACCTGCTCCACGGTGACCCCGGGCTGGACGGCGACGAGCCGCAGCTCCTCGCCCACGCCCTCGCGCGCCATGATGCCCAGTTCGGTGATGACCCGGGTGACGCCGGAGCCCAGGGGACGGATGCCCTCGGCGAGCGCGCGGTCGGGCCCCGGAGTCGTGCAGAAGTCGAGCTCCGCCGGGAAGGAGCGCGGATGGTGGCGGCGCATCACCACGAAGACCTCGCGGGAGTTGGCCATCACCTCGACACCGCCGCCCGAGCCGGGCAGCCGGACCGACGGGCTGTCCCAGTCGCCGATCACCGAGGTGTTGAGGTTGCCCCAGCGGTCGATCTGCGCCGCGCCGAGGAACCCCACGTCGATATGGCCGCCCTGCAGTACGCAGCCGAAGAGCATCGGCATCGAGATCACCGCCTCCGCCCCCGTGATCAGGACCGCGTCGGCGATGGTCTCCGGCAGCCGCGCGGGGTGGGCGCCGCAGACCCCGGACTCGTACACCACCTCGATGTCCGGGGCGACCGTCAGATGGGCCAGCTCGGTGGCCAGGGTCGGCAGTCCGATTCCGGCGAACACGGTGCGGCGCGCTGCCAGTTCGCGGGAGGCGACGACGGAGAGCAGTTCGGACGAGGTGACGGCGTCCGGCGCGGCGTGGGTCATGGGCCGTTCCTTCCCGTGCTCCGTGGCTGCGGTCCCTCCGGAGGCGCTCACAGCCGGCGCCCGTAGTCGACCGGCTCGCTGAGCGCCTCGCCCACCGCGAGCCGCGCCCAGAACTCCTCGCCGAGCCTGTCGACGTACTCCGCATGGTCCGCGGTGCCGCGCACCCACTCGTCCAGCCAGTCCTGGAGCCGCTGCGGGTCCTTGCTGATGTGCGACCAGGCCCGGTAGAAGGCGTTGTCCCGGTCGTAGTAGCCCTGTGCGAACGAGGGGTGCGCCCCGCGCGGGCAGCGGACCACCGCGTCGACGGCGTGGGCGGGGACGAGCGTGCGGTTGGGGTCCGAGCGGATCACCTCGTCGTCGACGATCTCCTCCACGACGACGATCGCCTTGTCCGCCGCGTACACCGCCTCGGCCTGGACGCCCGTGAGCCCCCATATCTGGGTGTTGCCCCGGCGGTCGGCGCGCTGGGCGTGGATGATCGTCACGTCCGGGTTGACGGGCGGTACGACGTAGATCTGCTCGGGCCCGCCGTCCGGGCCAGGATACGGCGAAGTGACCTTGCGCAGGTCGCTGTTGACGGACGGGAGGTCGCTGCCGCCGTAGGAGCGCAGCGGGTAGAACGGCAGGCGCTGCGCGCCGGCGAGATAGCGGCAGATCATTCCGTAGTGGCTGTACTCCTCGAAGGCGAGGGGCGCCGGGTCCGCGCTCTCCACCCGTCGGCGCAGCTCACCGAGCGATCCCGCCGAGGAGTTGCCCACGAACGAGGAGACCAGCCGCGTCACACAGCCCGCTGCGATCATCTGGTCCACGACGATGTCCGCGGTCATCCGTACGACGGTGAGGTCGCGGCGGCCCTGACGGATGATCTCGTGACCCGCGGCGGTCGGGATGAGATGGGTGAAGCCTTCGAGGCAGACGGTGGCGCCGTCACGGACGAAGGCGGCGATCGCCGCCTTCATCGACATCGACTTGTCTGTCCGGTCCGTCGGGGCCACCGTGCTCCTCTGCGTGTGCGGGCGCGCGCGTCGCCCCACGGTGTCAGCGGTCATTGATCGGTGTCCAATACCGAATTAAGCTCGGATCAAGACGACTGGGTAATCAATGGCTGCCGGGGGAGGGACGGGCATGGAACTGCGCCATCTGTTCGCGTTCATCGCCGTGGCCGAGGAACTGCATTTCGGCCGGGCCGCGAAGCGGCTGCAGATGGCCCAGCCGCCGCTGAGCCAGCAGATCCGCCGGCTGGAGAAGGAACTGGGCGTCCAGCTCTTCGAGCGCAACACCCGCTCGGTGCGGCTGACCAGCGCGGGGGAGTCCTTCCTCCAGCCGGTGCGGACCGTGATCGAGGACCTCGACACCGCCGTACAGGCCGCGAAAGCGGCCGGCCGCGGGGAGTACGGGCGGGTCAGCATCGGCTTCGCGGGAGCCTCCAGCCACGAGACGCTGCCCCGGCTGACCCGGGCGGTACGCGCGGCCCACCCCGCGATCGAGCTCGTGATGACCGGCCAGACCTACGCCAACGTCGCGCTCGCCCGGGTCGCCGACGGCTCGCTCGACCTGGGGTTCGTACGGCTGCCGGTGACGCAGCCGGGCGTGACCTTCCGGGTGATCGACGAGGAGGAACTGGTGTGCGCGCTGCCCTCCGACCACCCGCTCGCCGCCCGGGAGAGTGTTCCGCTGGAGGTGCTGGCCGGGGAGCCGTTCGTCTCGTTCCCCGCCAACACCGGCTCCACCGTGCGCGATGCCATGGTCGGGGCCTGTGAGGCCGCCGGGTTCAACCCGCGGGTGGTGCAGGAGGCCCCCGACTCGTACACGATCCTGGCTCTGGTCGCCGCGGGCGTCGGGGCGACCCTCACCGTCACCTCCGTCCAGCACATCCAGCAGAGCGGCCTCGTCTACCGGCCCCTCGCCGGACCACCGATCAGACGGCAGGCGGCACTGGCCTGGCGGGCCGACAACCCCTCGGCCGCCCTGCGCGCGGTGCTCGCCGTGGCGGAGGAAGCACTGCCCACCCCTCGCCCCGCCGATTGAGACGCACGGCGTCTTGAATCAGGGGGAACTGGATATTGGACCGGCTCAGTCGCGGGTGCGAAGGTCGGGTCAGACCTCTGTCTTCTTCCGTCCCGCTCCCGAAAGGCCCCGCTGTGCCCGACCCGAACGATGTCGTGATCTGCGAACCGCTGCGTACCCCCATCGGCCGCTTCGGCGGGGCGTTCGCCGGGCAGACGCCCGCCGCCCTCGCCGCCCGCGTCATCGCCGAGGTCGTCGCCCGCACGGGGATCGATCCCGACCGGGTCGACGAGGTGATCCTCGGACACGCCTACCCCTCCTCCGACGCCCCTGCCATCGGCCGGGTCGCCGCTCTGGACGCCGGGCTCCCGCAGTCGGTCACCGGCCTCCAGACCGACCGCCGCTGCGGCTCCGGTCTCCAGGCCGTACTCGACGCGGCGATGCAGATCAGGGCCGGATTCAGTGACGTGGTGATCGCCGGGGGCGTCGACGTGATGAGCGCCGCGCCGTACTACACGCACGACGGCCGCTGGGGCATCAAGGGCCCCGGCCTCCAGCTCCACGACTCGCTGGCGCGCGGCCGGGTCACCGCGGGCGGCGTCAACCACCCCGTGCCCGGCGGCATGATCGAGACGGCGGAGAACCTCCGCCGCGCGTACGGCATCAGCCGCGCCGACCAGGACGCGCTGGCCCTGCGCTCGCAGCAGCGCGCCGGCCGGGCCATGGCCGAGGGACGGTACGAGGCGGAGACCGTCCCCGTCAGCGTGAAGACGCGCAAGGGCGAGACGGTCGTCACCGCCGACGAACACCCCCGCCCCGACACCACCGCCGAACAGCTCGCCGGGCTCCGCCCGATCCTGGGCAAGTCCGACCCGGAGGCCACGGTCACCGCCGGCAACGCCAGCGGCCAGAACGACGCGGCGGCGGCCTGCCTGGTGACG
The DNA here is from genome assembly GCF_019399235.1 of Streptomyces poriferorum. GTDB lineage: Bacteria > Actinomycetota > Actinomycetes > Streptomycetales > Streptomycetaceae > Streptomyces > Streptomyces poriferorum. The sequence goes on along the minus strand of NZ_JAELVH010000003.1, from coordinate 22,356 downwards.
AGCGCGGCCACCGCGGAGCGCCTGGGCCTCACCCCGCTGGTCCGGCTGGTCTCGTTCGCGCGCGCGGGCGTGCCCGCCGCCACCATGGGCATCGGCCCCGTCCCGGCCACCCGCACCGCGCTCGCCCGCGCCGGACTCACGCTGGCCGACCTCGACCTGATCGAGCTCAACGAGGCCTTCGCCGCCCAGGTGCTGGCCTGCACCCGTGAACTGGGCCTCGGCGAGAAGGACCACGAGGAACGGATCAACGTCAACGGTTCGGGCGTCTCGCTCGGCCATCCCGTCGGCGCCACCGGCGCCCGCATCCTCGCCACCCTCACCAGGGAACTGCACCGCCGCGAGGCCCGCTACGGCCTGGAGACCATGTGCATCGGCGGCGGCCAGGGCCTCGCCGCCGTCTTCGAGCGCCTCGCGGTCTGAGAGGTCCGGGACCTGCCGGCGGCACGACGGCCTACTCCGCCCCGGGCTCGAAGTCCTCGGTGAAGTAGCTGTCGTGCCGGACGCGGAACCGCTTGAGCTCCTCGCCCCCGCGCTGCGACACCTCCGCGACCTGCTCGAAGTACTCCTCGCGCGGGGCGCCCGGGGAGAACAGCAGGAGCATGGACATCGGCTCGTCGGTCACGTTCTTGAAGGCGTGCAGCCCGCCGACCGGTACGTACAGGAAGTCGCCCGCACGGCCGGTGACCCACGCCTCGCCGTTGTAGAGCTCCAGTTCGCCGGACAGGACGTAGAACGACTCCGACATCGCCTTGTGGAAGTGGGTCCTGGCGCCGGCGGCCCGTGCGGCCAGATCCACCTTGTACAGGCCGAACTCGCCGCCGGTCGACTCGTTGGTCGCCAGGTAGTGGGTGGAGCCGCCGCCGGGCGAGGAGATGTCCGGCGGAGTGCCGGCCGGTCGGAAGACCGCGTTCACTTCGCCCCTGTCGCCGAGATAGCGGGGCTCCGGGTACTCGAGGTGGTCCGGGTACGACATGATGCGCTCCTTCGGAAGGGGTCCACCCCATGGTGGCTCCCGCTCCCGGAAGGCGACATCGGGCTTGCGGACGATCACGGGCCGACGAGGAATGAGGACCTGGGCCCTATGGGCCTCCGCGTTCCGGGATCGGCCCGGTCCCGGTACACGGCACCCCGGTTGCCGTTGCCCGCGCCCGGGTGACGTTGCTCGGTACGCGGAGACGGTGTTACGTTCCTGCTGAGCCCCGTATGGGCCTACGCATGGAGGTAGCGGCTACTCAGCCATTACAGAGATCGGCACGTTCCGTCTCTCGCAGCTCGTCAATCCCGTCCTGGGATTACTGCGCCCATCTTCACTGCGTAAGCATGCGGGGTATTTCTGTGTCGATTTCCGGTGGCGTGGCCCTCCTTCGCAATCGAACGCCACGGAAAGGCAGTGCATGAGCGAGGACAAGGCAGAGACCCCGGAAGCCCGGCCCGAGACCTGGGCCGGCTTCGACGTCAATGAGTTCCAGCGTCAGGTCATCGCCGAGTTCCGGGCGAACAACGGGAAGATGAGCGGAATGTTCGAGGGCTGGACATTGACCGTGCTGACCACTGTCGGAGCCAGGAGCGGCCTGCGCCGGGAGAGCATCCTGGGTTATCTCGAGTTCGACGGAAAAGGGATCGTCGTCGCGTCTGCGAACGGCGCCGACAAGCACCCCGCGTGGTACCACAACATCCGCAGGAACCCGATCGTGACGGTCGAGACGGGCACCGACACCTATCGGGCGATCGCCGCCATCCCGCCGGCCCAGGAGCGTGACAAGCTCTTCGACCGCGTGATCACCGAGGCACCGGGCTATGCCGGCCACCAAGCCCGGACGACCCGGGAGATCCCGGTCGTCGTACTGAACCGGATCGGCCCCGAGCCCGGCGGGGAGCGGGTCAAGGGCATGGGGGACTGGATCGTCGAGGTGCACGACTGGCTGCGCGAGGAGCTCGGGACGCTCCGCACCCAGGTGGACCGGGTCATCGAGGGTGGCGCGGACACGGTCGAGCGGACGCGGCCGGACCTCGCCCAGCAGATGCGCGCCCACTGCCTCAGCTTCTGCGGGGCGCTGAAGAGGCATCACGGCGGCGAGGACACGGCCATGTTCCCGATGCTGGCCAGGCAGTTTCCCGCACTCGCCCCGGCGCTGGCGCAGCTCGGCGAGGAGCACAAGGAAGTGGCGCGGCTGCAGGACGACATCCAGCAGCTCGTCGACGGCTTCGTACCGGGTGAATCCGACCCCGTGCGGCTGCGCACCGACCTGGAGCAGCTGGCGAACCAGCTGGAGTCCCACTTCGCATACGAGGAGGAGACGATCGTGACGGCGCTCAACGCCACGGCTCCGGCTCCCGAGTTCGGCTGATCATCCACCGGCGCCCCGGGCCGATTCCTTCCCCGGCCCGGGGCAGCCGTCCGTCGCGCCGGGGTCAGCGCTTCATCAGGGCGAACACGCCCCATCCCAGGTACTCGCGCTGGTACCGGACGTAGCTCACCGGCCCCGTGGTCAGCTCCGCGCGCATCTCCCCGGCATGCTCGTCGTCGGGGTTCTCGTCGAGCCAGCGGCGGATGCTGAGCCACTGTGCCGCGACGTACCGGTCCCAGCCCTGCTGGTCGGCGAGCACCATCTCCACCACGTCCCAGCCCAGCTCACCGAAGTGTCCGAGCAGTTCCGGCAGGGCGAGGAAGTCGTCCCGGGCCGTCGCGCCACACGCCTCGACGGTCTTCAGGTCCGGCGGTTCCCGGCGCCAGTACGGCTCGCCGATCAGCAGCAGGCCGCCCGGCCGCACCGAGCGCTCCAGCAGGCCGACCGTGCCGGCCACGCCGCCGCCGATCCAGGTGGCGCCGACGCACGCGGCCAGGTCCACGGGTTCCGGCGCGACATGGCCGGACGCGTCGCCGTGCACGAAGCCGACCCGGTCCGCCACGCCCAGCTCGGCCGCCCGCGCCCCGGCGGCGGCCAGGAAGACGGTGCTGATGTCGACCCCGGTCCCGGTCACGCCGTGATCGCGTGCCCAGGTGCAGAGCAGCTCGCCGCTGCCGCAGGCGAGGTCGAGGATCCGGGTCCCCGGAGCCAGGCGCAGGGCCCGGCCCAGGGTGGCCAGATCCTCCTCGGTGAACGGGTTGTGAACGCGATGGCCGCTCTCGCGGATGGTGAAGGCACGGGGAAGGTCCACGCCGGGGAAGCTAGGCCGTCCCGGCGCCGCCGTCCAACGAATTACCCACCGGTCCACGGGAGCACGGTCGTCGGTGTCATCGCCTACCGGTCCACCGGCCCGCGGCCTAACGGTCCACGGGGGACACGGTCGTCGGCGTCGTTGCCTACCGGTTCACCGGTTCACCGGCCTGCGGCCTACCGGTTCACCGGCACGCGGCCTACCGGTTCACCGGCACGCGCGCGTCGGCGGTCGCCGTCGGCGCCACTTCCGCCAGGTGGTCCCGTTCTGCGTCCGGGTCCGTCAGCCGGTTCAGCCGTGCCGGTACGTCGAAGCCGACCAGCAGCACCACGATCACGGTGCCCGCGAACGTCAGCACCGCCAGTGCCCGGCCCAGGTCCATCCCGGAGGCGAGATGGGCCCCGAGGACCGGGGCGACCGCCCCGCCGAGGGCGCCGACGTTGTACGTGAAGCCGAGCGCCGCGCCCCGGCTCGCGGTCGGGAAGTGACCCCCGATGTACCGGGGGAGCAGCCCGGAGATGCCGAAGCTCGTCGCCTGGAGCAGGAAGAGCAGGATGCCGAGCAGCATCAGGTTGTTCTGCACCGCGAAGACCGGATAGACGAAGGCGAGCGAGGCCAGCAGCGTCAGCGCGTACGCCTTCTTCGTACCGAGCCGGTCGCCGAGGAAGCCCGCGACCCAGCAGCCCACCATGGTGCCGAAGCCCGCGAAGTACAGCACGTCGGTGACCTGGTCCGTGGTGTAGCCCAGTTCCGTCTTCAGGTACGTGGGCAGCAGGGCCTGGATCGGCCAGGAGTACAGGAACGCGAAGAACAGCGTCACGATCATCGACAGGTACAGCACCCAGCCGCGCTTCCCACCGAGCTGCACGGCGAACGCGGCGAGCGAGAGACCGGCGATCACGGAGAGCACGGGGACCAGGCCGGCCCCGCCCGGGGTGAAGACGAGGAACAGCGAGACCGTGGCGACGACGACGAGGACCGTGTTGGCGGTGGCCCGGGCCCGGGTCAGGAACAGCGGCCGGAACGGATTGGGCTTCGCGCCCTTGTCCGCCACGGACTCCGTCCACTCCTCCGCCTCGGGCAGCGCGCGCCGCATCCACAGCGCGATGGCGATCGGGATGAGGCCCAGATAGAACATCCAGCGCCAGCCGAGCGAGGGGACCACCCAGTTGTAGACCTGGGCGGCGAGCACCGAGCCGACCGAGAAGCCGGAGATCAGGAAGCCGCTGGCCCGGTTGCGCAGGCCGGCGGGCCAGCTCTCCATGACGTACGTGGAGCTGGCGCTGTACTCACCGGCCATGCCCATGCCGATGGCCAGCCGGGCGGCGAACAGACTGGTGTAGTTCCATGCGAACCCGCAGGCGAAGGTGCCCACCGAGTACAGCAGGATGCTGAGCACCATGGAGAGCTTGCGGCCGTAGCGGTCGCCGATGGCGCCGAGCACGGCGCCGCCCAGCCAGCGGGTGATGAACGCACCGGAGATCAGGCTGGCCGCCTGCACCGTGCTCAGGCCGAACTCGTCACTGATCTCGGTCAGGACGAGGGTGATCAGCACGAAGTCGAAGCCGTCGAGGACGTAGCCGATCCAGGCGGCGAAGAACGACTTCCACTGGGTGCGGCTGACCTGGCGGTACCAGGGGAGCGTGGGGGGTGTCGAGGTCTGCACGGTGACTCCAGGGTGCGGGACGGTGCCCGGTCATTTGAACAGCCGTCCCGCGTGTGGGGACAGGTCAGGGCCGGGTGATGCCCGCCACGAAGCGGGCGGTCAGAGCCGTGGGAGCGGTGATGGCGGTGCCGACGACGACGCTGTGGGCGCCGCGTGCCAGGGCCTCGGCCGCTTCCTCCGGGGTGTTGATACGGCCTTCGGCGACCACCGGCAGGTCGATGGCGGCGGAGAGGGCCGCGACCAGATCGAGGTCGGGGCCGGTCTGCTTCGGCGTGCCGGGGACGTAGCCGGACAGGGTCGTGGAGACGAAGTCCGCCCCCAGCTCCGCTGCCGTGACGCCCTCGGCGAGGGTGGAGACGTCCGCCATCACGAGCGCGCCGGCCGCGTGGACCGCCTCGACGAGTTCGGCGAACGTCGAGCCGTCGGGGCGCGGCCGGTCGGTGGCGTCAGCGGCCACGACGGCCGCGCCCGCCCCGGCGACGGCCAGGGCGTGCCGGACGGTCGGGGTGATGAAGACCCCGACGTCGCCGTCCTTCCACAGGCCGATGACCGGCAGGTCGACCACGGCGGTGATCGCGGCGACGACCTCCGGGTCGTTGGCCCGGATCGCGGCGCCGCCACCGGCGACGGCCGACAGCGCGAGCCGCACCAGGGTGGACGTCTCCCGCATCGGGTCGCCGGGAGGTGCCTGGCAGGACACGATCAGCTTGCCCTGGAGGGTGGTGGCCAGTTCCTGCGCGGTCATCGGAGAGCTCCCGGGTGGTGGAGGGGAAGGGTGGTGGTGAGGGAGGCCGCGCCGAGCACGGCCGCGTCGTGGCCGAGCAGCGGGGCCTGCGGGACGAGCCCCCGCAGGGGCCCCATCAGCTCCGCGGCGAACGCGGCGCGCAGGGCGTCCGCGTACAGCGCGCCGATCCGCGGGACCCCGCCGCCGATCACGACCCGGTCGGGGCCGAACGCGTTGGCGAGCCCGCCGAGGACATGGCCGGCGGCGGCCGCACCGGTGGTGATGGCGGTGACGGCGTGGGCGTCGCCCTCGGCGGCGCGCGCCGCGACAGTCTCCAGCCGGTCCACGGGGGCGCCGGTCAGCCGCGCGTAGTGGGCGGCGATCCCGGGCCCGGAGGCGATGACCTCCAGGTGGCCGGTGGCGCCACAGGTGCAGGGCAGGCCGGCCGCCTCGGGGCTGGGCACATGACCCAGGTGCCCGGCGATGCCGGCCGATCCGTGCAGCATCCGTCCGTCGGCGGCGACGGCGCCGCCGACCCCGGTGCCGATGGCGGCGAAGAGCAGCGAGCCGTGGCCCGCCGTCCGCGCGTTCAGCGCGGCGAGCTCCGGCCCGGCGGTCGCGCGCACGTCGTTGTCGCAGGCCACCGCGTATCCCGTGCGGTTGGCGAGCCCGACGCCCAGCGGGGTGCCGGCCCAGCCGCGGATGGAGTCGGTGGCGCTGGTGACCATGCCGGTACGCGGGTCGATGACCCCGGCCGCCGCGATGCCGAGCACCGAGGCGCCGTGGGTGGGGTCGACCTCGGCGGCGGCCGCGGCGAGCGCGTCGAGCACCGCCGCGGCGCCTTCCTGGGCCGGGGTGGGCCTGCTGTGCCGGGCCAGGACCGTGCCGTCCGCGGCGAGGAGCGCGGCGGCGATCTTCGTACCGCCGAGGTCGAGGCCGACGACGGGGCCCGCGGCCGGTGCCGGCTGTGCCGAGGAGGTCATCGGACCGGCGGCAGACCGGCGTCGCGCAGCCGTGCGGAGACGAGCGCGACGGATTCGGCGGACAGCTGGATCTGCGGGAACGCGGTGTCGCCGCACTCGATGACGCCGAGCAGCTGGAGCGCCGACTTGAACGAGCCGAGCGCCGAGGAGCTGCGGCCCATGTCCGCCTCGGGGCCGACGTCGACCATGGCGAACAGTTCGATCAGCCGCTCCTGTTCCTTGGCGGCCAGCGTCCAGTCGCCCGCCCGCGCGGCCTCGTAGAGCCGTACGTAACCGGCCGGGTCCACGTTGCCGATGCCGGGGACGACACCGTCGGCGCCGGCGAGCAGGGCCGCGTCGACGGTCAGCTCGGAGCCGGTGAGGATGCTGAAGTCCGGGATCGGGCCGTTTCCGCGGCCCTCGCGGCCACCGAGCTCGACGACGAGCCGGCGCAGCCCGCCCTCGTCGCCGCTGCTGTCCTTGAGCCCGGCCAGGGTGCCGTCCTCGGCGAGCTCGCGGACCAGCGCGGCGGACAGCTTGCTGTGCACGGCGACCGGGATGTCGTACGCGAACAGCGGCAGGTCCACTTCGGCGCGCAGCCGGCGGAAGTGCCCGGCGATCTCCTTGGCGTGGGTGCGGGTGTAGAACGGCGCGGTCGCGACCAGCGCGTCGGCGCCCAGGGCGGCGGCGGACTTGGCATGCTCGACGACCCGGGCCGTGGTGGTGTCGATGACGCCGGCGAGGACCGGGACGCGTCCGTCGGTCGCGTTGACGACGGTCTCCAGGACGGTGGCACGCTGTTCGTCGGTGAGGTAGGCGACCTCGCTGGTGGACCCGAGCGCGAAGAGTCCGTGCACGCCTCCGCCGATGAGGTGCTCGACGAGACGGACGAGCGACGTGGTGTCGATCTCCCCGCGGGAGTCGAGCGGGGTGCAGACCGGCGGGACGACGCCGCGCAACGGTGCGGTCAGAGACATGGTGAGGCTCCAGCTGATCGGGACACCGATCCGGGGCCTGAGCGGCTACCCGGATCGAGACGTGAGACGTAAGATGTCCTATGTCTGACTCACCTTAAACAGATGCTCCTGGGAATGGTCAAGGGGCAACGGCACCTCAGGAGGACGTTGTGGCGCGGCCCACCATGGCTCAGGACATCGAGCGCCGGATCAAGGAACTGATCCTGGACAGACGGCTCGCGCCGGGCGACGCGCTGCCCACGGAGTCGGAACTGATGGACCTCTTCGAGGCCGGCCGGGTGTCGGTGCGCGAGGCCCTCAAGTCGCTCCAGGCGGTCAACGTGGTGGAGATCCGCCGGGGTTACGGCACCTTCGTCGGCTCGCTCTCCCTGTCACCGTTCGCCGAGGGGCTCGCCTTCCGCGCGGCCGTCCGTCACCGCCAGGGCGAGCCCGGGCTCGCCGAGCTGATGAAGGTGCGCGAGGCGCTGGAGGCGGGGCTCGTCGGGACGGTGGCGGCCGGCGTGCCGGCCGAGGACCTCGACGTCCTGCGCGCCCTGGTCGCGAAGATGGAGGAGGAGGCGGGTGCGGGCCGGGTGGCGCGCTCCACCGACCGGGCGTTCCACCTCGCGCTCTACGCCTCGCTGGACAACCACCTGCTCAGTGAGGTGCTCGACGCGTTCTGGGCGGCCATGGACCGGGTCCGCGAGGACTTCGACGACGGCCATCAGGACCCGTCGGTCACCTGCGCCCAGCACCGCGAGATCGTCGAGGCCGTGGCGGCGGCCGACGGCCTGCGTGCGGTGAGGGCGATGCGTACGCACTTCGACGGCATCCGCACCCGGCTGGAAACCTCCCCGGTCCGGTAAACGCGGCGTCGTGCCCGGCACCGGCCGGGCTCTCACCGTTCCCGCGTCGCCCCGGTGATCGCGGTGACGGCCATGCGTACCGCCCGGTCCGTCACCGCGGCCGGGTCGTCGCCGTTCTCGATCGCCGTCGTGGCCGCGTTGACGATTCCCTGAAGGAGCAGCGCGGTGCGCCGCGGATCCTCCTCGCCCAGCTCAGTCAGCGCGCCGATCAGCGGTGTCAGCAGCTCCCGGTGGGCCCGCACGGCGCTCTCCCGCACCACCGCCGCGTCCCGCACCCCGGCCAGCGCCTGGGCGATCCGGTGCTCGCCGCCGCGCACCAGGTCCAGCTGCGAGGACACGTAGGCCGCGATCTTCTCCCGCGGCGTACCGGCCGCCGACATCCCGGCCCGGATGGCGTCCGTCCAGCGGGGCATCGCGTCCTCGACGACCGCGGCGAGCAGTTCGGGGCGGCCCGGGAAGTACTTGTACACGCTGTTGCGGGCGAGGCCCGTGGCTCTGGCGATCGCGGTGAAGGTCACGGCGTCGGCGTCGCCGCTCTCCAGCAGCTCGCGTGCCGCCCGCACCAGGGCCAGTCGCTGCTGGGCGTGGTGCTCGGCGACCGTGGCGGCTCTGATCCTGGGCACCGGCCCAGTCTAGAAGCCCGGCGGCACGGGACGGCCCCCCCCACTTGGGGACGCCGCGTCCCCATCATCTATGTTGGCGACACACCGTCCCTAACATCGATCCACCGAAGGGAACCGCCGTGTTCCTCGCTCTGCTGGAGCTGCGTGCCGCCCGGGGCCGCTTCCTGCTCATGGGATCCGTCGTGGTGCTCGTCGCCGCACTCGTCGGCATCGTCTCCGGCTTCACCACCGGCCTGGGCGACGACACCGTCTCCGCCCTGCGCCGCCTGCCCGCTTCGCAGCTCGTCTTCTCCTCGGACGCCAAATCCGACCAGTTCGCCCGCAGCCTCCTCGACGAGAAGACCGCCGCCGCCTGGAGCGCGGAGGCGGGCACGGAGACGACTCCGCTGGGCGTCTCCATCACCCGCGGCACGACGAATCGTGGCGCCGAGGTCGATCTCGCCGCCTTCGGCGTCGAACCCGGCTCCTTCCTGGCCCCCTCGGTCACCGAGGGCGACGGCCTCAGCGGTGCGGCGGCCGACAGCATGGTGATGTCCGCCAAGCTCGCCGACGAGGGCGTGCGCGTCGGGGACACCCTCGTCATCGACCGGCTCGGCATCGAACTGCGCGTCGTGGGGCGGACCGAGCGCTCCAGCTACGGACATGTGCCCGTCGCCTGCGTCCCGTTGAAGACCTGGCAGCGCATCCGCTTCAGCACCCCGGGCGCCCCGGCCTCCCGGACCACCGCGATCCCCGGCCAGTTCAGCGCCCTCGCCCTGCGCACTGCCCCCGACGGGGCCTCTGCCGCCGACCTCGACGCGCGGTACTCCACCACCACGCTCAGCAAGGAGAAGGCGTACGAGGCGGCCCCCGGCTACACCGGAGAGCGCCTCACCATGAACTCGATCCAGGTCTTCCTCTACCTGATCGCCCCGCTCGTGGTCGGCGCCTTCTTCTCCGTGTGGACCGTGCAACGCCGGCCCGAACTCGCCCTGCTGCGCGCCATGGGCGCCTCCCGCAGAAGGCTCCTCGCCCACACCGTCCTCCAGGCGGCCCTGGTCGTCGTCCTTGGAACCGCGGCGGGCGCCGTGCTCGCCGGAGCGGTCGGGCTGCTGGTCGGCGAACAGGTGCCGTTCAGCCTGCCCGCGTCCACCCTCACCGCCACCATGTGCACCGTCGCGGCCGTCGGTCTCGCGGGCACCGCCCTGACCCTGCGCCGGGTCACCCGAGCCGACCCGCTGACCATGCTGGGAGCCAACCGATGAGCCTCGAACTGACCGGCGTCACCGTCACGTTCGGCCGCACCGACGCCCGTACCACCGTCTTCGACGGGCTCGACGTCACCTTCGAGCCCGGGCGGATGACGGCTCTCGCCGGCCCGTCCGGCTCCGGCAAGTCCACGTTGCTCGCCGTCGCGGGCGCGCTGTTGCGGCCCGCCTCGGGGCAGGTCCTGCTGGACGGCGAGGACCTCGCAGCGCTCACCGACGCCCGGCGTGCCAGGGCGCGCCGGGAACGGATCGGCTACATGTTCCAGAGCGGCAACCTGCTCTCCGGCCTCACCGCCACCGACCAGCTGCTCGCCGCCGTGTACATCAGCGGCGCACGCCCGCGCGCCCACCGCTCCCGCGCCGAGGAGGCCCTCACCCGGGTAGGGCTCGGCCACCGGCTGCGCCACCGCCCCGAACAGCTCTCCGGCGGCGAGCGCCAGCGGGTGGCCCTGGCCCGCGCGCTCTTCCTCGAACCGAAGCTGCTGCTGATCGACGAGCCGACGGCGGCCGTCGACCGTTCCCAGGCCGGTGACCTGGCCACGCTCCTCGCCGAACGGGCCCACCAGGACAACTGCGTCATGGTCGTGGCGACGCACGACCCGGCCGTGGCGGAGGCCGCCGACCGGGTCGTGGACATGACCGCACTGACCGCCGGCGCGGCATCCGCCGCCCCGGCCGGCCGCTGAGACGCTCCGCGACGTCACTGCCGCTGGACGCTGCCGTACAGATAACTGCCGGCTCCGTCCAGCGTGGCCCGGCTCCACTCCGCGATCTCCGCGGGGCCCATCGCCGCCCAGTCCGGAGTCCGTTCGACCATCGCGTGCCCCAGTCTCCGGCCCAGGGCGACCAGGCGGGCGCCCTCGTCCGACCGCTCGTCGGCGTACCGCGAAAGCGCCTCGGCGGCCGAGGACGAGGCGCGCAGGGCCCGTTCCAGGCAGAGCGCGTCCTGCAGCGCCTTGGTCGCGCCGCTCGCGGTGTGCGGCCGGGTGATGCTCGCCGCGTCGCCCGCCAGCAGGAACGGCGGCTCCGCGACCCGGGGCACATGGAAGTCGGCGACGTCGTGGCACGTCAGGGAGGTGTGGGCACCCCGGCCCACGATCTCGGCCCAGCCCGCCGGGAAGTGCTCCTCGGCGATGCGCCGCACGTACTCCTCGCGCCCGGCGCTCCACGACGGCGGGGGAGGAGGGCCGTAGATGGCGTAGGCCAGCAGTCCCGACTCCTCGACCGCCCCCGGAATCCGGTAGAACACGCCGTGCCCACCCCGGAATCCCAGCGTGATCCAGGCAGTCCGCACCAGTTCCAGCTCGCGCCGGTGTGCGGTGAGCCGGTCGAGCGGCAGGGTGCCGCGCCACACCACGTACCCCGCCGGAACCGGTCGCACCTGCGGGGCGAGGGCCGCCCGGGTGACGGACCGCGGCCCGTCCGCCCCGACGACGATGTCGTACCGCTGCGCCGACTCCGCCGTACGGATCACCGCGCCGCCCGCCGGATGGCGCAGCACCTCCGTGACGGGGCGGCCCCGGTGATACGTCGCCCCCTGGGCGTTCGCACGCAGCGTGCGCCACAGCAGACCCCAGTGGCAGGGCGTCACCGCCGCCTTCTGGCGCGCCAGTTCACGCGCGGAACGCTTCCCCGGCTCCCGGGTGAGCCAGACACGCGAAGGCACCGGGGCCGTCGGCATCGCGGAGTCCACATAGCCGGCCGTGACCAGCTCCGCGTGGAGCGGCGGCGGGACGACGATGCCGAAACCCCGGTCCTCCAGCGCCCCGTGGCTGCGCTCGTACACCGTGACCTCGGCCCCGGCCCTGATCCCGGCGATCGCCATCGCGCAGCCGGCGACGCTCCCGCCGACCACTCCGATGCGTAATCCGGCTCCTGCCACGTCCGCCACCGTCCTCTCCCGTCACTGTGCGTGGCGCCCATTGAACGGGGTGGCGGCAACCTGCGTCCAGCCGCCCCGTGGCAGCTGGACGCAGGGCCGTCATCGGGCTACGGCGTGACCGTCACCGTCGCGCTGCCCGAGGCCTGCTTGCCGTCCGCCCGGTACGTGGCGGTCAGCGTGGCGTTCCCCGAGGTGCCCGCGGGCACCGTCACCGGGACCTTGATGTTGGCGCCCTCGCCGGGCCGCATCGCCGGGATCGCGGTCCGCGTGGCCGTCCAGCCGCTCGGCACGGCCAGATCGACGGTGCCCGCGCTGCGGCGCACGTCCATCCTGTTGACGACCCGGACCGTCACCTCGGCGCTCGTGCCCGCCTTGAGCGTCGCCGGCGGGGTGATCGTGATGTCGGCGCAGGTGCCGCCGAGCCACTTCAGGTCGAAGGAGGAGTACGTGATGTGCTCGTAGTTGCCCCGTTCGTACAGCAGCCCGAGCCGGCCGTCGGGCAGCCGGGTCAGCGTCGAGTAGGCCGCGGCGCCCGCGTCGACCACCTTCTTGATCGGCCAGGTCTTCCCGTTGTCGCAGGACATCTTGACCGTGAGGTTCTTGCGCGACGTGGCCTCGGTGTTGCTGAACAGCAGCCAGGACGACTGCGGGTTCGAGGCCGGGGCGTCGGGGGCGTAGCGCATGATGGAGCCGTTGTTCGCCGGGTCCGGGAGCTCGGTGTCCTGGACGAACGGGGTGTAGGTGACTCCGCCGTCCGTGGAGTACGCGATCGTCCGGTACGGCGCCGAGCGGTTGTTGAGCATGATGGTGCCGTCGTTCAGCTCGACGGTCTTGTTCTCGTCACCGCCGGGTCCGACGGGGGTGCCCGTCTTCCAGGTCGCGCCGTGGTCGTCGCTGTAGGCGCTGACCGCGTAGTTGGCCCCGTTGTTGCGGATGGCGTACTGCTGGATCAGCCGGCCCTTGTGGACCCCGTTGCGCAGCTGGATGCCCTCGCCGGACGACGCGAACATCCCGCCCCAGGCCGGGTTCTTGATCTGCTTGGTGATCCGGCGGTGGGTCCAGGTCAGACCGTCGTCGTCCGAGTAGCTGTAGTCGGCCTGCAGGACGTTCGGGTCGGACTCGTCGTTGCCGGTGGCCGATCCGAAGAATCCCTGGTTCACCCCGGCCGCGTAGAACAGGAAGATACGGCCGTTCGTCCGGTCGACGAGCAGGCTCGGGTCCCCGTAGCCCTGGGGCGCGGCGTCCTTGCGGACCACCTGCTGCGCCTGCCAGGTCGTACCGCCGTCGGTGCTGCGCCGCAGCATGACGCCGATGTTGGAGGGCAGGTCGCCGAGCGTGGGCCGGGCGTCGTACGCCGCCAGCACGGTGCCCTCGACCGAGGTGGTCAGGGCCGGGATCCGGTAGTAGGGGGAGCCCACGCCGTTGACGGTCAGGTCCTGGGACGTGAGCGTGCCGGGGGCGGGTGACGCGGCCTGTGCGGTGCCCGTCGTGGTGGCCACCAGCAGGGCGGCACCGAGCAGGGCGACAGGGACGGTTCTCTTCATGGACGATCTCTCTTCTCGGAAGGGGTGGGGCTTCTCGAAGGGTGGGAGACGGAGGAAGGCGCCGGACTACGGGATGCTCAGTGAGCAGACCGCGCTGCTCGCCTCGAAGATCCGTAGGTCCTTGATCATTTTCAGGACGATGCGGTGGTGGCCCCGCTCATTGGGGTGGAGCCCGTCGCTGAGCAGGGACAAGGGGACCTGGCCGCCGTTTCCGCGCAGCCAGTCGTTGTAGTGGTCGATGAAGACCGCGTTCTCCTGTGCCGCGGCCTCGCCCATGACCCGGGCGTACTGCGAGAGGTTCACCCGCCCCGGCCACCTCGCCGGATCCACCGGGTTGGGCGACTGGAGCACCGGCACCGGGGAGCCCGGCAGGGCGCGTACGGAGCGCACGAGCGAGACGAGGTTGGCCCGGTAGGCGTCGAGGCCCAGTCCGGACGTCGCGATGTCGTTCGTACCGATCATGATCGAGACGACGTGCGGCGAGAAGGCGGTGACCCGCTCGTCGAACCGCGCCACGAGTTCGGCGCTGGTCGCGCCGCTCACCCCGGAATCGACCATGAAGTCGCGGTTCTTCGGCTTGCCCAGCTCCCAGCGCACCCGCTCCATCCAGTGCTCCGGGTAGCTGCGCCAGCCATGGGTGTGCAGCGCGCCATGGGTGATGCTGTCACCGGTGACGACCCAGGTGGCCGGGGTGTTGCTGTTGAGGATCGTGGAGATCCGGCCCAGGTCGGCGAGATCGGGGCGGGGGCTCTGCGCGACCAGTTCGGACTCGCTCAGCACCCGGTCCCAGACGGCGGCCCGCTCGATGGTGCCGGTGCAGAACCACTCGCCGCCGGGGTGGTCGCTGTCGGTGTTGCGCCCCAGGGCGAGGGCGCTCAACCGGGAGACGTTCCCGAAGAAGGAGTGCCGCGCCGTCTCGAACACGGTGCGCCCGCCGGCGGACAGCCTGGTGCCCGAACCGTCGACGGTGACGGCGACGGTGTGGCGCAGCCCGTCGTCGTACCGTGTCCTGGTCATGACATTGATAAGGACCGTGCCCTTCTCGCGTACGGAGAACTGAAGGGCGCCGCCGCTCAGGTTCAGCGTGATGTTGGAGGAGGGGGCGGTGGGATCCGAGGCGCTGAGCAGCGTCATCGCCTCGTTGTGACTGGTGGTGCGGAAGGTGACGACGATGGTTCCCGTGGTGAGCGGGGCGAGTGCGCCGGCCTGGTTCGACAGGTCGACGTACTCGCTGCCGTCCAGGTCCACCGGGGTGTCGTGGTCCAGGATCGGACCGCTGCCCGGAGCGGCGGCGAAGGCGCGGCCGCCGAGTTGGGTGCTCACGGCTGCCGCACCGGCGGCAAGGAGCATGGATCGTCTGCGCACGGAAGGTGCCTCCGGTCAGGAGTGGCCGGCCTGCCCCGACGGCAGGCCGGCGAACAGGGAGGCCACCCAGGCCAGTTGCTCCCGCTGCTGGTACTCCGCGCCGCCCTCGTGCCCGTTGAACGCGTAGACCCGTACGTCCTTGGGCCCGGCGTAGCCGTTGTAGGCGCTGAAGCAGGTGGAGGGCGGGCAGATGTCGTCCATCATCGCGATGGAGAACAGTGCGGGGGCCGTGGCCCGGGTGGCGAGCAGTGCGGCGTCGAAGTACGACAGGGTGGCGAAGACCGGCTCGGTGCGGTCGCGGTGGAGTCTGAGGTACTCGGCGATCTCGGTGAACGGCGGCCGCCCCGAAATCTCGGCCCCGCGGCGGAAGTTGCAGAGGAACGGCACGTCCGGCATGACCCCCGCCAGCCCGGGCACGAGCCCCGAGACGGCCAGCGCGATCCCGCCGCCCTGGCTGACGCCGGTCACCACGATCCGCTCCGGATCGATCTCGGGCCGGTCGCGCACCGCGTCGACGCAGCGCACCGCATCGGTGAACAGCCGCCGGTAGTAGTACGTTTCGGGGCTCTCGATGCCCCGGGTGAGGAATCCGGGTACGACTCCGGCCGCGCCGCCGTCCGGATCGGCGGTGTCACCGCCCGCGGCCGACCAGCCCTGGCCGCGGGTGTCCATCAGCAGATGCGCGTAACCGGCCGACGCCCAGAGCAGGTTCTCGTGCGCCAGGCCCCGTCCGCGGCCGTAGCCCAGGAACTCCACGACGCAGCCGAGCGGTTCGCTCGCCCCGGCCGGCATCCGCAGCCAGCCGCGCACCGGCTGCCCGGCGAAGCCGGGGACCGTGACGTCGTACGTACGGACCTGGGTGAGCCCGGTCTCCACCGCCGTGAACGAGGGCTTGTCCGCCGCACAGGACCGGGCCTCGTCCAGGGTCCGCGACCAGAAGGCGTCGAGGTCCGCCGGAACGGGAAGTGTCGGCCGGTAGTCGCGGCAGTCCGCGAGCGAGAGGTCCGTGAACGGCATGGAGGTGCCCTCCTGGGGGCGCGGCGGGAAGTGCCGGGTGCGAGGTGTGCACCGGTCATCAGACGGATGACGTCAGATGTCCTGTCGGCACACGGACCCTAGGCACCCACCGAGGGGGGCGTCAAGGGTCCGTCGCGCCCGTCGCGCCGGCTCCGGATGATCCGGGCGGCCGGCTCAGCCCCGGGCGCGGGCCTCGGAGATCCGGCGCCTGACCGGGGCGTAGTGCTCGCCGAGCGCCTTGATGAACCCCTCGATGTCACCGGCCCGTGCGGCGTCCACGATGGCCTGGTGGGCGGCGATCGTCTCCGTCTCGTCGCTGTGTGTGAAGCCGTCCAGGTGCGGCGCGACGATCGCGTACACGTCCCAGAACGCCATCGAGAGCTGGCCGATCAGATCGTTGTCGAGCGGGGCGACGAGCAGGGCGTGGAAGGCGCGGTCGGCGGCGACGAAGCCGTGCCCGTCCTGGGCCCCGGTCGCCCGCATCGTGGCCACCAGGCCGTCCAGGGCGTCCAGCTGCTCCGCGGTGAGCAGCGAGACGATCCGGTCGGCCCGCCCGCGCTCGAAGAGCTCGCGCACATCGACGAGGTCGGACATCACCTGGAAGTCGTCGTCGGGCGAGAGCAGGCCGCGGAAGGTGAGGCTCTCCACCAGGGCGGACAGGCTCAGCCGGCCGACGTAGGTGCCGTGCCCGTGCCGGACCTCCACGATGTCCAGCGCGTTGAGGATCTTGACGGCCTCACGGACGCTGGAGCGGCTGGCGCCCAGCGCCTCGCAGAGGGCGGGCTCCGTGGGCAGCGGGTCTCCGGGACGAAGCCTTTTTTCGAGGATGTACCGCTTGATGCCGTCGACGACTTCCTGCCGGAGCAGCTGTCGCCCGGGCCTCGTTCCGGACATATGTGAACTCCCCACCTCTTGACCCCCATCGATTGTCAAGCTACGTTCCCACGCTATCAAGGCATCAGACATCTGACGTCTGATGCGTGAGGTTCCACGGTCCCCCGTGAACCTGTGACGGACCCACCGTTCTTACCCCTGACGCCCCACCTCAAGTCCCTGGAGGACCCGTGCCCGAGCTGAGATCAGCCGGTGTCGAGCGCCGCACCTTCCTGCGTTACACCAGTGCCGTCGGTGCCGCGGCCGCCCTCACGGCGGGCCTTTCCGCCTGCGGCGGACCGTCCTCGACCTCCAATGGCTCGACAGGAGAGGGCGGCGACACCGGTCTCATCGAGGCCGGAATGTCCTACCCGCTGTCGACGGGCTTCGACCCGATGATCACGTCGGGCGCGACGCCGTACGCCGCCAATATGCACATTTTCGAGGGGCTGGTGGATCTCGATCCGGCAACGCTCGTGGCACGGCCCGCGCTCGCCACCGAGATGCCGAAGAAGATCAACGCGACCACCTACCGCGCCACGCTGCGCAAGGGCGCGACCTTCCACGACGGCTCGGCCGTCACCGCCGACGACGTCGTGTTCAGCTTCGAACGCATCCTGGACCCGAAGAACGCCTCGCTGATGGCGCAGTTCGTGCCCTTCATCGACACCGTCAAGGCCGTCGACGCCGGCACGGTCGAGTTCAAGCTCAAGTACCCCTTCGCGCTCTTCCCGTCCCGCATCGCCGTGGCCCGGATCGTGCCGAAGAAGATCGTCGAGCCCGACCCCAAGGCCTTCGACGCCAAGCCCGTCGGCTCCGGTCCGTACAAGTTCGTCTCGGCGACCCGCGAAGACAAGATCGTCTTCGAGAAGTACGAGAAGTACAACGGCGCGCACCCCGCCAGGGCCAAGAAGATGATCTGGCGCCTGATATCGGACCAGTCGGCCCGCGTCAGCGCCATGCAGTCCGGCCGGGTCCAGGCCATCGAGGACGTCCCCTACATCGACGTGAAGGGGCTCTCCGCCACGGCGAAGACCGAGTCCGTCCAGTCCTTCGGTCTGCTCTTCCTGATGTTCAACACCGCCGACAAGCGGTTCGCCGACAAGCGGGTCCGCCAGGCCCTGCACTACGCGCTGGACACCGAGAAGATCATCAAGACCGCCATGGTCGGCAACGCCACGGCCGCCACGGGCTACGTCCCCTCGACGCACCCCGACTACCACAAGGCCTCCACCGTCTACACGCACGACGTGGCCAAGGCGAAGAAGCTGCTCGCCGAAGCAGGGGTGAAGGACCTCAAGTTCACCGTCCTGACCACCGACACCGGCTGGGTCAAGGACATCGCCCCGCTGATCAAGGAGAGCTGGGCCGCGGCCGGCATCGAGGCCACCCTCGGCATCGCCCAGTCCGCCGCCCAGTACGCCAAGGTCGACAGCGGTGACTTCGAGGTGCTCGTCGCCCCCGGCGACCCCTCCGTCTTCGGCAACGACGTGGACCTGCTGATGCGCTGGTTCTACTACGGCTTCTGGCCGGAGAACCGCTACGGCTGGTCGAAGACCGCCGAGTACAAGAAAGTCAAGCAGCTCCTCGACAAGGCCGCCCAGGCCGGCGACGAGGCGACCCGCAAGCAGCTGTGGGGCCAGATCACCGACGTCGTCGCCGACGAGGTCCCGCTCTACCCGGTCCTGCACCGCAAGCTGCCCACCGCCTGGAACGAGAAGGGCCTGACCGGCTTCAAGCCGCTGCCGACCACCGGCCTCTCCTTCCTGGACGTCGCCCGCGCCTGACCGGCCCGTGCTCCGAGGGCCGTACGGCAGCCCCCGCGCAGGCCACCGTACGGCCCGGCCTCCACACCCCCCCCGCCCGGATCACGACGGACCCGGTCCACCGGACGGGAGCCGCAGAACGGCGCCGCCCGCCACCGCGCCCGCAAGCCCGGTCCTGAACACCGGACACACCCGGTGACCTGGACCGGATGACCGCCCAACCGCAAGGAACCCGACGATGGTTGCTTTTCTCCGGCTCGCGCTGCGCCGCGTCGCGATGATGCCGGTGATGATCCTCGGTATCGCGTTGCTCGTCTTCGTGGTGCTGCAGTTCTCGCCGGTCGACCCGGCCTACAACGCGCTCGGGGAGAGCGCCACCCCCGAGGCCCGGGAGGCCTTCGCCGAGGCCAACGGGCTCAACGACCCGCTGCCCGTCCGCTACTTCCACTTCCTCGGCCAACTGATCCACTTCGATCTCGGGTCTACCGTCCCGCCGAGCCAGCCCGTGATCGACCGGATCACCGCCGCCTTCCCGCTCACCCTCCAGCTCACCGTCCTCGGGCTCGTCATCGCCATCGTCCTCGCCGTCCTCGGCGGCGTCCTGGGCGCTATGTACCGCGACCGCTGGCCCGACCAGCTCTTCCGGGTCCTGTCGATGGCCGGGGTCGCCATCCCGTCCTTCTGGCTCGGCGTCCTGCTCATCCAGCAGTTCGCCCTGAACACCCGGATCTTCCCGACCGGCGGATACACCAACATCGCCGACTCGTTCGGCGGGTGGCTCGAAACGATGATCCTGCCCGCCGTCTCGCTCGCCGTGCCCGTCGCAGCCTCGCTCGCCCGCCTGATCCGCACCTCGATGGTCACCGAACTGGACCGGGACTACGTCCGCACCGCCCAGGGCAACGGACTGCCGGTCTTCCTGGTCATCCGCTCCGTGCTGCGCAACGCGCTCGTCACCCCGCTCACCGTGCTCGGCGTCAAGGTCGGCTACCTGCTGAGCGGCGCCGTCGTCATCGAGGCGATCTTCGACCTGCCCGGCATGGGCAAACTCATCCTCGAAGGTGTCACCGGAGGCGACATCGCCCTGGTCCAGGGCACCGTGCTGACCATCGCCATCGCGTTCCTGGTGGTCAACGTCATCGTCGACCTGCTCTACCTGCTGGTCAATCCGCGCATCAGGACGGTGTGACATGTTCGCCACGGGCCGTCTGGCCAAGAAGCTCTCCCGACCGGGCGTCGCCTTCCGCGCCCTCCCGGTAACCTCCCGCGTCGCCCTCGGCGTGCTGATCGTCGTCGTCCTCGGCGCCGTACTCGCCCCCCTGCTCACCCAGAACCCCCTGACCACGGGCACCCCCGTCCAGGCCCCTAGCGGCGAGCACTGGTTCGGCACCGACCGGGCAGGACGCGACGTGTTCGCCCGCGTCCTGCACGGCTCGCGCTACTCACTGGTCATCGGCCTCGGCGCGACGGCCTGCGCCCTGGTGGCCGGGGCCCTGCTCGGCTCGTTCGCCGCCACCTCGCGCAAGCTCGGCGACGAGTCCGTCATGCGCACCCTCGACGTCGTCATGTCGTTCCCGCCGATCGCGCTCGCGGCCGTCCTCGTCGCCGTGTTCGGCACCAGCATCCCGGTGATCATCTTCACGATCGCCTTCGTGTACACCCCGTCGCTGGCCCGTGTGGTCCGCGCCAACGTCCTCTCCCAGTACGGCGAGGACTACGTCGCCGCGGAGAAGGTCATCGGTGCCCGGCGCGGCTACATCGTGCTCAAGCACGTCGCCGTCAACTGCATGGCCCCGGTCATGGTCTTCGCGACCGTCATGGTCGCCGAGGCCATCATCTTCGAGGCCAGCCTCTCCTTCATCGGCGCCGGTGTGCAGGACCCCGACCCCAGCTGGGGCAGCGTCCTCGCCTACGGCCGGCAGATCCTCCTGGCCGGCGGCTGGTGGGCCACCTTCTTCCCCGGCCTCGCCCTGCTGATCACCGTCCTCGCGCTGAACATCCTCTCCGAGGGCCTCACCGACGCCTCCGCCGCGCCCAGGAGCGCCCGCGCCGCCGTCGACCCCACCGCCACCACCGCACCGGACCCGGTCGAGGCCGCCGCCACCGTCGACATCGACGCCGCGCTCACCGCACTCGCCCGGCACATCAACGCCACCGAGCCCACCATCACGCCGGTCCGCGCGGACGCCGACGAACTCCTCGTCGTCCGCGACCTGGCGATCCGCTTCCCGGACCGCTACGGCGAGATCCCCGTCGTGGACAAGCTGAACTTCACCGTCCACGAGGGCGAGACGCTCGGCCTGGTCGGCGAGTCCGGCTGCGGCAAGTCCATCACCAGCCTCGCAGTCATGGGCCTCCTCGCCCGCAACGCGGAGGTCAGCGGCGAGATCCTGTACCGCGGCCGGGACCTGCTGAAGCTGCCGCCCAGGGAACGCCGCGCCCTGATGGGCCCCGAGATCGCGATGGTCTACCAGGACGCGCTCTCCTCCCTCAACCCCTCCGTGCTCGTCGGCACCCAGCTCAAGCAGCTGACCTCGCGCGGCGGTACGAAGACACCCGCCGAGCTCCTGGAGCTCGTCGGCCTCTCGCCCGAGCGGACCCTGCGCAGCTACCCGCACGAGCTCTCCGGCGGCCAGCGCCAGCGCGTGCTCATCGCCATGGCCCTGTCCCGCAGCCCGCGCCTCCTGATCGCGGACGAGCCGACCACCGCGCTCGACGTCACCGTCCAGGCCCAGGTCGTCGAACTCCTCATCCGGCTCCGCGACGAGCTCGGCTTCGCCATGGTGCTGGTCTCGCACGACCTCGCCCTCGTCGGCGACCTCTCCCACCGGGTCGCCGTGATGTACGCGGGCCGGCTCGCCGAGGTCGGCGACACCCGGTCTGTCCTCACCGACCCCACCCACCACTACAGCCGCGGACTCCTCGGCTCCGTGGTCTCCCTGGAGGCCGGCGCCGAGCGGCTCCACCAGATCCGCGGTGTCGTCCCCGCGCCCCAGGGCTTCGGCGCGGGATGCCGCTTCGCCGGCCGCTGCGGTGCGGCGACCGACCTCTGCCTCACCACCACCCCCGTACTCACCGGGCGCGGCACCGCGAAGGACCACGGCTTCGCCTGCCACCACCCGGCCGACGCCGCGAAGAAGCTGGAAGGGAGCGCCCTGTGATCAGGCTCAACGGCGTTCACGTACGCCACAAGGCACGCAGCGGAGGTCTCTTCAGCCGCGACGCCGTCCACGCGCTGACGGACGCCACGCTGGAGGTCAAGCGCGGGGAGATCGTCGGCCTGGTCGGCGAGTCGGGCTGCGGCAAGTCGACGATGGCGCGGGTGCTGACCGGACTGCAGAAGCCCACCGAGGGCGAGGTCCTCTTCCACGGCCGCGACCTGTGGGAGATGTCGGGCGCCGAGCGCAGAGGCGACTTCGGCTCCGCCGTCGGCGTCGTCTTCCAGGACCCGTCCACCGCGCTCAACCCCCGGCTCACGGTCCAGCAGATCCTGCGCGATCCGCTCGACGTCCACCGCCGGGGCACCCGCGAGGAGCGCGAGGCCCGGGTCGAGGAACTGCTCGACCTGGTCGGCCTCCCCGGACACACCCTGGCCGCGCTGCCCGGACAGCTCTCCGGCGGCCAGCGCCAGCGCGTCGCCATCGCGCGCGCCCTGGCCCTGGAACCCGAGCTGATCGTCGCCGACGAACCCACCTCCGCGCTCGAC
>NZ_JAELVH010000039.1 GCF_019399235.1 Streptomyces poriferorum | reverse complement strand
CGCGCGCGGCAGCGGCAACACCTTCCGGGCCAACCGCAGCCACGACAACGTCGGCGCCGGGGTCCGGGTAGGCGGCGACACCCCCGCTGACGGCACCCGCAACACCATCGAGGGCAACGTCCTCCTCTCCAACGCTGCGGGGGGCATCAAGTTCGAAGCCACCCCGCAGGGCCAGGTGTGCGGAAACACCCTGGTAGGCAACACCGGCGGCGACGCGACAGGAACCTACGGGAACGAGTACGTCCCGTCGCGCCCCTGCTGACCGCACCACACACGGCACCCGACACAACCAACCGTAAGGAAACAGCTGACATGCGTCTCACCCGCAAGCGCACGCTCACCACGGCCGGAGTGGCCGCACTCTCCGCTCTCGCGGCACTGACCGCCCCCATCGTCGCCTCCGGCACCGCGGCCGCGGCTGCCCCGTGCGACTACCCCGCCCAGAAGCTCGACCTCACCAACTGGAAGCAGACCCTGCCGACCGGGTCCTCCGGCTCGCCGACCGAGATCAAGCAGCCCGCTCTCGCGACGTACTCCTCGAACCCCTGGTTCATGGTGAACGCCGCGTGCACGGGGGTGCAGTTCCGCTCCGCGGTCAACGGCGTGACCACCTCCGGCTCCAGCTACGCGCGCTCCGAACTTCGGGAGATGGCGGACAACGGCACGGAGAACGCCTCCTGGTCGGCGAGCTCGGGCACCCACACCCTCACCTTCCGGGAGGCATTCAACAAGCTCCCGAGCACCAAGCCGCACGTCGTCGGCGCACAGATCCACGACTCGGACGACGACGTCACGGTCTTCCGCCTGGAGGACACCAGCCTGTACATCACCAAGGGTGACGACACGCACTACAAGCTCGTCACCAGCAACTACAAGCTGAACACGGTCTACGAGGGCAAGTTCGTCGTCAGCGGCGGCAAGATCAAGGTGTACTACAACGGCGTCCTCCAGACGACCATCGCGCACACGGCGTCCGGCAACTACTTCAAGGCCGGCGCCTACACCCAGGCCAACTGCGACAACTCCTCGCCGTGCAGCAGTTCCAACTACGGGCAGGTGAGCGTCTACAAGCTGGCGGTCACCCACTCCTGACGCAAGGGGTGCCGGGCCTCGGAGTGGGAGGCCCGGCACCTCGCAGCACGGTACAGGAGCGGCGCGGATCTCCGCCCCACAAGCCACCGGTGCGCGTGGTGAGGGGCACCGTGGACCGGGGTCCGCGCCGCGCATTCGCACCTCACCGATACAGGTCATCGACTGCAACCTCATCGTCACCCGGCCTCCGCCGGCCGGCGTGACCACAGCCCTCACGCGCAAGCACCGCAGGCCGTCCCATCAGCACCGGGACGGCCTTCTTGTCCAGCGCCGGGTTGCTCGACATCGCATGCCCGTCTCTACCGTGCGGAGAAACCACGTGAACAGATCAAAGCTCAGCACCCACGCCGCGATCGCCGTCGCGGCCCTCACGATCACGGCCCTCACCGCCGCAGCACACGCTCTCGCATCCAACGCCGACGCGTCATCGCTCACCCCGAGCACGACCTCGACCCCACAGGCCAACGCCACCATCGTCAACGTCTCGTCGTCGACGCAGCTGGCCACCGCGATGGCCAAGGCCGTGGCCGGTCAAACGATCGTCCTCGCCAACGGCTCCTACTCCATCGGCAAGCTCGACGCCAAGAACGGCACCTCCAGCGCACCCATCACGATCATGGCCGCCCAACAGGGCAAGGCGATCATCACCGGAGGGCAGCTCGAGGTTCTCAAGTCGTCGTACGTGACGTTCTCCGGGCTGAAGTGGACGAACAGCAACACGTTGAAGATCAGCAGTTCGCACCACGTTCGGTTAACTCGCAACCACTTCCGGCTCACCGAGTCGAGCTCGTTGAAGTGGATCATCATCCAGGGAGCCAACAGCCACCACAACCGGATCGATCACAACCTGTTCGAGGAGAAGCACCAGCTCGGCAACTTCATCACCATCGACGGGTCCTCGACCCAGCAGTCGCAGTACGACCTGATCGACTACAACCACTTCCGCGACATCGGTCCGCGTGCCACCAACGAGATGGAGGCGATCCGGGTCGGCTGGAGTGCGATCTCCCAGTCGGACGGGTTCACCACGGTCGAGAACAACCTCTTCGAGGACTGCGACGGCGACCCCGAGATCATCTCCGTGAAGAGCAACGCCAACGCCGTCCGGTACAACACCTTCCGGACATCACAGGGCGCCGTGTCCCTGCGCCATGGCAACGGCAGTCAGGTCCACGGCAACTTCTTCTTCGGGGGCGGCAAGGCCGGCACCGGCGGTGTCCGGGTCTACGGCCAGGACCACAAGATCTACAACAACCACTTCGAAGGGCTGACCGGCAGCGGCTACGACGCGGCGCTGCAACTCGACGGCGGGGACGTCGACACCTCGGGCGCGCTCTCCTCGCACTGGCGGGTGTACCGGGCCACGGCGGTGCACAACACCTTCGTCAACAACGTCTCGAACATCGAGATCGGCGCCAACTACAGTCTCGCCCCGGTCGACAGCCTGGTCGCCGACAACATCGTCGTCGGTTCTTCCGGCAAGCTCTTCAACGAGCTGAAGACGCCCAAGAACATGACGTACGCGGGCAACATCGGCTGGCCGACCGGTTCCGCCACCATCGGGGTCACCACGGGCGTCCGGACTGTGAACCCGCTCCTGGCCAAGCAGGGTGAGGTGTACCGCCTCGGCACCGGTAGCCCCGCGGTGAACGCCGCGTCGGGTAACTACGGTTTCCTCACCGAGGACATGGACGGTCAGTCACGCAGTGGAACGGCCGATGTCGGAGCGGACGAACTGTCCACCGGCACCGTGGTCCACAAGCCGCTCAACTCCGCCGACGTCGGGATCGGCGCTCCCTGACAGGGCCGGAACAGCGCTGCCCGCCGCACCACGAGGTGTGGCGGGCAGTCGCCGATGCCGTCGAGCGCAAGTTCGTCGTGACGGCGGTAGGCGGTCCGGTCGGCCGCGGCCTTCTCGCCCTGGTTCAGCTCGGTGCCGGTGCGCCGGCCGCTGCCGCAGCCGTGGACGAAGCACCGGCAGGCGGTTGCTGCGGCGCGTGACCGACCTCAAAGCCCCTGAGCGCGGGGCCGTGACCGGAACGGGGGCTCGGTCACGGCTTCGCCCGAGTGCTACGCAGGTCACTGTTGCCAACGGCTACGTCACCTTCGGTGACGCGTCGGGCGTGTGACGCACGGTCGTGCGCACTTCGACGATCGGCAGCAGAGTGCGCAGTGCCGCGTTCTCCGCGGGGTCGAGTACGGCGTGCTGCACGCAGGCGGGGACGAGGGTGCCGTCTTCGGGGTGGGCCATGGCGTAATGGCAGGCGGTCAGCCGTTCCTGCGTTTCGCGCAGCCGGGGCTCCTCGGCCTGTTCGCCGCGTTGCATCATTTCCCATGCCGGGGCGACCACGTCCGCGTCCATGAACTGGTGCATGACGAAGGTGACCGGATGGACCCGCATCAGGTGGCGGGCCAGCCGCAGTGGTCCGACGCGGTGGCTGGTGCGGGCGAGCCAGCGAAGAGCGGTCAGCGCGGTGGACGGATGCCGGCCCACCACGCGCAGGATTCTGACCGTGAGGAGTGCGGGTGGGGTGCCGGTGAAGGTCACCTTTCCGAAGTAACGGAAGAACGCGTCGCGTACGGCAAGATCGCGCGGATCGTCGCCGTCGAGGAACGGATACCAGCGTCGGCCGACGTAGAAGCCGTAGGCGGTGCGGTTGCAGCGTACGTCGCCGTTCTCGAGGACGCGGTAGTCCAGCCGGGTTCCGGCGCCGCGTTCGATCTCCGCCCACACGGCGTCCGGGGTCGCCTCGCGGAACCTCTCCTTCCAGCGGCGGTCGTCGCCGAGGAAGGCGGCTGGCTGGAAGGAGAACATGCCGTAGCCCATGGCGTGGCAGTCGCGGATCACGCGCGCGATCTCGTCGAGGTTGCCCGGTGTGACGGTCATGTTGTGGGCGAGGAAGAACCGCGTTCCGTGCTCGCGCCGCAACCGGACGAACATGGCGGCGAACCGCGCCCGATACGGGTTCAGCGCTTTCTCGTCCGGCGGGCGTTCGATACCGCGTCGGCCGTACATGAACTTGTCGAAGTGCGCGGCGAAGGAGAGCCGTTCGAACCGCCGTGTGCCGTCCTGGCCGAGTGCGAGCCGGGTGAGGTAGGGGTAGTCGAAGTCGCCGTGGGTGAAGCTCATCGGTTCCCGGCCGTGGTCCCGCATGATCGCCAGCGTGGCGGCGTGGTCGTCGGGGTCGAGCAGGCTCACCTCGCCGCCGATGAGCTGGGTGTGGGCGCGCGGGCCCCGCAGCTCACGGAGCAGTCGCATCTGGGCGGTGATCTGTTCGCGGGTGTGCGGGCCGTCGACGCGTACCCGGTTGGCGTCCCGGGAGTGGTAGCAGGGGGTGCACTTGAGGTTGCACCTGGGGAAGACACCGTGGGTGCCCTCGCAGCCGACGCCGTGCCGGCCGAGGATCTGGCCGGGGGTCCGGGCGGTGTCGGGGAGCTCCTTCCAGCGGCGCTCCATCGCCTTCGCGAACTCAAAGTCGTAGGGACGGGTGGCGCGTTCGAGGAACCGCAGTGCCCTGAAGATCCGCATCAGTTGCTCCCCCGTTTGGTCCGGGCTGCGGTGACCGTGGCTGAGGGCGCCGGAGGGTGGAGCGGTCCACGCCGCAGCAGCCAGGCGTACGGCGGCCTCTGCGACAGGGCGGCGGAGCACATGCCGGAACGGCCGCGGTGTTCGAGGACGACGAGTCGGAGGATCATCGGACCACCCCTCTGCGGATCTTCAGCAACGAGCCGATGAGGCCGCTGCCGCGGGCAAGACGGCCGTAGACGTCGGCCAGCGCCGTGTGCCACGGCCCGTCGGCGTAGGTGGGGTAGGGATGCACGGTGCGGGCGTAGTCGGAGGGTGTCCAGCCCAGGCGTACCGCCGCCGCGAGATGGGCGATGGTCTCTCCGGCTCTCGGTGACACGACCGTGGCCCCGACGATCTTCCCGCGGGGGCCCAGGACCAGGGTGGTGAAGCCCTCGGTGCGGCCGTCGGCGACCGCCCGGTCGACCCGCTCGTCGTCCAAGGTGCGGACGCGCACGGTGTCGCCGTGTGTTTCGCGTGCCTCGTCCGTGGTCAGTCCGACGCGGGCGATCTCGGGATCGGTGAACGTCACCCAGGGCACCGCCCGATAGTCGATGGGACGGCGCACCCCCAGCAGAGCGTCGACAGCGGCCGATCCGCCCTGAGTGCCGCCCAGATGGGTGAAGGCCGAGCGGCCGGTGACGTCTCCGGCGGCGTAGATTCGGTGGTTGGCGGTGCGCAGCCGGCCGTCGGTCCGGACGTGACCGGTCTCGGTCAGCTCCACACCGGCAGCCTCCAGACCGAGCCCCTCCGTGTTGGCATGGCGGCCCGTGACGGCCAGCAGCGCGTCGTACGGCAGAGGACCACCAGGTCCGTGGACGGCTTCGGCGTCGACTCGCTCGGCGCGGTAGCCGGTCAGCACGGTGACGCCCTCGGACTGGAGCCGTTCGCGCAGCACCTGGGAGGCCCGGGGTTCCTCGCGGGGGATCAGGCGGTCCATCGCCTCCAGCAGGGTGACCTGCGAGCCGAGTCGGCCGAACGCCTGGCCCAGCTCGCATCCGATGGGCCCGCCGCCGAGTACCACGAGACGGCGGGGGAGTTCGGCGAGATCCCAGACGCTGTCGCTGGTCAGCGGCTTGGCCTCGGCCAGGCCGGGGACCGGCACCAGGGCCGGCGAGGAACCTGTGGCGATCAGTGCGTACCGGAAGGAGACCACCCGCTCGCCCGCAGTGAGGGTGCCCGGACCGGTGAAGGACGCAGCGCCGTGGGTGACGTCGACTCCGTACGGGGCGAGCGCCTCGGCCGAGTCGTGCGGTTCGATGGCGCCGATCGCCCGCCGCACCGCTCCCATGGCCGCCGCGAGGTCGGCCGGGCCGGCCACTTGCGGGAGCCCGTAGGCGGTGGCACGGCGGGCCGCCTGGACGTCGGCGGCCACGTGGAGGAGCGCCTTGCTCGGTACGCACCCTGTCCACAGGCAGTCGCCGCCCAGCCGGTCGCGTTCGATGAGCAGCGTGCGGGCGCCGAAGCGCCCGGCGGTGCGGGCCGCGGTCAGGCCGGCGCTTCCGCCGCCGATGACCACCAGGTCGTACCTGTTCATGGTTCGGGCTCTCTTGTCGGTGCGCGGTCGTGGGACGGCCGGCACGCGGTTGTGGGGTGTGAGGGGAACCCGGTGACACAGCCGGGACCTTCCCTCCCCCTGTCCCACGATCACCGTCACGGTGGCAGTCCCGCGTTATCCGTCCGCCTTCGGCGTGTCCGAAACGGAATGCGGGACAGGCTCGGCAGGGTTCCCGAGGGCGAGTACAGCGGGGCGATCTGCACCCATGGTTCGGAAGAGGGGCGAGGCCGGATGGAAGAACGGGACTGGCGGCGCTTCATCACCGCCTACCACCAAGCGCACCCCGGTATCACGGAGCAGTTGTTCTCCCTGTCCGACGTCTCCCCTTACGCGTGGCTGGCCGAACCGCTCCGCGGCACCGAGGGCGTGGTCCTCGACCTCGCCTGTGGTTCGGCACCCACCCGCGCAGAACTACCGGACGCCGACTGGGTCGGGATCGACCTGTCGCCGGCGGAACTCGCCGAAGCGGCGCGCCGGGGCCGCGGACCACTGGTGCGGGCCGGCGCGGACGCGATCCCGGCGGCCTCCGCGAGCGTCGGGGCGGTCTGCGCTGCGATGTGTCTGCCGGTGGTCACGCCGCTGCCGCAGACGCTGGGGGAGATCCGGCGCGTGCTGCGGCCCGGCGGGACGCTCGCGGCGCTGGTGCCCTCACAGTCCGGGCTCTCCCCGTCCGGCGTGCTCGGCTGGGTCCGGGTGATGACGGCCTTGAGAGCCGTGCGCCAACCCTGGCCCAACCCGCAGGCCCGCGACGGGCTGGCCGCCCTACTGCGCGCGGCCGGCTTCCGCGTTCGCGCCGATGAGCGGCGGGTCTTCACTCTGGCGATCGACTCGGCCGACTCCGCGGCGCTGCTGGCGGACGCACTGTACCTGCCCGGCCTGACACAGGACCGCGCCCGGGCCGCCAAGCGTTCCCTGGGGCGCTGGGCGGACTCGGGGCGACGCCTGGAGCTGCCGCTGCGCCGTGTGGTGGCCGACCTTCCCACTGAGCGACCGTCACAGGAGCCGATATGAACCGCCCGGCAGCCCCCTCGTCAGCAACGGGCCTTTCTCCGTCCGACACGGCCCTGGACGATACGGCGCGCGCGGCGCGGGTACGGCTGTCCTTCCTCGTGGTCCTGCTGGTGGTACTCGGCGCCTGGGTGGCGCTGGGCGGCGGGGACCTGTTGCTCGACGTGCGCCAGTGGGTCGATTCGCTCGGAGTATGGGGGCCGGTCGTCTTCGCGGCCGTCTACGCCCTGGCCGTGACGGCTCTGCTGCCCGGCTCTGTTCTCACCGCCTCCGCCGGCGCACTGTTCGGACTTGCGGCGGGGGCCGGCGCGGTGCTCGTGGGGGCGACGGCGGGTGCGGCCCTCTCGTTCGGCCTGGCCCGTTGGCTGGGGCGTCCGGTGGTGGCCCGCTACGCCGGTTCGGGGCGGCTGGCTCGGCTGGACGACTACCTGACACGCCGCGGGTTCGCAGCCGTCCTGCTCGTGCGGCTGGTGCCGCTGTTTCCCTTCTCCGTGATCAACTACGGGGCGGGGGTGGCCGGTGTCCGCTTCTCCTCCTACGTCGCGGCCACGGCCCTGGGCATCATCCCGGGCACCATCGTCTACACCGGGCTCGGCGGATCCCTGGGCGACCCCGGCTCTCCCGGGCTGTGGATCGCGCTGGGCGCCCTGCTCGTGCTGAGCGCGGGAGGCTGGTGGGCCGCACGGCTCGTACGCTCCCGCAGCACGGAGGTCAGCGCAGCTGCCGATAGCCGGTGACCACGCGGTGGGCCGCGGTGACAGCGACCACCGCGGCCCACACCCAGGCGATGGTGTGGGCGAAGCCGGGCAGCAGGCACCACAGGGTGTGCACGGCGATGGTCTCGCCGCCTTCGGCCAGGCCGCCCAGGAAGTTCAGCGAGCGGCCTCGGGACAGGCGGTCGTCGCGACGCCCGGTGCGCTCGGCGATGGAGGAGAAGGCCAGGAAGACCGTGCCGTTGACGTAGTAGGCGAGCAGGACGAGCAGGAACGGCAGTGCCGGACCGCCCACACCGACGGCGACGCCGACGACGAATGCTCCGTAGACCAGGAAGTCGGCACAGATGTCGAGGAAGCCACCCGCTCCACTGCGGTCCACCGTGCCCCGGCGACGGGCCAGCGGACCGTCCAGACCGTCGGCGAGCCGGGACAGCAGCCACAGCGCGGCGGCGGCCGGCCACCAGCCGGCCGCCGCGGAGCCCGCTGAGGCAAGACCTGTCAGCAGGCCGAGCGCAGTCAGACGATCGGGCGTGACGGCGGGGCGGTCCAGCAAGACGGCGGCCCGGTCCAGGGGGCCGCTCAGCAGCGCTCTCGCCCGCACGTCCAGCATCGCTTGTCTCCTTCCGCCACACCGGCACCGTACCGGCGGTCGCAAAGGGAAGCCTGCGAGCACCCGGCCGTGTTCCCTTTCCGCGCGATGATGTTCGCAAGCCCGTCGCGCGGGAGACATCACCGGACGAACAGCCGAAGGAGCAGCGCACATGCGGATACGGACGCGGCACACCGGGCGGCGCGTCGGCAGAGGCACAGCTCTGGCCGCTGGAACCGTCGTGGCCGGGCTGCTGACGGCCGCCTGCTCCGGCCCCGGCACCAGTGGGGCGGAGCCGCTCGCGAAGGACTGGGCCCAGCTGCGCACCGCCGCGAAAGGCCAGAGCGTCAACCTGTTCATGTTCGGCGGCGACAAGGGAGCCAACTCCTACGTCGACGACGAAGTCGCCCCCGCTGCGAAGAAGCTCGGGATCACGGTCAAGCGCGTCCCCGTGGCAGACACCCAGGACGCCGTGCAGAAGATCCTCGGCGATCAGCGTGCCGGCAAGGACAGCGGCGGCGCGGTGGACCTGGTGTGGGTCAACGGCGAGAACTTCCGCACCGGAAAGCAGGCGGACCTGTGGTTGTGCGGATACACCGGCCTGATGCCGAATCAGAAGTACCTGGACGGCACCGATCCCACCCTCACCCGGGACTTCGGCACCCCGGTCGACGCCTGCGAAACGCCGTGGAGCCGGGCCCAGTTCGCGTTCGTCCACGACTCGGCCAAGCTCGCCGAACCGCCCCGCACCATGGGCGCCCTGACCGAATGGATCAAGGAGAACCCCGGTCGGTTCACCTATCCGGCGCCCCCGGACTTCACCGGTTCGGCCTTCGTGCGGCAGATCCTCCTCGCCGGTGCCCAGGACGAGCCCGTCCCCCCGGGCTACAGCAAGCAGGCGTACGAAGCGGTCACCCCCGGTCTGTGGAAGGACCTGAACGTGCTGAAGCCCGCCCTGTGGCGTCAGGGCACCACCTATCCGAAGGACCAGGCGGCGCTCAACGACCTCTTCGCCAACGGCGAGGTCGACATGACGATGACCTACAACCCGGCGGAGGTCCCCGCCCTCGTCGACAAGGGCCAGTTCCCCCCGAGCGCGCGGGTGTTCGTACCCGAGGACGGAACCCTGGGAAACACCAGCTATCTCGCGGTGCCCAAGAACGCCGCTCACCGGGAAGCGGCACTCGTGCTGTCCGACCTGATGCTCTCGCCCGAACTGCAGTACGCCAAGGCCCGGCCCGGCGGCTGGGGCGCCTACACGGTGCTGGACCAGGAACGGCTACCCGAGCAGTGGCGAGAGAGGTTTGCTTCGCTGAGCACTCCGGAGACCACTCTCCCGATCGAGGAACTGTCCCGAAACGCCCGCCCCGAACTGAGCGGTGACTGGGTGGGGCCGCTGGACAAGGGCTGGAAGCGGGAAGTCGCCCCCGCCTCGTGACCGTGCCGATGCCGCGATGGCGGGGGCTGCTACTGGCGGCTCCGGCTCTGGCCGTCGTCGCCTTCGCAGGTGGTGCCTTGCTGCTCGCAGGCCGCGGCAGCCTCGCTGATGGCCTGGGCCGTGGCTGGAGCCTTTCCGCCTACGAGGGGTTCCTGCATGACCCGGCCTTCGCCGATTCCCTGCTGTTCAGCCTGAAGATCGCGACGCTCAGCACCACTGTGTCCGCTGCGCTGGCACTGGCCGTGGTGGGTGCGGTCAGCGCTTCCCGTCGTGGCCGGGCCGCCCTGGAGACCGCCGCCCGCGCCACGCTCGCCGTTCCGCACCTGCTCGCCGCCTCCGCGTTCGGACTGCTGCTCTCCGGGGCGGGGCTCGTCTCCCGGCTCACCCACGCCGTCGGGTGGACCGACGGGCCCGCGGACTTCCCCGTGCTCGTCGCCGACCCCGTTCCCAGCGCCGTTCTCCTGACGTACGTGTGGAAAGAGGCTCCCTTCATCACGATCATGCTGCTGGCGGCGTACACACCCGCCGTACGCGATCTGGAGAGCGCGGTACGCACCCTGGGGGCGGGACGGCTGCGCCGGCTGAGACACGTCACCCTGCCGCTGCTCGCCCCGGCTCTCACCGAGGCGTGCCTGCTGGATTTCGCGTTCACTTTCGCCGCCTACGAGGCCCCGGCGCTGCTGGGGGCGACCGTCCCGCGGGCGCTGCCGGTGGAGGCCGTCGAGCTCTACCGCTCGGTGGAACTCGACGACCGGCCCGCCGCCCTGGCCCTCGCGGTCGTGATCGGCATGGTGATCGCCCTCGTGGCCCTCGCCGCCGCAACGATCTCCCGCCGACTGCTCCGAGCAAGGACCGGATCGTGAGGCGAGCCCTGCGCAAGGCGGTATTCGCGGTGCTCACCCTCTGGATCGCAGCACCCCTGCTGCCCCTGCTGATCTGGGCCTTCGCCGGGCGATGGGTGTACCCGGCGCTCGTGCCCCAGGAGTTCTCCCTCCGCGCATGGGGTCAGGCTGCCGCCCCCCAACAGCAGGTGATCGCGGCGACCGGCACCTCGCTGGCACTCGCGCTGACCACTGCCCTGACCGCCACCGCGCTCGGAGCCCTGGCCGCGCGGGGCCTGGTCCTGTACCGCCCACCGGCCGCGGGACTGGTGCGCCTGCTGCTGCTCGCCCCCGTCCTGGTCCCCCCGTTCGCACTGGCCGTAGGTGTCCAGGAAGTGTTCGTCCGGGCCGGACTGTCCGACCACCCGACCGGGGTCGCCCTCGTTCACCTGGTGCCCGCCCTGCCCTACACGGTCCTCGTCATGATCGGCGGCTTCGCCACCTACGACCTGCGCATGGAGCAGACAGCCCGCACCCTCGGGGCGTCCCGTACCGCCGTCCTCCGCCACGTCACCCTGCCCGCACTCTCCCCGGCCCTGCTGGCTGCGGCGACCCTGGCCTTCCTGGTGTCGTGGAGCGAGTACCTGATGACCGTTCTGGTCGGCGGCGGGGTCGTCACCACCCTTCCGCTCCTGTTGTTCGCCACGGCCGCGGGCAGCGGCAACCAGGCACTGACCGCCGTATTGGGAACACTCACCGTCGCCCCACCCGTCCTGCTGTTCGGTGTGGGTGCGGCCCTGCTTCGCCGCAACAGGGCAGTCTGGGCCGACCCCGACCACGACCCTTCTCCTTCCTTCGCCACCCCGGAAATCGAGCGCTGACCGTCATGACTTCCTCGTCCTCCGCTCCCGTCCCCGGTCTGAGTCTGAAACGGATCACCGTCACCTATCCCGGGCACCGCGAACCCGTTCTGGACGGTCTCGACCTCGATGTTGCCGACGGCCGGCTGCTGGCACTGCTCGGCCCTTCAGGCTGCGGCAAGACCACCACCGTGCAGGTTGCCTCCGGACTGCTCACACCCAGCCGGGGCGCCGTGCACCTCGGTGGCACCGATGTGACCCGGATTCCGCCGGAGCACCGTGGCGTCGCGGTGGTCTTCCAACAGCCCATGCTCCTGCCGCACCGCACGGTGCTGGACAACGTGGCCTTCCCCGCCCGCATGCGCGGCCGGTCCCGCCGGGACGCCCGCACCGCAGCACTCGCCCAGCTGGAACGCGTCGGCCTGGATGCACTCGCAGCCCGCTACCCTCGCCAGCTCTCCGGGGGCCAGGCCCAGCGCGTCGCCCTCGCCCGCGCACTGGCCGCCGAACCGGCCGTACTGCTCCTCGACGAACCATTCAGCGCCCTTGACCCGAGCCTGCGGCACACCATGCGCGACCTGCTCACCACGGTCCAGCGGGAGCTGGCCGTGACCACCGTCCTGGTCACCCACGACCAGACGGAAGCCGCCGCGGTCGCCGACTCCGTCGCCCTGCTCGACCAGGGCCGTCTCCTTCAGCAGGCGCAGCCCGCCGACCTCTACGCCCGCCCGGCCTCCCTGGCCGTGGCCCGCTTCCTCGGCTGCCCCACCGCGCTCCCCGGCCACGTCACACCGCAGGGACGCTTCGCCTGCCTCCTGGGAGAGCTCGACCTGCCCGACACCGTCGCCCACCGCGGCCCCGGGCACCTGGTGATCCGCCCCGAAGCCGTCCAGGTCGGCACAGGCCCGGACACCGTGGCCGCCGTGGTGCACAGCGCACGCCCGGAAGGAGCATTCACGGCTCTCGTCGCTGACACGGCCGCAGGCCCCGTACACGTGCTCCTGCCGCCGGGCACGTCACCCGCCCTCTCGGAACACCTCCGACTGCGTCTGCCCGTCGCACACCGCTGGGTGGTCCCCGACCGGCATTCGCCTGCCGGACCGCCGTCCATCAATGGCGTGGCCGGTCCTGGCCCGGCGGCGTGCTGAGGTGCCGAGCGAAGCGCCGTACCCGGGCCGATGCGAGGGTGGGCGGTGTCCGATGGGGACTAGCCCTGAGGGACGCCTTGACCAGCCGCAGCAGTTGCAGACGGCCACTGCATGCCCAGCAGCAGGCGATGTGGGCGGCCACCCGCATCCGGTGCGCACCGGTGAGCTGCCCGTCGGCGTACGCCTCCACCTCGCCCCGCAGCCGAGCATGCCGAAACCTCTCCCGGCACTCGGCCCACACTCGCCCTGGTCCGGGAACGTGCTGCCTCTCCATGCAGCGGAAACCCCTTCAGCCGCACGCGGCATTCCAGGCCGCGCACGCCGCCCGGCCCAGACGTCGGCCACGGCGGCACCCGAGCACAAGGAGAACGGAGAAGAGGGAATGCGGGCCCTGACCGAAGGGGTTTCCGCCGTGTGGAAGACGAAGTGACAGCGCCGCCGGGCTCTGGGGACCCACAGGGGCAGGCGTTCGCCGCTTACGTGCTGCCCGAGGTGGATGTGCTGCTGCGTGTGGCGATGACACTCACCGCGCAGCCGGCGGACGCCGAGGACCTCGTGCAGGACACGCTGCTTCGCGCCTACCGGGCCATCGAGGGCTTCGACGGGAAGCACCCGCGCGCCTGGCTGCTGACGATCATGCGGCGGGCCGAGATCAACCGCCACCGTCGCCGCCGTCCCCACCTTCTGGACGACCCTGACACGGACCTGGACCGGCTCAGCTCTGCGGGTCCCAGCGGATCGGCGGAAGAGATCGTGGTGAGTGAGGCGTTCGACGAGGTGGTGGACGAGGCACTGTGTGCCCTGCCGGACAAACACCGTCACGTGGTGCAGCTGGTGGACATCGACGGCCTCACCTACGCGGAGGCCGCCCACCTGCTGGACGTACCGGAAGGCACCGTGATGAGCCGGCTGCACCGGGCACGGAAGCGGATTCGGGCGCGACTTGCCACGGCCGGACTGGCACCGAAGCGAGGTGTGATGTGATCAAGCTTCCATGGCGGCGTTCAGCGGCCGAGCGCCGGATGAACTGCCTTCAGGCCGCACGCGTGTTGCAACCCTACCTGGACGGCGAGACGGACGAGAAGACCGCACGCCGGGTTGCCGCGCACCTGAAGGACTGCCGCCGCTGCGGTCTGGAGGCATCGGTCTACCAGGAGATCCACAACGCCCTGGCCCGTCGGACATCGCCGGACATGGGTGCGATGGAGCGCTTGCACGCCTTCGGCGTCTCCCTCCTCAGTGACCCGCCGACCGGGGCCGACGACGCGGACCACGGCACGACATCCCCGGAAAGCGCCTCCTGAGGTCGAACTGGCCGACTTCCCGCCCCGCACGCCATACGATCTCAGGACGACGTGTGCGGGCCGTGCGCGGTGGGACGCGCGGGTCAGGACAGGGCGTTGGATGCGTCGTGCTCCAGGCGGGTGCGGAGGGTGGCGGCGAAGTCTTCGGCACGGGAGAGCTGGACACGGAGCTTGTCCACCTGTTCGGAGGCGGACCGTTCGTAGGTGCGCACGCGGTACAGCAGGTCATCTCGCTCGGCGGCGTCGAGAGCATCGCCGCTGTCGAGGCGCTCGGTGGCCTCCAGCAGGTCGCGCATCTCGTCGAGGGAGAAGCCGAGCGGCTTCATGCGGCGAATCACCATGAGGCGGGCGACGTCGGCTTCGGTGTAGAGGCGGAAGCCGCCCTGGGAGCGGGCGGAGGGGAGGACCAGACCCGTCTCCTCGTAGTGCCGGATGGTCCGGAGCGACAGCTCGGTCCGCGCGGCGACTTCGCCGATCTGCATGTGCTTGTCGTCCACGCCGCTCCATGGCCCTTCTTGTCCGTGCCGGGCCGCGTTCCGTGCAACCTGACCAATGTCTATCCTAACGTTAGGGTAGAGTTTCTGGTGACGAGGGCGACGGGCCTTGCCCCCACAGTGTTGTGCCGGTGCCGATGTCGCCCCCGGCGAAGATCCGATCCTTGCAGGAGTGAGCGTGCGCGAGCCCATGACGCTGACCGCCGCCCCCTGCCCGCCGTGACGCCTCGTCGCCCCATGTGAGTCGCACACCCGAGCTTTCGGTGCGGGCCTCGGCTCCGTCCCCTCCACAGACCTCCGGTCCGCCCACGCGGGCCGCCCGCGTGGCGCCGACTTGGCCCCTCCGCGTTCTCCCGCATCCCCCGGCCCGCCAGTGGGGTGTGCCCGGACACGACAGGTACTGCTTCCTTGTCCTCTTCTTCCGTACTGACCCCCGCCGCGCGCTTGCGCGGCCTGCGCCCGCACTGGCTCAACGACCCGAAGGTCTGGCGCACGGAGGTGCTGGCCGGCCTGGTGGTCGCCCTCGCGCTCATCCCGGAAGCGATCTCCTTCTCGATCATCGCCGGAGTGGACCCGGCCATCGGCCTTTTCGCCTCGTTCACCATGGCCGTGGTCATCTCGGTCGTCGGCGGACGCCGCGCGATGATCTCCGCCGCGACCGGTGCCGTCGCGCTCGTGATCGCGCCGCTCAACCGTGAGCACGGCTTGGGCTACCTGATCGCCGCCGTCATCCTCGCCGGTGTCATCCAGGTCGTCCTCGGCGCGCTGGGCGTGGCGAAGCTGATGCGGTTCGTGCCGCGCTCGGTGATGGTCGGCTTCGTCAACGCCCTCGCGATCCTGATCTTCATGGCCCAGGTCCCCGAGATGCGTGACGTGCCCTGGCCCGTCTACCCGCTGATCGCGGCCGGCCTCGGCCTCATGGTCTTCTTTCCGAAGGTCACCAGGGTGATTCCCGCTCCGCTCGTGTCCATCGCCATCCTGACCGTCATCACCGTGGCCGCCGGTATCGCGGTGCCGACCGTCGGGGACAAGGGCGCCCTGCCGTCCTCCCTGCCGGTTCCGGGGCTGCCCGATGTGCCGTTCACCCTGGACACCCTGACCACCATCGCCCCGTACGCCTTGGCGATGGCACTGGTGGGCCTGATGGAGTCGCTGATGACGGCCAAACTGGTCGACGACATCACCGACACCCACTCCTCCAAGACCCGCGAGTCCATCGGCCAGGGTGTAGCGAACATCGTCACCGGCTTCTTCGGTGGCATGGGTGGCTGCGCCATGATCGGCCAGACGATGATCAATGTGAAGGTGTCCGGGGCGCGGACCCGCCTGTCCACGTTCCTCGCCGGTGTTTTCCTGATGGTGCTGTGCGTCGCCTTCGGCCCTGTGGTCTCCGATATTCCCATGGCCGCCCTGGTCGCCGTGATGGTGATGGTGTCGTTCGCCACCTTCGACTGGCACTCGATCGCTCCGAAGACGCTGAAGCGGATGCCCGCGGGGGAGATCACTGTCATGGTCATCACCGTGGCTGTCGTGGTCGCCACCGACAACCTCGCTATCGGTGTCGTCGTCGGTTCCGTCACCGCCATGGTCATCTTCGCCAAGCGCGTCGCTCACCTCGCGGAGGTCACAGCGGTCACCGACCCCGACGGCGGCACGGTGGTGTACGCCGTCACCGGCGAGCTGTTCTTCGCCTCCTCCAACGACCTTGTGGGTCAGTTCGCCTATGCCACCGACCCTGACAAGGTCGTCATCGACCTGAGCGCCGCCCACATCTGGGACGCCTCCTCGGTTGCAGCGCTTGACGCGATCGAGACCAAGTACGACCAGCGAGGCAAGAGCGTGGAGATCATCGGCTTGAACAGCCCGAGCGCCGACCTGCATGGCAAGCTCACCGGCGAACTCTCCAGTCACTGACCTGCCCCAGCCGCTGCGACGGCCGCCCGGCCCATCTGTCGCCTTGGCGGCCGTCGTTCTGTCCGGGGCCGGGCTGGCTCTCACGCTCCGCGTGGGCGGCTGGGTCCTGATCAGTGCTCTCCGATGGACGGGGAGCCGGCGCAGACGTCGGCCACGCGACTCTCCGGGCTCGCCAACGGCGCTGTACTCCCCGCAGATCTCTGACGCTCCAGGTGACTGAAGGCCCGACCGCAGCGTGGGCGGATGGCCTCTGACCTGAGGTTCTTCCTCTGTCGAGTCCTTGTGACGTCTTTTCGATGACTCATCATGGGGTGAGCGCGGTGTCGTAAGCCGTCGCTCCTGGTTCAAAGTCCCAGAAAAGTCCCAGGGACTCCGTCACACCCCGCCTCGACTCGCATTTGTGCAGGTCAGAGGGGGTGTGACGGTGCCATTTCTGCAGGCTTTCAGATGTCCCGGAGGAGACCAGCCAGCGAGGTGGCCTGCGACGATGAGAGGGATTCGGTCGCTGACCTGGGAGAATGGTCTTTCAGTTGTTTCATGCTCGTGCCAGTTGATGGAACCGAAAGTCCCAGAAAAGTCCCAGAGCGCTCCCACGGCTGACGGAGGCTCTTTCGGCTTCACTCGACGTGGGGCAGCGTGGCGGGCCGGGGCTGTGGGCGGAGGTCGGCCATTGTTCCTCCGCCGCGATGGGCAGCTCACCTCCGCCAGCGCGGAGAAGCACGTCTGCTGGCCTACCTGGGCGCGTCGGTTCAACTTCGCCGTCTCACATCCGAAGGCGCGCAGGTTCCAATCTGTTGCTCACATGCCTGTGCGATAGCCGCGTGCCACCGGTGCCGCCGCTCGGCTTGGAGGAGTTCCTGCTCCCGGTCCGGCCGGGACCCCGGTCTTGCCCTGTCGAGCGGACCGCCGGTGGGCTACTCGGAAGTCCGGATGTGCTCGACCGCCACGTGCCCCTTGTGGTGCTTCTGTACGGTCGCCGGTTTCTGTCCTCGGCGGGGGAAGGCTGGCTGGTCAGGGCTGGAGTGGGGTGTTTTAGCTGTAGTCAGAGTTGCGGCACTTGGGTGGGGTCGGGGCTGATGCGTTCGCCGCGTGCATTGAAGACGAGCAGGTTGCGTACGTCGATGAGGAGGGGGATGTGCTGGCCTCTTCGATGACCGGCGCCCGGTTCATCGCGGATGACGAGTTCTCCGATGCCCTTGCGGGGAGGGGACTGCGCCGGAGGCTCTGTGGCGCCGGGGAGCGCGGGGTGGCGGCCGAAGGCGCCGATGCGGCGGCGGAGTTGCCGCAGGACGTCGGCGGCGCTTGTGCGGGCCGGGTGGTGGGGTATGTGGTCGGAGAGCTGGGCCGGTACGTCGGCCTGCTGTCCGCCGAGTGAGAGGTGGAGCAGCGCTTCGTGGCCCTGGAACTCGGTGTGCTCGACGACCCCGGTCATGGCTCGTTCGAAGGCGGTGGCGTGTGTCTTGTCGGCTATGCGGAGGGCTTCGGGACGCAGTCCGATGAGGAGCGGCTGTCCCTGGAAGACGCGGAGCATCTGGTGGTCATGCGTGAGCGGGTAGGAGAGTGTGATTTTTTGGGCCCCCACGTTGAGCGCCATGACGCCGTCGACGGGGGCGTACACCGTGCCGTGCAGCAGGTTGATCCTCGGTGTGCCGACGAACGAGGCGACGAAGGCGTTGGCGGGCAGTGCGTAGAGGGTGCGGGGGGTGTCGACCTGCTGAAGGACTCCGTCGCGCATGACTGCCACCCGGTCGCCGAGCGCCATGGCTTCGGCCTGGTCGTGGGTGACGTAGATGGTCGTCGCACCGGTGCTGCGGGTGACCGCGAGCATTTCGGTGCGCAGGCGGGCCCGCAGCCGGGCGTCGAGGCTGGAGAGCGGCTCGTCCATCAGGAAGACCGAGGGGCGCCGTACCACTGCGCGGCCCATGGCGACGCGCTGGCGCTCTCCGCCGGAGAGCCGGCCGGGGATCTGGTTCAGGAGGTGGTCGATGCCCAGGGTCTGGGCGACGGACTGCACGTGTGCCCTCACCTGGTCGGGGTCCTGTTTCTGGACCGCGAGGGGAAAGCCGATGTTCTGCGCTGTGGTCATGTTGGGGTAGAGCGCGAAGCTCTGGAAGATCATCGCGATGTCTCGTTCGCTCGGCTGGAGATCGTTGGCGATCCTTCCGCCGAGGTGCAGCTCGCCCCCGCTGATGGTTTCCAGGCCGGCGATCATGCGCAGCAGGGTGGACTTGCCGCATCCGGATGGGCCGAGCAGTACGAGGAACTCCCCGTCCTGGACGGTCAGAGAGAGCTGGTGCACGGCCCTCTGTCCGTTGGAGTAGGTCTTGGCGAGGTTGTGCAGGGTAATGGTGCTGCCCACGGGTGCTCCTGGTGCGAGTCGCGCTTGGCGGGAGAAGAGAGGGCCGGTCAGGGGGTGAGTTCGCCGGCGGCGATGTGGAGGCCGGCGGCGACCAGGACGATGTTCTTGATGACGTACTGGCCTTCGAGGGTGGGGACAGCCGCGGTGTGCCAGGCGGCGTCCGGCAGTACGAGCAGCGAGAGAAAGACTCCGGCCATGTGGAGGAAGAATGCTGCCAGGGCCCAGCGGAGCAGGAAACCGGTCAGGAACGCGAGCCCGATGCCCGTCTCCAGAACCGCGAGCAGGAGCAGGCAGAGCGGGTCGGGGATGAACCCCATGGTCAATTCGGTCATGGCGCTGATGGCGAAGTCCTCGGCCGCGCTCGCGCCGGGGAAGAACTTCAGGGCGCCGAACCAGCAGAAGACCAGTCCGATGCAGACGCGCAGCACGAGGGTGCTGATCCGCGTGTAGCGGTGGGCGTGGCCCGCTGCACGGCTTCCCAGGGTCTGCCGCAGGCCCAGCGCCGGGGCGGGTGCCCGGTCGTCGGGGGCAGGGCTTTCGGCGGGCTGGCGGTGGTGGGAAGTGCTGGTCATCGACAATCTCCTCCGCTGGAGACGATCACGGGTGCTGGCTGCTGGGCACCTGACTGCGGTGGTTGTCCGCCGGCCCGGGCCCCTGGTTCTTCGTACGGGGAAGGGCCCCGCGGAGGGCAGTGCCTCCTGCGGGGCCCCGGGTTAGCCGGTCCCGGTCAGCTGAAGTTGACGTCGCTGCACAGGAAGTACTTCTGGTCCATGTGCGATGCCTTCCAGACGGTCACCACGACGTGGCGTCCGCTGTAGCCGGAGGTGCTGACGTCCGTGACGTAGTGCGGCTGGTAGGGGTACCTGCCGGTCTTCTTCACCAGCTCGAGGTCGTCCCACCCGATCAGCTGGTACTCCGGGTTGAAGCCCTGCTTGGTGACGTAGACCTCGAGCCAGTCCGCGCCGTGTCGTGCCTCGTCGTAGAGGTCGATGGTGAAGTCGGAGCCGATGTTGGTCATCTTCCACGGTCCGGGGCGGTCGAGGGGACGGTAGTTCGTCTCGCCCTGGCCGCCGGCGCTGCAGATCTGACCGTTGGGGATGACCTGCTTGTAGTTGTCGCCGGTGTTGTTGGCGTAGACGGCCTTCCACGCGCCGATGGCGTTCGCGTTCTCGTGGTAGGTGCGGTAGCACATGGGGTCCTGGGACTCGTTGGGCTCGGT
Organism: Streptomyces poriferorum; assembly: GCF_019399235.1. Lineage (GTDB taxonomy): Bacteria > Actinomycetota > Actinomycetes > Streptomycetales > Streptomycetaceae > Streptomyces > Streptomyces poriferorum. The sequence goes on along the minus strand of NZ_JAELVH010000039.1, from coordinate 12,801 downwards.
GTAGCCCCAGCGCTGCAGGCAGCCGTAGTTGCGGGTCTCGGGGGTGATGACGGTGCCGTGTGCGGAGGCCGTCGGTGCCTGGATGACGCCCAGGAGGGCGGTGGCCAGTACGGCGGAGCTCAGCGCGACGGCGCGGGACAGCGTTGCGGGTATGCGGTTCATGGTGCTCTTCCTCCGTGTGTGTGGAGATCACAGGCCGACCCCGACCAGTGATTTAGGTGCACATGACAGCTTGTGATGCGGTCAGGCGTTGCTCAGGTGGGTGCTCACCTCCTCTCGCCGGCGCGCGAGCCGGTTCAGCAGGGCGGCCAGGGACCACTGGCCGGGGCCGAGGGCGGCGATGAGCAGGAAGGCCCAGCAGAACAGCGCGGCGCTCTCGCCACCGTTCTCGATGGGGAGCAGCCCGTCGCCCTGGTGGTTGACGAAGTAGGCGTAGGCCATGGACCCGGAGCACAGAAGTGCTGCCGTGCGCGTGCTCAGTCCGATCAGCACGAGTGCTCCGCCGATCAGCTGGATCACCGCGGCCCACCAGCTGGGCCACTGCCCGGTGCTGGGCATCTCGCCGTGCGGGCCGCCCAGGACGTTGAAGAGGGTGGCGGCTCCGTGGCAGGCGAAGAGCAGGCCGGTCACGATGCGGAAGAGGCTCAGGATGGGCTGTTCGAACCTGGCTGCTGGCATGTGCGGCATGCCTTTCTGCGGGGGAGGAGGGGTTGGGGTGCTGCTGGGCCTGGTCGCGGGTGGCCCGCTGGGGTGGTGGCCACCCGCGATCAGGTGGCTAGGCGGTGAGGCTGAACTTCTGGCTGGCCCAGGTGCTGCAGTCCCACAGGTGGAGGCGGGCACCGTTGGCAGTGCTCTGGCCCTCGACATCGAGGCAGCGACCGGACTTGAGGTTCTTCAGGGTGCCGTTGGACTGGAAGGCCCACTTCTGGCTGTCCCAGCCGCCGCAGTCCCACAGGTGTGCCTTGGTGCCGTTGGCGGTGGCGCCGCCTTCGACGTCCAGGCACTTGCCGCCGGACTTGAGCTGCTGGCCGTCCAGCGTCCACGTCATCGAGGCTGTGTTGGCGCAGGTCCACTGCTGGATCGCGGTGCCGTTGGCCGTACCGGCTGCGGCGCGGTCGATGCACTTGGTGTTGCCGCCGTTGACGATCCGACCGGAGCCCGTGCTCGGTTCAGGGTCAGGGGTGGGGTTGCCGCCGGCGCCCCAGGCGTTCCAGTTGTCCCAGGTCTCCGCGTCGAAGCCGAGGCGGCCGGGCTGGTCCGCTCCCCAGTTGGTGCCGGACTTGTTGATGACGGTGCCGCCGACGGTGTAGTTCTCGAGCTTGAGGCCCTTGCTCTGGGCCGTCTCGTTGCCCAGGGTGACCTTCTGGCCGGCGGTGTTGGTGTAGCGCTTGAGGAGGCTGACCTGGCTGCCCGGGTCGAGGCCGTTCCAGCTGTCGATCTTCAGGTTCTTGACGTGGATGTTCTCGGTGCTGGAGAGCGCGAAGACGCGGATCGCGCAGTTGGTCTGGCCTTCGACGGTGATGTTCTCGAAGGTCATGTTCTGGACCTTCGTGTTGGGGTCGCCCTTGGTGGTGGACCCCATGTCCTCCCAGTGGGAGGAGGAGTTGAGGATGCAGGTGTTGTACTTGACGTCCTTCCAGTACATCCGGTTGTGGATGACGTGGGTGTTGGTCACCCGGACGTTGTCGATGTTGCGGGGGGTCCAGCCCCACTGGATGACGGGGCCGTTCTCGTTCTTCCAGATGACGGTGTTATCGATGTTGACGTCGCTGTGGTACATCTTCAGGACGTCGTCGTTGGCGTTGAAGAACGTGTTCTTCATGGTGCTGCCGCGGTAGAGCTCGATGCCGTCGGTCTGCCAGTACCAGGAGCCGACCTGCTTGTAGTTGTCGACGCGCATCTGGAAGGTCTGCTCGTTGCCGTAGACGACGAACGAGTGGTACGGCGGTTCGTTGATCGTCACACCCTGCAGATCGAGGTACTGCTGGGCGTCGGCGGACTGGAACTGGAGCATCTTCACGCAGGAGGCGTGACAGTTCGACGCCCCGCTGAGGTGGTCGTAGTTGTTGTTGGTGTCCGCCTCGTAGACGTACTGCTCACCGGAGAGGACTCCGTACCCGGTCACCTTGTACAGGCCCTGGGTGTCATGGAAGAAGCGGAAGGCGCCCTTCACGTACGCGCCGGGTGCCAGGTAGACCCACTTGACGTTGGCCGGGAGCACCGCGTGGTACTTCGAGCCCATGGTGTAGGTGCCCGGGCGGAAGTAGATGATGTCCTGGCTGATGTTGTTCAGGTTCGTGACCTGGCCGGGCTCGGGGTAGTGGATGCTCCCCGACGCGGCGGTGGGGATCAGCCGTTCCTTCTCCGCGCCGGTCGGCGTCGGCTCGGCAAAGATCATCATCGAGTTACGGGGCTCGGTGTGGATGGCCCGGTTATTGCCGCCGCCGGTGGTGGTCAGTTTCCCGGCGTCGTTGGCCGGGCCGGACATGTCGTTGTACGCCGTGTACAGCTGCGGGTCGAACTCGACCGAGAACCGGTAGCCCTTCGAGCTGTAGGGCACCTTGACCCGGACGGTCTTGCTGTTGACCAGCTCCTTGTCGAAGTTCAAGCTGCTCGGCTTGATCTTGACCTGGTCGGCCGAGGAGATGCTCTGGTCGGTGCGCAGTGACACGTCGACCCACACGTCGGCCGTGTACTGGAACGACGACCAGCTCATGGTGAGGTTCGCCGAGGCGGAGAACTCCGCGCCGTCCTCCTTGGTGTAGCCGATCTTTCCCTTGCCGCTGCGGGGGATGCTCATGTACGCGAACGAGTCGTACTTCGTAGTCGGCGCCGCGGCCGTGGCGACCTTCACGTCGTAGAAGGAGGACCGCCGCACCTTGTCACCGCCCACCGGGCTGCTCGTGTTGAACTCGTGGTTGTCGTGCCACCAGGTCTGCAGCTGCTCGCTGTTCGCGGTCTCTCCCGCCGCTCCCGCCACGGGTGCCGAGGCCGCGGCGGCAAGAGCTGCCGCGGGGACGAGCCGGCCCGAAGGCAGGGGGGTGACCGAAGTCAGAGCGCTGGCCGGCATGACGGCTCCGGCGAGCGCCAAGGCCAGGCCGGCGGCGATGGCCGCCAGCGGGTTGAGCCGTCGCAGTCTTCCTGCGGGCATGATGATGTCCTCTCCTTGATGAGTCGGGGCATGGCCCCAGGGCGCCCGCCCGGGGGCGGGCACGGACACCGCTGGAACAGCTGGAACAGCTGTGTGGCGGAGTCATCGGTGCATGCGGTCGCCCGTTGCCGGGGCTGACCGGGGTGCGGCACTCGTCCTGGTCGGCGGTTCGTCTCTCTTTGGGGGAGCCGGCTGACGGAGTCCACGCGGGGATCATTCGCAGGGCCAGGAGCACAGGACACCGGTCCTGCGAGCGGAGCGAACCGGTCCTGCCCGCCCCGAGGGGTGAGGGGCTGCCGATGTGGCGGCGACCTGTGACCCAACAGGCCCTGGCTCCGCCCCGGTTGCCGGTTAACTTCCCGTCATTTCTTCCTCGTGTCAATGAAATGAACAGGATTCTTCGACCTATGGGGCCAGCGTGTGCATAACAAGATGCGCAAAAGACGCGAAGCGACTACGAGCGTCCGGTTGGAGTGGGCCATCACGGTTGCGTAACGCGATGTTTTCTTCCTTGACGCACTTAAAGGCTGCGGGACACACTCCCGTCATAAGTAGCGACGCCGACTTCCACAGGTCGACGGCGTCCCAGCCGCAGGAGGCGCGATGACGATCTCTGCAACGCTTGGCAGTACCGGCCCCGCGCATACGGGAAGCCCTCGCCACCCGCATCGGGTTCGATGGCGCTGAACTTGATGCAACGGCCCTGACAGACCACTACCTGGAGGCACCGCGTGATGAGCCCGTCCAAGATCCGGTTCTCGGAGCTTGTCAGTGAGCAGACCAGGGCGGAGATCTTCGCGACCGTGCTCACCGCAGGACCCATCTCGCGCACCCAGCTCGCCCAGCGCCTGGGCCTCGTGCCCTCCTCTGTCACCCGCATGCTGCCGCCGCTGCTCGAGCATGACTACCTGCGTGAGAGCGACCCGGTTGCCCAGGGGCGGGGCAGGCCGCAGAAGATGCTGCACGTCAATCCCGACAAGCACGTGGTCGTCGGCATGAAGATCGCCCCCGGGCGGGTCTTTGGCGTCGTCACCGACATGGCGGCCAACGTCCTGGCCCGGGACGAAGAGCCCCTGGCCGACTGCACCCCCCAGACCGCCCTGTCCGCCGCCGCCTCCCTGACCGGCAGGCTCCTCGCAGAGGCGCCCGAAGCGGCGGACAGGGTGCTCGGCCTCGGCGTCGGGGTCAGCGGCCACGTCGATTCGGCAGCCGGGATCTGCCGCTACTCGGCCCTGCTCGACTGGAACAAGGTCGACGTGGCCGGGCCCCTGCGGGAAGCGACCGGGCTGTCGGTGGTCGTCAACAACGACGTCAACACCCTGGTCGTCGCCGAACGCTGGTTCGGCGAAGGCCGCGACATCGATTCCTTCGCCGTGGTCACCGTCGGCCCCGGCATTGGCTGCGGCCTGCTCCTGGACGGCGCCCTGTTCTCCGGCGCCACCGGACTCGCGGGCGAACTCGGCCACCTTCCCCTGGACCCCTCCGGACCCATGTGCAGCTGCGGCCGACGCGGTTGCCTCGAAGCCCTGGCGGGCGACCGCGCCATCCTGCGCCACCTCGCAGACGGCGGATTTCCCTGCGACACGATCACCGACGCCATCGAGCTCGCGCGAGGCGAAGCCGGGGCGGCCCGCACCGTGGCCCGATCCGCCTTCGCCGAAGCCGGCACCGCCCTCGGCAGAGGCGTGGCCGGCATGTGCAACCTGCTCAACCTGCAGAAAATCATCATCGCCGGCGAAGGCGCGGTCGCCTACGACCTGTTCGGCCCGCACATGAGCGAGGCGATGCAAGCCCAGGCGTTCTCCACCGCGGCCACCGACTGCGACATCCACGTCGACCCCGCCCGCCACGACCTCTGGGCCCGGGGCGCCGCCTGCCTCGTCATCCGCGACACCGTGGGAGCGGCCATCTCCTGACCCACAGCGCCCGCCGATGCTGCGGCAACCCATCACCCGCAAAGTCACTAAAAGTAACCATGCGAACACTATGAGGTTTGACGTGCCCGAAATCGAAGCCAATCCCGCCGACGCCTGGTGGAGCGAAGCGGTGGTGTACCAGATCTACCCCCGCAGCTTCGCGGACTCGAACGCGGACGGCATCGGCGACCTGCAAGGCATCATCGAACGGCTCGACTACCTGGCCCAGCTGGGCGTCGACGTCCTGTGGCTGTCCCCTGTCTACCCGTCCCCGCACGACGACAACGGGTACGACATCAGCGACTACCAGGACATCGACCCGCTCTTCGGAACCCTCGCCGACTTCGACCGGCTCCTGGCCGCCGTCCACGAGCGCGGCATGAAGCTCGTCATGGACCTGGTCGTCAACCACACCTCCGACGAACACCCCTGGTTCACCGCCTCCCGCAACGAAGGCCCGCAGGGCGGCAAGCGGGACTGGTACATCTGGCGCCCCGCCCGCGAGGGCATGGAGCCGGGCACCCCGGGTGCGGAACCCAACAACTGGGGCTCCTTCTTCTCCGGCCCCACCTGGACCTACGACGAGAAGAGCGGCGAGTACTACCTGCACTTGTTCTCCCGCAAGCAGCCCGACCTCAACTGGGAGAACCCCACCGTGCGCCAGGCGGTCTACGCCATGATGCGCTGGTGGCTCGACCGGGGCGTCGACGGCTTCCGCATGGACGTCATCAACCTCATCTCCAAGACCCCTGGCCTTCCCGACGGCATCGTGCACGAGGGTGCCTTGCACGGGGACGGCAGCCCCCACTACATCTGCGGCCCCCGCATCCACGAGTACCTGGCGGAGATGCACCGTGAGGTCTTCGAAGGCCACCCTCGCCGCCTGCTGACCGTCGGCGAAATGCCCGGAGTCACTGTCGGGGACGCCAAGCTGTTCACCGACCCCTCCCGCCGCGAGCTCGACATGGTGTTCCAGTTCGAGCACGTCGGCCTCGACCAGGGAACCAGCGGGAAGTTCGATGTCCGTCCGCTGAAGCTGACCGCCCTCAAGGCCAGCCTCGGCCGCTGGCAGACCGGCCTGGGCGAGACCGGCTGGAACAGCCTGTACTGGAACAACCACGACCAGCCCCGTGCCGTCTCCCGCTTCGGCGACGACAGTCCCGCCTCCCGCGACCGCTCCGCGAAGCTCCTCGCCACCGTGCTCCACCTGCACCGCGGGACCCCTTACGTGTACCAGGGCGAAGAGCTCGCCATGGCCAATAGCCGTTTCGCCTCCATCGATGACTTCCGCGACATCGAGTCCCTCAACTACCACCGCGAGCAGACCGCCCACGGTGTCGACGAGGAACAGGTCCTGGCCGGACTTCGGCACCGCAGCCGGGACAACGCCCGCACCCCCATGCAGTGGGACACCTCCCAGCACGCCGGCTTCACCGCTGGCACCCCGTGGATCGCGGTGAACCCCGATCACACCCATGTCAACGCCAAGGTCCAGCTCGCCGACCCCGACTCCGTCTTCCACTACTACCGCCGCCTGATCGCCCTGCGGCACACCGAGCCCGCCCTCACTCACGGTGACTTCCACATGCTGCACCCCGACCACGAGCAGCTCTATGCCTTCACCCGCCACGACGCGGCATCCGGCACCGAACTGCTGGTCCTCGCCAACTTCAGCGGAGCCGACCTCACCGTCGACCTGCCCGACGGCTGGGAACACAGCGAGACCCTCATCGCCAACGTCCCGGCCTCCACACCTCTCACGGCCCCGCACACCCTGCAGCCCTGGGAAGCCCGTGTCCACCGCCGCAATACCTGACCAGCCCCACCTGAACACCCGTACCGCCTCCCCCCGCACCGCCCTGACCCTGCACACCCAAGGAATCCTCATGACGAACATGCGCTTCCGTGCTCCGCGCCGCACCACCCGACGAGCTCTGCTCGCCGTGTCCGCTCTGGCACTCGTGGCACCGCTGACCGCTTGCGGCGGCGGATCGGACACCGCCGAGGGAGACGGCAAGACTCTGCGCCTGTGGCACTACGAGCAGGAGGACGGCGCCCTGAGCAACGCCTGGGACTCGGCCATCGCGGAGTTCAAGAAGACCCACCCCGACGTGAAGGTCGTCTTCGAACGCAAGACGTTCGAGCAGATACAGCAGAACGCCGGCATGATCCTGAACTCCGACAAGGCGCCCGACGTCATGGAGTACAACAAGGGCAATGCCACCACCGGACTGCTCGCCAAGCAGGGCCTGCTCACCGACCTTACCTCCGTCGCGAAGGAACGCGGCTGGGACAAGAAGATCAGCGAGAGCGCGTCCGTCACCGCCCGCTACGACGCCAACGGCGAAATGGGCGGCGACAAGTGGTACGGCGTCCCCAACTACGGCGAGTTCGTCCTCGCGTACTACAACGACGACCTATTCAAGAAGCACAACATCACCAAGCCCACCGACCTCCAGAGCTTCGAGGCCGCCCTGGCCGACTTCAAGGCCGCCGGGATCACCCCGCTCGCCAACGCCGGCAACGACCACCCCGCCGGCCACTGGCTCTACCTCCTGGCCCTGGCCAAGGCGAATGACGCCTGGGTCGACGACTACCAGCTCTACAAGGGCAAGGTCGACTTCCACGGCCCGGAGTGGACCTACGCGGTCGAAACGTACAAGGACTGGCTCGACAAGGGCTACTTCGAGAAGAAGGACGTCGGCCTCAAGGGCAGCGACATGACCGAGCAGTTCGTCTCGCAGAAGCGCCCGATCATGGTCGGCGGCAACTGGTGGTTCGGCGGCCTGACCACCGACATCACCGACTTCACCTGGTCCACCGCCCCCTACCCCGGCAGCAAGAAGACCCTCGGCTCCGGCGGCAACCACTGGGTCGTGCCCACCAAGGCGAAGAACAAGAAGCTCGCCGAGGACTTCATCGACATCACCATGTCGGACAAGATCCAGAAAATCCTCGGGGAAGAGGGCAACGTCCCGCTCGCTGTGAAGCCGGACTCCATCGAAAACCCCAAGTCCCGCGAGCTCATCACCGCGTTCAACACCTACCAGGACGGCAAGGGGCTCGCCTTCTACCCGGACTGGCCGGCACCCGGCTACTACGACACCTGGATGGGCGCCACCCAGAACCTCATGAACGGCGGCAAGCCCCACGCCGTCCTCGACGAGCTCAAGGCCCCCTACGAGAAGTACACCGCCACCCGGCGCTGAGACTGACCCGCCCGAACCCGCGCGTCAGTCCCTTCTTCCCGGGGACGGCGGCCCGCCCGCACCGGGCCGCCGTCCCGCCCCTCTTGGAGCAACAGTGAAAACCACACGTCACCCGCGGCCCACGGGATACGCCGTCTTCCTCGCCCCCGGCCTGCTACTGAGCCTGCTCTTCCTCGTCGTCCCGCTGGTGATGACCTTCTACTACAGCCTCACCCAATGGCAGGGCGTCGGAGAGCCCACCTGGATCGGCTTCGACAACTACACCCGACTCTTCAGCGACGCCGACTTCTGGGCCTCGTTCCGCAACATCGCCTTCGTCATCGTCGGCATCGCCGTCGTCCCCACCCTGCTCGGGCTCTTCCTCGCCGCCCTCCTGTTCGACTACATCGGCAAGAAGCACGGAGACGGCTTCGTCAGCCTCTTCCGCTCCGGCCTCTACCTCCCCCAGGTCATCCCCGTCGCCGTCACCGGGCTGATGTGGGGCTGGATCCTCGCCCCCGAAGGCGCCGTCAACAGCGTCCTCGAAAAGATCGGCCTGAACTCCCTCGCCCAGAACTGGCTCGGAGACCCCGACCTCGCCCTGTGGATGGTCCTCGCCGTCCTCGTCTGGATGCAGCTCGGCTACCCCCTGGTGCTGTTCCTCTCCGGGCTCCAGCGCATCGACCCCGAACTGTATGAAGCCGCTTCCCTCGACGGCGCCACCTGGTGGCAGCGCTTCACCCGCATCACCGTGCCCATCCTGCGGCCCGAGGTCTACGTCGTCCTTGTCACCACCACCATCGCCGGCCTGAAGGTCTTCGCCCAGATCTTCGTCCTCACCGGCGGCGGCCCCGGCAACTCGACCCTCGTCCCCGCGTACTTCGCCTACCAGAACTTCTTCGAGCGCGCCGACGTCGGATACGGCTCCGCGATCTCCAGCACGATCACCCTGCTCGTGCTGATCATCGCCGGAACGATGCTCACCCGCCAGGCCCGCGAGGACGGATGACCATGACCACGCACACCACTTCCACGGCACCCCCCGGCCACCGGCGCAAAGCGGTCAAGGCTGAAGCGGGTAAAGCCAAAGCGACGGGCAACCGCCGCAGCCCCGGCTCCTACGCCGTCCTGGCAGCCGTCGCCGTATTCGTCCTCGCGTTCCTGGCACCCTTCATCGTCATCCTGCTCAACTCGTTCAAAACCAGCGCGGACTTCCGCACCAACGGGTCGCTGTCCCTGCCCGCCCAGTGGAACTGGAGCATCATCGCCGAAGTCTGGGACCGCGTCGGCTTCACCCAGAAACTCTTCAACAGCATCCAGATCAGCCTCGGCGTCGTTCTCATCGCCGTCCTGCTCGCCCTCTTCAACGCCTACGCCATAGGCATCGGCCGCATCCGCTGGCGCACCCCCTTCCTCATCTTCTTCCTCGGCGTCAACGTCCTGCCGCAAGAGGGCCTCGTATACCCCATCTACTACCTCTTCAAGGAGATGGGCCTCTACGACGGGAAACTCGGCTACACCATCCTCGTCGGCATCACCTACAGCGCCTTCGGCACCTACCTCCTCTCCTCCGTCTTTGCCAGCTTCCCCCGCGAACTCATCGAAGCCGCCTCCATGGACGGAGCCGGCCGATGGACCATCCTGTGGCGCATCGTCCTGCCCATGAGCTGGCCCACCCTCTCGGTGATGTGCGTCTTCTTCTTCGTCTGGAGCTGGAACGAGTTCCTCTACCCACTCGTCCTCCTCATCTCCAACGACAACCAGACCGTCCCTCTCGGCCTGTCCGTCATGCAAGGCCAATACACCAGCGACCCCACCGCCATGAGCGCCGCAGCCCTCCTCGGCATCGTCCCCATGGTCGTCTTCTTCCTCATATTCCAGCGCTCCCTCACCCGCGGCATGACCGCCGGAGCCGTCAAATAGCCCAGCCGCACCACCCCAAAGCCACCCCGGATCCGGCACGCACCGCCCCGCCGCCGGGTCCGGGGTACACCCACGCCTGCGGAAGGGCCCGCACCGCACGGCTCGAGCCGGTGACTCATGTCGAATCTCCCCTCCCGAAGAGGGGGGTGGCTGCTGGCCATGACGCTCGTTTGACGCCCGCAGACGGTAGAGCGGGCCGCTGAGTAGGCTCTGAACTGCGCTTTTCCGGGCCTGCTGGAGCCGACATCTTTTCGATGACTCATCACGTGAAGAGCGCGGTGCACGGAAGCCGTCGCTCCTGGTTCGAAGTCCCAGAAAAGTCCCAGGGACTCCGTCACACCCCGCCTCGACTCGCAATTGTGCAGGTCAGAAGGGGTGTGACGGTGTTTCTTCTGCAGGCTTTCAGATGTCCCGGAAGATCTCGATCTGAGCGCCCACCGAGTTCAGCCGCTCCGCCAGCTCCTCGTAACCGCGGTTGATCACATACACGTTGCGCAGTACGGAGGTTCCTTCGGCCGCCATCATCGCGAGCAGCACCACCACGGCCGGGCGCAGGGCCGGCGGGCACATCATCTCCGCCGCGCGCCACCGGGTCGGGCCCTCGACCAGGACCCGGTGCGGGTCCAGGAGTTGGAGCCGGCCGCCGAGGCGGTTGAGGTCGGTGAGGTAGATCGCGCGGTTGTCGTAGACCCAGTCGTGGATCAGGGTCTGGCCGTGGGCCGACGCCGCGATGGCCGCGAAGAACGGCACGTTGTCGATGTTGAGGCCCGGGAACGGCATCGGGTGGATCTTGTCGATCGGGGCCTCGAGTTTGGAGGGCCGGACCGTCAGGTCGACCAGGCGGGTGCGCCCGTTGTCGGCGGCGTACTCCGGGGTGCGGGCGCAGTCGACGCCCATCTCCTCCAGGACCGCGAGTTCGATCTCCAGGAACTCGATCGGCACCCGGCGGATCGTCAGCTCCGACTCCGTGACGACGGCGGCGGCGAGCAGGCTCATCGCCTCGACCGGGTCCTCGGAGGGGGAGTAGTCGACGTCCACGTCGATGTTCGGCACCCCGTGCACGGTCAGCGTCGTCGTACCGACGCCGTCCACCCGTACGCCCAGCGCCTCCAGGAAGAAGCAGAGGTCCTGGACCATGTAGTTGGAGGACGCGTTGCGGATGACGGTGGTGCCGTCGTGCCGGGCGGCGGCCAGCAGCGCGTTCTCGGTCACGGTGTCGCCGCGCTCGGTCAGCACGATGGGGCGGCCGGGGGTGATGGAGTGGTCGACCTGGGCGTGGTAGATGCCCTCGGTCGCGGCGATCTCCAGGCCGAAGCGGCGCAGCGCGATCATGTGCGGCTCGATGGTGCGGGTGCCGAGGTCGCAGCCGCCCGCGTACGGCAGCTTGAACCGGTCCATGCGGTGCAGCAGCGGACCCAGGAACATGATGATCGACCGGGTCCGGCGTGCGGCGTCCGCGTCGATGGCGTCCATGTCGAGGCGGGCCGGCGGGATGATCTCCAGGTCCGTGCCGTCGTTGATCCACCGGGCGCGCACCCCGATGGAGTTCAGCACCTCGAGGAGGCGGTAGACCTCCTCGATGCGGGCCACCCGGCGCAGCACGGTGCGGCCCTTGTTGAGCAGCGATGCGCAGAGCAGCGCCACACACGCGTTCTTGCTGGTCTTGACGTCGATGGACCCGGAGAGCCGGCGCCCGCCGACCACCCGCAGATGCATGGGACCGGCGTAGCCGAGAGACACGATTTCGCTGTCGAGTGCTTCACCGATGCGGGCAATCATCTCAAGGCTGATGTTTTGATTGCCGCGCTCGATGCGGTTCACGGCGCTCTGGCTGGTGGCGAGCGCCTCGGCGAGCTGACTCTGTGTCCAGCCCCGGTGCTGACGGGCGTCACGGATGAGCTTGCCGATACGTACGAGGTAGTCATCTGACATGCCGGAAGGCTATCTCAGATATGAGATGAAGATCTTGGCGGGGTGTGGCGTTCGGGTGACGGGTGTGTGGGAGGGGTGCGACCGTTCGCGCTGTGGCTGGTGGGGTCGTTGCTCATGTTCCGGCTGTTTCGCCCGTTGGGCGCGTGGTGCGCACCCATCGGCGTCCGTTCCGGCCGGAGGTCAGCCGGCCGGGGCGAAGCCCAGACGCGTGTAGAGGCGGACAGCGGGATTGCCGTCGGTGACCACCAGGGTGAGTTCGGATGCGCCCGCGGCACGGAGGACCGTCGCGCTGTGGGTGAGGAGTGCCCTCGCCAGGCCTCTGGAGGTGTGCTCGGGGTCGGTGAGGGCGAAGGCCACGAGCGGGCGGGACTTCCAGAGGGTGACGAAGGAGAGGGAGGCCGTGGTGGAGCCGTACCAGGCAACGCGCGTCGCCCGCTGGTCGACCGCGCCGAACTCGCCCGCGAGCGCGGCGGCCATTTCGGCCCGGTGCCATTGCGCGGACTCGCCCCCGTCGTCCACACCGCCCCGGTAGGCGCGATAGGACAGCTCGCCCAGAAGCGTGGCGTCGGCCCGGGTGACCGGGGCGGCCCGATAGGGGGCGGGCAGAGGGTACGGGCGCGGTGGCGCGGCCAGGTCCCAGCGCATGAGTGTGCGCCGGGCCGGTGCGGCGGGCGGCGGGGCGGCGCTCACA
>NZ_JAELVH010000399.1 GCF_019399235.1 Streptomyces poriferorum | reverse complement strand
ATTGTCCACCTGCGCGCCGGACGCCCGGCGCGCAGGTGGACAATGGCTGCATGGAGCTGAACCCCCTGGAGCAGGCACTGCACACCGCCCGCGCACTGGTCATGGCCGATCTCGCCGCCGGAGACGTCGCCGAGGCGCAGATCGTCTCGCTGGTCGAGGACGCGGTCACGCACCGCCGCTGGTGGGTCGAGCAGTGGCCGGACGGGGTGGAGTTCGTCGTCGGTCTCGTCGCCCAGGACGTACAGGACGCGCTCCTGGAGCGGTACGGCCGCTGGCCGCTGTGCCCGGTGTGCGACGCGGGCGACCCGCATGCCCTGGACGTCGAGCCGGAGCTCGGGCCGGACCCGCACTGGGTCTGCACGAAGGCGGCCGTCGCCGTCGCCCCGGTCGGCTCGCTCACCGGGATACTGCGGCCGTGACCGTCTACATCGACCCGCCGGACTGGCCGGGCCACGGGCGCTTCTGGTCGCACCTGGTCAGCGACGCGTCCTTCGAGGAACTGCACACCTTCGCGGCGTCCATCGGCTGCCCGCCCCGCGCCTTCGAGCGGGACCACTACGACGTACCGGAAACACGGTACGAGGACGCGGTACGGGCCGGTGCCCGGCAGATCGGCTCCAAGGAACTGGTCCGCCGCATCACCGAAGCGGGCCTGCGCCGCCCCAAGGGCCGCCCCGCGCCGGGCTGAGGTCCCGTCCCCCGGTCAGCCGGCCGACGAGGGCGCGCACACCGGCGCGTCCTGCGCCGCCTCCCGCGACACCGCGGCCGGGGCGCCCGCCACCAGCCGGGACGAGGCGTTGCGGCTGCGCTGCAACCGCAGCGAGAGGACCACCGTCACCAGCGCCAGCACGGTCATCGCCGCCCCCGCCCACGCGGTGGCCTCGAAACCGAAGTCCATGTCGATCACCGTGCCGCCGAGCCAGGGCCCGCCGGTGTTGCCCAGGTTGAACGCGGCGGTGGTCGTCGCGCCCGCCAGCGTCGGGGCGGCGCCCGCGACGTTGAACATGCGGGCGTTCAGCGCCGGAGCCGTGTAGAACGCCGACAGGCCCAGCAGGAACGACAGCACGATCACGGCCGCCTGGTTCGACGCGAACAGCGCCAGCGCCGCCAGGAACACCGTCGATGCCGCGATCCCGCTCAGCAGCACTCCGAACAGGTGCGCGTCCGCGACCCGGCCGCCGATCATCGTGCCGATCAGCGCACCGATCCCGAACAGCGCGAGCACGGTCGGCACCCAGCCCGAGTCCAGCCCGGCGACGTCCGTCAGCAGCGGTGCCAGATAGCTGAACGCACAGAACACACCGCCTGCCGCGAGCGCGGTGAGCACGATGGAGAGCCACACCTGCCGGTCGCGGTAGATGGTCAGCTCCCGCTTGAGCTGCGGCTTCTCGTCCGGCAGCGGGATGCGGGGAATCAGCGTCGCCACTCCTGCCAGCGCCACGGCGGAGGCCGCGCCGACCGCCCAGAACGCCGACCGCCAGCCCAGGTTCTCGCCCAGGAAGGCGCCCAGCGGCACCCCCAGCACGTTCGCGATGGACAGTCCGCCGATCATCACGGCCATCGCGCGGGCCCGGGAGTTCACCGGCACCATCGCGATGGCGACGGCCGCCCCGACCGCCCAGAACCCGGCGCACGCGAACGCGCTGATCACCCGGGACGCGAAGAGCACCTCGTACGTCGGCGCGAGCGCGCCCGCGACCTGGCCGAGGCCGAAGACGGAGATCAGCGCGATGAGCGTCGTGCGGCGTGGCAGCCGGAGCGTGGCCACGGCCAGCAGCGGGGCGCCGACCACCATGCCGATCGCGAAGGCGGATATGAGGAGCCCGGCCCGTGGGATCGACACGTTCATGTCATCGGCGATGGGTGGCAGCAGCCCGGAGAGCATGAACTCGCTGGTACCGAGTGCGAAGACCGAGAGGCCGAGGATGTACACGGCCAGGGGCATGCGGGAGCGGCGAGCGGCAGAGTCGGGCATGACAGGTGCCAACAGCGAAACGGTCCTGCGCATTCCCCGGCGCGCACTGGCGCATCCCCCGCCCCGCTGCGGCGCCGGCCGAGCTCAGTGCGTGAGCAGCTCCAGCTCCGTGGCCAGATTGTGCCGGGCCCGCGCCTCCCACTCCGCTGCCCCGTGCGGCGTACGGAACAGCCGCGGCAGCTCCAGAAGCTGCCGCAGCACCGCCGCCCGGCCCTCCCGGAACGCCTCGTCGGGCACGAATCCGTACTCCTCGCGCACCCGGGCCGCGTACTCCGCGTACTCCTTGGGCGACGCCGCGAGGATCGCGAGGTCCGCGTCGCACAGGGCCTCGCCGTTCGTGTCGCCGGCGGCCGGGTCGTGCGTGACGGTGAGCCGGACCAGGCGGGCGACCTCGGCGGTGGTCGCGTCGGGCACCCCGGCCTCCGACAGGGCGCGCTCGGCGAGGACGGCGCTGCGCTCCTCGTTCTCGGAACGGTCCGGCCGGTAGACCGCGTCGTGGAACCACGCGGCCAGCCGTACCGCGTCCGCGTCCGCGGCATGACCGGCGAGCGTGTCGAGGTGGCCGAGGACCGCGGCCAGGTGGGCGGTGGTGTGGTAGCGCCGCTGGGGCTCGGCCCACCGCTCCAGGAGGTTGTCGGCGTACGGCAACGGGTCGGGGCCCGCATCGCCGCCCCGGGCGGCGACGAGGCACTCGTGCCAGCGGTCGCGGAGCGTGTCGGCCGCACTGCTGCGCGGGGCCGGGTCCATGTCGTCCATGCGCCGAGCCTAGGGCCTGGGACGTTCGGCGGCCGGTGTCCTTGTTCACCGCGGGCGGCGAATCCCAAGTCAGCCCGCGGCCGGGATGGTTGGCTTGGGGCCATGGCTGACGAACGCGATCCCGAACTGCCCGGTCTCCTCCTGCGCACGGAGCGGGACGCCCTTCTCCCGCTGCTGCGGTCCGCCGCGGACGGCGACTTCGCACTGCGCACCGCGTGCCCCGGCTGGACGGTGCGGGACGTGCTGGCCCACTGCGGGTCCGTGCTGAGCCGGGTGGTGGAGAGCCGCTTCGGCCCCGATGTGTTCAGCCCCGAGTGCAACGACCGGGACATCGCCGAACGCGCCGACTGGACGCACACGCAGATCGTGGACGAGCTGGAGCGGGGCATGACCGACGCCGGCCCGGCGATCGCCGCGGCGGGCGGGATCCTGGACGCGGTGGCGCTGGGGGAGTGGGTGCACGCGGGGGACGTACGCGACGCATGGGGGCTGCCCGGGGCGTACGAGGGCCCGGGGTTCCCGCACGCGCTCGGCCTCCTCGTTCCGCGCGCCCTGCGCCGCAAGGTCCCGCTGTTCGTCGCGGAGCTCACGGACAGCGGGCGGGAAGTGACCATCGGCGTGGAGCAGGAGGGACGGGCCCCCGGACGGTACCGGGGCGACGGAGCGACCCTGATCAGGCTGTGCGCGGGCCGCCCGCTGGTGGGGACGCGGTACGAGCTGGAGGGCGTACGGGAGCGCGAGCTCGGCCTCTTCGACTGAGCCGCCGGCCGAGACGCCGGGGCCCGGAGGCCATCTCGGGCGCTACCGTGCGGCCGTGACGAATACGACGAACCTGCCGGGCAGGGCGGACGGGCGGGCCCCGGTGGACGCACCGGCGCCGGTGGACGGGCACGATCCGGTGGGCGCACCCGCCCCGGTGGACGGGCACGACCCGCTGGGCGCGCCGGTCGCGGTCATGGACCTCAACGCGGACCTGGGCGAGGGCTTCGGACGCTGGACGCTCACCGACGACGAGGCCCTCCTCGCCTGCGTGACCAGCGCCAACGTGGCCTGCGGCTTCCACGCGGGGGACGCCTCCGTGATGCGACGGGTCTGCGACTCGGCGGCGGCCCGGGGCGTACGGATCGGCGCGCAGGTCTCGTACCGGGACCTGGCCGGCTTCGGGCGCCGCGCCATGGACGTACCGGCCGCCGAGCTGGCCGCCGAAGTGGCTTACCAGATCGGTGCGTTGCGGGTGTTCGCCGAGGCCGCCGGTTCCCGCGTCTCGTACGTGAAACCGCACGGCGCCCTCTACAACCGCACCGTCCGCGACGACGATCAGGCCGCCGCCGTCATCGAGGGCGTCCGGCTGGCGGGCGGGGACCTGGCCGTCCTCGGGCTGCCCGGCTCCCGGCTGCTCGCCCGCGCCGCGGCGGCGGGCCTGACCGCCGTCGAGGAGGCGTTCGCCGACCGCGCGTACACCCCGCAGGGCACCCTCGTGCCGCGCGGCGAGCCCGGCGCGGTGGTGCACGACGCGGACGAGGTCGTACGCCGCAGCGTGGGCTTCGCCGTCGACCGCGGCGTGACCGGGGCCGACGGAGGCCGGATACCCGTCGTCGCCAGGTCCCTGTGCGTCCACGGCGACACCCCGGGCGCCGCGGCACTCGCCCGGCGGGTGCGGGCGGCGCTGGAAGAGGCGGGCGTCGCGGTGCGGGCGTTCGCATGAGCGCGGCGGGACGGCCCGGCCGGCCGCTCGTCGTGCTGCCCGCCGGGCCCCGGGCGCTGCTGGTCGAGCTGGACGGCCGGGAGGCCACGGAGGCGTTCCACGCGGAGGTGCTGCGGCGCCGCGCGGCGGGCGAACTGCCCGGCGTCCGCGACATCGTGCCGGGCGAGCGGACGGTGCTGCTCGACGGCATCGCGCGGGACACCGCCGCGCTCGCCCGGGAGCTGCCGACCTGGCACATACCGCCACCGCGAACCGACACGGCCGCGGTGGTGGAGCTTCCCGTGGTGTACGACGGCCCGGACCTCGCCGATGTCGCCGAGGCCTGGGGCGTCACCGCCGCAGAGGTGCCCCGCATCCACGCCGGAACCGAATTCCGGGTCGCATTCTGCGGGTTCGCCCCCGGCTTCGGCTACCTGACCGGCCTGCCGGACCACCTCCACCTGCCGCGCCGGGCGACACCGCGCACCCGGGTCCCGGCGGGTGCGGTCGCGCTGGCCGGCCCGTACACCGGGGTGTACCCGCGCCCGTCCCCCGGAGGCTGGCAGCTCATCGGCCGGCTCCCGGACCCCGGCCCGCTCTGGGACCCGCACCGCGAACCGGCCGCGCTGCTGGGGCCGGGCGCGCGGGTGCGGTTCGTAGAGGCGGCACGGTGACGGCGTCCGTGCGGCCCGGGGCCGTCGAGGTAGTCCGCGCCGGGGCCCTGACCACCGTGCAGGACGAGGGCCGCGCCGGACTGGCCCACCTGGGCGTCGGACGGGCGGGCGCCCTCGACGCACCCGCCGCCGCGCTCGCCAACCGGCTCGTCGGCAACCCGGTCACCGCGGCCGTCCTGGAGACGACCGTCACCGGCTGCGCCGTCCGCCCGGACCGTGCGGTGCGGGTGGTCGTCGGCGGTGCGCCGTGCCGGGTGACGGTGGACGGGCGGCCGGTGGCGTGGGGCGCCGCGGTGCACGTGCCGGCGGGTGCGGTGCTGGACGCGGGGCCCGCGGTGCACGGACTGCGCAGCTATCTGGCGTTCGCGGGCGGTGTGGCGGCGGATCCGGTGCTCGGCAGCAGATCCGCCGACCTGCTCTCCGGGCTGGGCCCGGCACCCCTGAGCGCCGGGGACGTACTGCCGCTGGGCCCGCCTCCGCAGGCCGGCGCCCCGCCCGCCGACGCGGTGCCGTGGCCCGGCGCGCCCGGCGGGCTCGTGCTCCCGGTGCACTTCGGCCCCCGCCACACCTGGTTCACGCCCGCCGCCCTCGTCACGTTCACCACCCGGGCGTACCGCGTCGGCGCGCAGAGCAACCGCATCGGCCTGCGCACCGAGGGCCCGCCGCTGGAGCGGGCCCGGGCCGGGGAACTGCCCAGTGAGGGCATGGTGCTCGGGGCCGTCCAGGTCCCACCGGACGGGCGCCCGGTCGTGTTCCTCAACGACCATCCGACGACGGGCGGTTACCCGGTGGTGGGCGTCGTCCCCGAACCGGCGCTGGCGGCTGCCGCCCAGGCGGGGGCTGGGACGGTGGTGCGGTTCGTACGCGCCGGGAGGTGAGCGCCGGCGGTCATGTCGTGGCGGGCAGCCCGAAGTGGTCGGCGATGATCCGCATCGTGACGGCGCCGTCGGCGTTGAAGCCGGGATCGGCCTCGTACGCCGGGGTCTCCCGGCCTATGATCCCGGCGGCCAGCAACTCCCCTACCAGCAGATCTCCGTGGCGCTGCGTCTCCCGGCCCCGGCCGACGTTGAAGTACGTCCGCTCGAATCCGCCCCGGCTGTTCTGGAACTGGAAAGGGTGGTCCTCGCAGTGCTGAACGCTGTAGTGCCGCCCGTTCGAGCAGGTGCACGCGGGTGTGCCCGACAGGAAGACCGTCTCGACCCGGTCCGGTCCGCCGAAGCGCTCGTCGTAGCGGAATCCGGTGAGGAAGCCCGCCAGCTGGGACACCTCTCCGCCGCGCACGGCCGCCGCGTCCCACGTCACCCACGCCCAGCCGTCCGACTCGCCCTGCGTACGGGCCGGGTACCCGGCGTCCGCGCAGGCGGCGGCCAGCTCGGTCACATCGATGCCACGGGCGTGGACGGCGTACGTCCCCGGGGCGACGACCGGGCGCGCCTCGCCCACCTCGCCCACCGCGCCCACCGGCTCCGTGGCGACGGGCGGCACGGCGAGCGGCGAGGGGTCGCGCGGCAGGGCGGCCAGTGGCGGGGAGGGCAGGCCGAAGGCGTCGGCGATCGTCCGCACCAGCCGCAGCTCGTCGGCGTCCTCGTGCTCGGAGCAGTCGTGCACGCCGTCCTTCCACTCCTCGCACTCCGCCGCCGGGCCTATCACGCCCGCCGCGAACAGCTCGGCCGACAGATGGTCCGGGTTGTCGCCCACCCGCTGCTGTCGGTAGTCCTCGAAGCTGAAGAAGAGCGTCGTGCGCCCGTCGCGGTAGTACGCGAAGTGGGGGCCGTGCGCCTTCGCGCTGCACGGCTCGGTCACGAAGACGACCACTTCCGCCCCCTGCGGGCAGAGCCGTCCGTAGTCGACCTCTTCGTAGTCGGTGTCCTCCGCCACGTTGATCATGTCGTGCACTGCCCACGCCCAGCCGTCCGCCTCGCCCTGGGCGAGCGGCTCGCGGTTCTGCTCGCGCAGCCCCTCGAAGAAGACGCCGGCGGGCAGGCCCCGGGCGAAGACGAGGTTCACATCGCGGCCGGGGAACGTGTCGTGCAGCCATGTCGTCATGGATCCGATGGTAGGCGCGGCCACTGACAACGCTGCTGCCCAGAAGCCCTGTTGCCGCGCCTTCGGCCCGGCCGAAATCGCACGACAGGGCCGCTCGGCCTCTGGGAGGCTGCCCAGGACACTCCGTACGGCGACTGGATGGGTGAGCGATGGCTTTCGTGCTGGAAGGGCCGGTTCTGGAGGGCGCGCGCGTGCGCCTGGAGCCGCTGGGGCACCGTCATGCGGAGGACCTCGCGGTCGCCGCGGAAGAGGACCGGAGTTCCTACCAGTTCACGTGGGTGCCCCGCGCCCACGAGGTCGAGGAGTACTTCGAAGCCCAGTTCGTCCGTACCGCCACCGGGAAGCTGTTCCCGTACGCGCAGATCGACCGGGCGTCCGGTCGCGCGGTCGGCGTCACGGCGTACTGGGAGCCCCGGCACTGGCTGGACGAGGACACGCTGAGCGCGATCGAGGTCGGCTTCACCTGGCTCGCCGCCTCCGCCCAGGGGTCGGGGATCAACGCCGAGGCCAAGTACCTGCTGTTCCGGCACGCGTTCGAGGCATGGGACGTGGCACGCGTCGACCTGAAGACGGACGCCCGCAACAGCCGATCCCGCGCCGCGATCGAAGCGGCGGGCGCGAGCTTCGAGGGTGTGCTGCGGAACTGGTCCCGGTCGTGGGCGCCGGGCGAGGACGGGAGCCTGCGGGATTCGGCGATCTTCTCGATCACGGCGGACGAGTGGCCGGCGCGCCGGAAGGCGCTCGAAGAGCGCATCGCGCGCGGCAGCGGGGCCTGAGTCACCGGGCGGGTCCCGCACGCGCCTTGTGGGCCCTGGTCCACCGGGCGGGTCCCTCGCGCGCGGCAGCGGGGCCTGAGTCACCGGGCGGCTCTCGCGCGCGCCTTGTGGGCCCTGGTCCACCGGGCGGGTCCCTCGCACGCGCCTGTGATGACCGCGTAGAGGCCGGGGCTCTTGGCCGGGCGGGCGACGTCCCTCGCGCGCGCCGGTGGGGCCTGCCCGCCCGCGGCCCCCGCTGAGGGATCGGGGCGGGACCCTCGCACGCGCCTGTGGGGCCCGCCCGCCCGGACCGGCCCCACAGGCGCGTGCCGCGTGCGGCCGGTGCCCTACGCCGCCGCCCGGAACCCGCGCAGCCGCAGCGAGTTGCCGACCACGAACACCGAGGAGAACGCCATCGCGGCCCCCGCGATCATCGGGTTCAGCAGGCCCATCGCGGCCAGGGGCAGCGCCGCCACGTTGTAGGCGAAGGCCCAGAACAGGTTCGTACGGATGGTGCCGAGCGTCCGGCGCGACAGCCGGATCGCGTCCGCGGCGGCCCGCAGGTCCCCGCGTACCAGGGTCAGGTCACCGGCCTCGATCGCCGCGTCCGTGCCCGTACCCATGGCGAGGCCCAGGTCGGCCTGGGCGAGCGCGGCGGCGTCGTTCACCCCGTCGCCGACCATAGCGACCGAACGCCCCTCGCCCTGGAGGCGCTTGACGACGTCGACCTTGTCCTGCGGCATGACCTCCGCGTACACCTCCTCGATGCCGACCTCGGCCGCGACCGACTCCGCGACCGCCCGGTTGTCGCCGGTCAGCAGGATCGGCTTCAGGCCGAGCCGGCGCAGCCGCCGGATCGCGTCCGCGCTGGTGTTCTTCACCGCGTCGGCCACCTCCAGGACCGCACGCGCCTCACCGTCCCAGGCGACCGCGATCGCGGTACGGCCGGCGGCCTCCGCCTCGGCCTTGCGGCGGGCCAGCTCCACGGGCAGGCGGATCTCCCATTCGGCCAGCAACTGCTCGCGGCCCACCAGGACCGCGTGGCCCTCGACGATGCCCTGGACGCCGAGTCCGGGGATGTTGGCGAAGTCCTCGGGGGCGGGGAGTGCGGTGCCGGTGC
>NZ_JAELVH010000398.1 GCF_019399235.1 Streptomyces poriferorum | reverse complement strand
GAGCCCGGCGCGGACGCCGAGCTCGACGCGGCCGCCGAAGCCCGACGGCTCTGCGCCCTCACCTACGTCGGCGCGCAGACCCACCGCAACTGGGAACGGCTGCGGGTGCGCGACCCCGAAGCCCGTGCGGAGCTGCTCGCCGAGCTGCGCGCCACGGCCGCCGACCCTGTCCGTTCGCGCGGCGCCCTGCTGCGCAGCTCGATGATCGCCTCGCTGCGGCCCGTCTCCTGAGCGGTGCGCGGCGCCCGCCCGAGGAGAGGCCGTGGCTGACCAGGAACTGATTGAACGTCATAATCCATCCCGTGCACGGGAGTCCGTCGGGACTGTGCCTGTCGCGCGGGAGGGCGATGTCGGGCAGGCAGTGGCTGCCGCGGGCTCGGCCGCCCGCATCTGGGCGGCGGAGCCCGCGGAGGTGCGGGCCGAGGCGCTGCGTGCCGCCGCCACCGAACTGGAGCGCCGGTCGGCGGACGCGGCCGTCCTGCTGGCCCGTGAGTCCGGCAAACCGCTTGCCGACGGCCGCGGCGAACTGGCGTTCTCCGCGGCCGTACTGCGCTGGTACGCGGACGCCGCCCCGTCCCTGCTCGCCGACCACGAGGTGGACGACGGGCAGGGCCGCTTGGTGTTGCGCCGGCGTCCCTACGGCACGGTGGCGGCGCTCACCCCATGGAACGCGCCGGTGGTGCTCACCGTCCTGAAGCTCGCCCCCGCCCTGGCAGCGGGCAACGCCCTGCTGGTCAAACCCTCTCCGCTGGCCCCGCTCGCACTGGACGGGCTGCTGCGGAACATGGCCGGCTGCTTTCCACCGGGTCTGCTGCACACCCTGCACGGACACGAGTCGACCGCCGCGGCCCTGGTGGGCCATCCCGGCGTGTTCAAGGTGGCGTTCACGGGCGGCGAGCGCGCGGGGCGCGCGGTCGGTGCGCTGGCCGCGGCGGCGCTCACCCCGACGACGATGGAACTGGGTGGCAACGATCCCGCGATCCTGCTGGACGACGCGGCGCTCACCGACGAGGCCATGGACCGGCTGGTCATGGCCTGCCTCGCCACCGCGGGCCAGGTGTGCATGGCCGTGAAGCGCGTGTACGTGCCCCGGCGCGCCCACGACCGCTTCACGGCGGCCTTCACCGCGGCTGCCGACCGGGTCGTCCGGCTCGGCGACGCGCTGCACCCCGGGGTGACGGTGGGCCCGGTCGTCAACGCGGCGGCTGCCGCACGGCTCACCGCGCTCATCGACGACGCGCTGCGGCGCGGCGCCCGTGCCACACCCCTCGGCACGGTCTGCCCCGACACCGACGTGTCGGCCGGCCACTTCGTCGCCCCGCTCCTGCTCACCTGCCTCGGCGACGACGTCCCGGTGGTCCGTGAGGAGCAGTTCGGCCCCCTGGTCCCGGTGCTGCCCTACGACCGTGAGGACGAGGTGGTCGACCGGGCCAACGCCGGCGAACTGGGACTGGGCGCCTCGGTGTGGAGTGCCGACGAGGACCGCGCGTTCGCGTTCGCCGCCCGGCTGGACGCCGGCTTCTGCTTCGTCAACACCCACAACCGCACCGGCATGTCCCTGCGCGCCCCCTTCGGTGGCGTCAAGCGCAGCGGCCACGGCCGTGAGTACGGCGCGGAGGGACTCGCGGAGTACACGCAGTCGTGCGTGGTGCACGCCCCCGCGGCCTTCCGGCCGGGTGGCGGCGGTATGGCGCCCGGCGCCTACCCGGTGCCGGGGTAAGCGCGTCCACGTGCCCGGTGCCGGGACGGGGAACCGTCCCGGCACCGGGGAGTGCGTCAGGAGGCGCCGGTGACCGTCACACCCGGGTCGGCGGCGTCGCCGGTGTTCCAGATGTAGTCGGCCGCGGCCGCGTCCCCGAGCTCGGCCCGCAGGAAGCGGCCCGCCCAGCGTGCGGCGGCCTCGATGCTCTGGGCCTGCGTCAGGGACTGCGCGGAGGTCTCGCTCTCGGCGGGCGAGGGGCTCTGCACATCCGTGATGCCGTAGTGGTTGGCGCCTCCCACCCGCACGATCTGCTTGGGCGTGTTCTCCAGGTGGTTGTACGTCTGCTCGGC
Source organism: Streptomyces poriferorum (assembly GCF_019399235.1). Classification (GTDB taxonomy): domain Bacteria; phylum Actinomycetota; class Actinomycetes; order Streptomycetales; family Streptomycetaceae; genus Streptomyces; species Streptomyces poriferorum. The sequence goes on along the minus strand of NZ_JAELVH010000398.1, from coordinate 2,601 downwards.
GTCGGACGGCGGCGCGATGCCGTCGGCGGTGCCCTGCACCAACTGCACCGGTATCTGGTTGTCGATATCGGCGAAGATGCCGAGGAAGGCGTTGTTGGTGCCGTAGAACGACGCGGCCTTGACCTGGCTCGGCAGGTCGAAGCTCAGCGCGGGACAGAAGACCGTGCTGCACGAGTCCTCGGCTGCGGCGAGTCCGGCGGCCCCGCCGAAGGAGTGTCCGAGCAGCACCATCTTTCCGCTGTCGATGCGCTTGTACAGCGGTGAGGACGCGTCGTACTTCGTGTCCTTCATCCAGCTGACCGTCCGCGTGACCTGGTGCTCGGCCGCGTAGCGCTCCCACTCGACAATCATCAGACGGTAGTGGTTGGGCACGACGACGACGAAGCCCTGCCGGGCGATCGCCGTCGCGTACTGGGCGTACTGGGCGCGGTCCACCTTCGCGCCCTGCAGCAGCAGTGCCACCGGCAGGTCGGTGCCGCCCGAGGGGTAGTACACGTCGGCGTCGTCACCACCGTAGGTGGTCCGGTACATGGCCACCGCGGGTGTCGCAGACGCCTGCGCCGCTGTCGCCGACGCCGGCACGGGAGCCGCGAACAGTGCGGCGATCAGGGCCAGTGGCGCGATCAGGAGACGTGCTCTTCGGTTTCTCACGGACTCTCCGATGAGGGGAAGGGAACTCGGCTGTGTTCCTTGCTGGGAAACAGAGTTCCACTCAGGGGGACACTCGCGCCAGGTCTCGGCCCCTACGCAGTCAAGCTTTCTGGCCGACGACCTGTCAGGAACGGTGCACGGGGAGACATTCCGGGGCGTCTGCGGGGATGGACTCTTGACAGTGGACCCGTCTGTTCGCTGTCATCTCCCTCACCCGGGAGTGGAACAGCGTTTCTACAATGGAAACGCCCGCCCCGTACTCGGAGGCCTCCATGCGTGTGCTTTCCCGCCTGAGAATCCTCGTGCCGGCCATCGCTGTGGCGCTGTCGGCTCTCGCCGTCCCGGCGTCCGCGCGGGCGGACGCGGCTGCGACCGGCGTCACCTCGGCTTCGACCGACGTCGACGTCTCCTGTGCCGCCTTCACCTACCACCCGGACGCCGACTGGTACTTCCCGTCCGGTGCGGCCAAGGGGCTGATCTGGCTCCAGCACGGATTCGTACGGTCCGGTGCCAACATGGCGGACCTCGCCAACCACTACGCGGCCGCCGGCTACGTGGTGTTCGTCCCGACCCTGCCCAGTGCGGACATCTTCGGCTGCACGCTGCAGAACATCGGCAACAACAAGCCGTTCCTGAACAACGTGGCGACCTTGTTCAGCGGGGCGGACGGCTCGGCCGGCGCACTCGCGGCCAGTTACGCGCGTGCTGCGGCGAAGGCGGGACGCACGGGCACCTCGCTGCCCACCAAGCTGCTGTTCTCCGGTCACTCCGCCGGAGGTGAGGCCGTCGAGTACGTCGCCGAGCGGCTGCGCGTCACCTCACCGGCAGCGTTCGCCCGGCTCAAGGGCCTCGTACTGCTCGATCCCGTGACGTCCGTCATCGGTAAGAACAGCGCGGACTCGCTGGCCGGCCTGTCGGCGACCTCGCTCCCCGTGCGTGTCATCGCCTCGCCGCCCTACCTCTGCAACAGCGACGCCTCCGGCACCACTGTGCTCCGCAAGGCCTACCCCGCCGCGCCGTTCCTCGGTGTGGAACTGACCACGGGGTCGCACGTGGACTCCGAGGGCGCCAGCAGCGACGGTGCCGCTTCGCTCGCCTGCGGCACCTCGCAGGCCAAGAACATCACCGCTCTGCAGACGCTGGCCGTCGGCTGGGCGTCGGACGCCCTCTCGGGCACGACGACCGCGACCTACTACCCCGGCGGTTCCTACTATCAGTCGCTCATCACGGCCGGAACCACCGAGACCCTTGCGGGCAGCGGAAGTTGACGGCCCGGGTGCCGCGAGCCCCGGCTCGCGGCACCTTCGCCCCGTTCGCGCGCGAGGGTCAGCCCGCGTCGGACCCGGCGTGGTCGACCACGGCCCGGTCGGCGAGGCGCGGACGCAGCCACGAGGCGAGTTCCAGATGCCGCGGATGGTTCTGGTACGCGCTCAGCCCGGCCTCGTCGTCATGCCGGGTGATCATGCACAGATGGAACGACACCGGTGAACCGACGGTGTCGAGGCCGAGTTCGATCGACCGTATCTCCGGTACGAGTGGGGCGAGTTCGGCCAGCCGGTGACGCGCCTCGGGTGCGTCGCCGGGGTCGGTGAACCGCATCAGAACGACATGGGTGAGCACGGCAGCCTCCGGGATGTGACGGGGTAATTCCCTCTGTCGCAAGGGCGGCTGCGAGTGTATGTTTGGGAAACGCTGTTCCGCTAGAGGAACCACAGGAGGATGCCATGGCCCGCGTCGCCGGCTCCGTACGGGTGGCTGCGGCCCAGTTCGCCGTAGGGGAGGACAAGGAGTCGAACCTCGCGGCCGTGCTGCGCGCCGTCGATGAGGCGGCGTCCCTCGGCGCCGCGCTCGTCGTGCTTCCCGAGTTCTGCAACCACCTCTCCTGGTACGGCGACCGCGCCCACGCGCTGCGCGAGGCGTGCCGGCCCGAGGACCCCTTCCTTACGGCGG
>NZ_JAELVH010000397.1 GCF_019399235.1 Streptomyces poriferorum | reverse complement strand
CTCCCCACCCCCGTCCTGGCGTACGCCATAAGGCATCTGGGGGCCGTCGCGGGCGTCGAGGTCACCGCCAGCCACAACCCGCCGCGCGACAACGGCTACAAGGTCTACCTCGGCGACGGCTCGCAGATCGTGCCGCCGGCCGACGGCGAGATCGCCGCCGCCATCGCCGCGGTCGGCCCGCTCGACACGGTGCCCCGCCCCGGCAACGGCTGGGAGACCCTCGGCGACGAGGTCCTGGACGCCTATCTGGCGCGTACGGACGCGGTCCTCGCCGCCGGCTCCCCGCGCACGGCCCACGTCGTGTACACGGCCATGCACGGCGTCGGCACCTCCGTGCTCACCGCCGCCTTCGACCGCGCCGGCTTCCCCGCCCCGGTCCTCGTCGCCGAGCAGGCCGAGCCCGACCCCGCGTTCCCCACCGTCGCGTTCCCCAATCCGGAGGAGCCAGGCGCGATGGATCTCGCGTTCGCCACCGCGCGCCGCTCGGACCCGGACCTCGTCATCGCCAACGACCCGGACGCGGACCGCTGCGCCGTCGCCGTCCCGGTCCCGGACCTGGGCGGTGTCAGCGGCAGCGGCGTGTTCGCCGAGTCGATCGTGTCATCGTCCCTCCTCGGCCGGATCGCGGAGAAGGCGGGCCTCGGATACGAGGAGACGCTGACCGGCTTCAAGTGGATCGCCCGTGTGGAGGGTCTGCGGTACGGCTACGAGGAGGCGCTCGGGTACTGCGTCGACCCGGACGGCGTCCGCGACAAGGACGGGGTCACGGCCGCGCTGCTGGTCGCCGAACTCGCCTCCGTGCTCAAGGAGCAGGGCCGCACCCTGCTCGACCTGCTGGACGACCTCGCCCTGGAACACGGGCTGCACGCCACCGACCAGCTGTCGGTCCGGGTCGAGGACCTGTCCGTCATCGCGGACGCCATGCGCCGCCTGCGCGAGCAGCCGCCGGCCGCACTCGCCGGCCTCGCCGTCACCTCTGCCGAGGACCTTGCCCGCGGTACGGAACTGCTGCCGGCCACCGATGGGCTGCGCTACCACCTGGAGGGTGCCCGGGTGATCGTCCGCCCGAGCGGCACCGAGCCGAAGCTCAAGTGCTACCTGGAGGTCGTGGTGCCGGTCGGCTCGGCCGACGAGCTGCCGGCGGCCCGCGCGAAGGGCGCGGAACTGCTGACCGGCATCAAGCGGGACCTGGCGGCCGCGGCCGGGATCTGACCCGGAGAACCCGACACCGGCTCACGTACGCCCCAGGCCGGCTGCCGGCGTCGAGGGGCACCTCACACATGCGGGCGCCCCCGGCCGGTACTCCACCCGGCCGGGGGCGCTTCTCACCGCTGTTCGCTCCGGCTGCTTGCTCCAGCCGTTCGTTCCGACGACCGGCGTTCCGCGGCGCTGTCCGCGCAGCGACCGTCAGCTGTCCGCCCAGCGGCTGTCAGCCGACGATGAGCAGTACCACCAGCAGCACGGCACCCACGACGGCCGGTGCGATCACCTCGTACGCCCAGCGGACCGACGCGACGGCGCCCTCGGTGGCGGGCTTGTCGCCCGCGTGCTCGGCCAGCTGCCGCAGATCGTGCATCGTCTGGTCGGCGATCGCCGCCCGCGCCTTCGTGTCGCGTACGTCGGCGCTGGCGGACGTCCGGCCGTACGGGTCGTCGGCCGCCTGCCGCGACTGGTGGCGGGCGACCTTCTTGCGCTGCCGCAGCGACACCGGGATCGCCCAGAGCTGGTACTTCCCGCCGTCGTGGGTGAAGATCTCGCTCGAGTACCCGGCCCGGACGTCCTCGACGTCGGTCCACGGCAGCGTGATCGTCCGGAACGGGTTACGGATCCGGATGCGCTGTTCGTTGGCGGACACCACCGGCCGCAGGGTGAAGGCGACCACCAGCGGCACCACGGTCAGCAGGGCGGCCAGCGCCAGCCACGGCACGCTGCCCTCGCCCTGGATGACGGCGTCCACGCCGATCCAGCCGACGAGCACAAGCAGCAGGACACCTCCGATCAGCCCGGCGGGCGACCGGAACGTCCGGTCGGCGTAGGTGGGCTCGGAGGGCGGTGTGGGGCTCGTCATGAGCCCGATTCTGCCTGACGTGCGCGGCGGACGCGGGGGCGGCCGTCCGGACACGCGTACGGAGTCCGGCGGGGCCGGGCCCGGACACGCGTTCGCCTTCGCCGCGCCGCCGCGCGATACGCGTCCGACCTGGGCCCCTGTACAGGTCGCTACGCGCGTAGATATGCTCATGTGGTGACCATGCCCACCACTGCTCCCGCATTCGCCGACGCGACGGCGTCCGACAGTGCGCTGCGCCGCTTCCTGCACGGGCTGCCCGGCGTCGACGCCGTCGGCCTCGAAGCGCGCGCCGCCTCGCTCGGAACCCGTTCGATCAAGACGACGGCCAAGGCGTACGCCATCGACCTCGCCATTTCGATGATCGACCTGACGACGCTGGAAGGCTCGGACACCCCGGGCAAGGTCCGCGCGCTCGCCGCCAAGGCCGTCCATCCCGATCCCACCGACCGCACGACCCCGCACACCGCGGCGGTCTGCGTCTACCCCGACATGGCGGCGACCGCGGTGGCCGCCCTGGCCGGCTCCGGCGTGAAGGTGGCGTCCGTCGCCACGGCCTTCCCCGCCGGGCGCGCCGCGCTCGACGTGAAGCTCGCGGACGTCCGGGACGCCGTGGCCGCGGGGGCCGACGAGATCGACATGGTGATCGACCGCGGCGCCTTCCTCTCCGGCCGCTATCTGAAGGTGTACGAGGAGATCCTCGCCGTGAAGGCCGAGTGCGGCCGGGCCCGGCTGAAGGTGATCTTCGAGACCGGCGAGCTGTCCACGTACGACAACATCCGGCGGGCCTCCTGGCTCGGGATGCTGGCGGGCGCGGACTTCATCAAGACGTCGACCGGCAAGGTCGGCGTCAACGCCACACCCGCGAACACCCTGCTGATGCTGGAGGCGGTGCGCGACTTCCGCGCGCAGACCGGCGTCCAGATCGGCGTGAAGCCGGCCGGCGGCATCCGCACCTCCAAGGACGCCATCAAGTTCCTGGTGCTGGTGAACGAGACGGCGGGCGAGGACTGGCTGGACAGCCGCTGGTTCCGCTTCGGCGCCTCCAGCCTGCTGAACGACCTGCTGATGCAGCGCCAGAAGCTCAGCACCGGCCGTTACTCCGGCCCCGATTACGTGACGGTGGACTGATTCCCATGGCATCTGCATTCGAGTACGCACCGGCGCCGGAATCCCGTTCCGTCGTCGACATCGCCCCCTCCTACGGCCTGTTCATCGACGGCGAGTTCACCGACGCCGCCGACGGCCAGGTCTTCAAGACGGTCAGCCCGTCGTCCGAGGAGGTGCTCTCCGAGGTCGCGCGGGCGGGCACCGCGGACGTGGACCGGGCCGTGCAGGCGGCCCGCCGGGCGTTCGAGAAGTGGTCGGCGCTGCCCGGCTCCGAGCGCGCCAAGTACCTGTTCCGGATCGCCAGGATCATCCAGGAGCGCAGCCGCGAGCTCGCCGTTCTCGAAACCCTCGACAACGGCAAGCCGATCAAGGAGACCCGCGACGCGGACCTCCCGCTGGTCGCCGCGCACTTCTTCTACTACGCGGGCTGGGCCGACAAGCTGGACCACGCGGGTTACGGAGCGAATCCGCGCCCGCTCGGCGTTGCCGGCCAGATCATCCCGTGGAACTTCCCGCTGCTGATGCTCGCGTGGAAGATCGCCCCGGCGCTCGCCACCGGCAACACCGTGGTGCTGAAGCCGGCCGAGACGACCCCGCTCTCCGCCCTCTTCTTCGCCGACATCTGCCGCCAGGCGGGCCTGCCCAAGGGTGTCGTCAACATCCTGACGGGCTACGGGGACGCGGGCTCGGCCCTCGTCGAGCACCCGGACGTCAACAAGATCGCCTTCACCGGGTCGACCGCGGTCGGCAAGGCCATCGCCCGCCAGATCGCCGGCACCGGCAAGAAGGCCACGCTGGAGCTGGGCGGCAAGGGCGCCAACATCGTCTTCGACGACGCCCCCGTCGACCAGGCCGTCGAGGGCATCGTCACCGGCATCTTCTTCAACCAGGGCCAGGTCTGCTGCGCGGGCTCGCGACTCCTCGTACAGGAGTCCATCGAGGACGAACTGCTCGACTCCCTCAAGCGCCGGCTGTCCACGCTGCGCCTCGGCGACCCGCTGGACAAGAACACCGATATCGGCGCGATCAACTCCCAGGAGCAGCTCTCCCGGATCACCGCGCTCGTCGAGACGGGCGAGGCGGAGGGCGCAGACCGCTGGTCGGCCCCGTGCGAGCTGCCGTCCGCCGGCTACTGGTTCGCGCCGACGCTGTTCACCGGCGTCACGCAGGCGCACACCGTCGCCCGCGACGAGATCTTCGGCCCGGTCCTGTCCGTGCTGAGCTTCCGTACGCCGGACGAGGCGGTCGCCAAGGCCAACAACAGCCAGTACGGCCTCTCGGCCGGCATCTGGACGGAGAAGGGTTCCCGCATCCTCGCGGTGGCGAACAAGCTCCGGGCGGGCGTCGTCTGGGCCAACACGTTCAACAAGTTCGACCCGACCTCGCCGTTCGGCGGATACAAGGAGTCGGGCTTCGGCCGCGAAGGCGGCCGTCACGGCCTGGAGGGTTACCTCGATGTCTGAGCGCAGTGACCGACTGAGCGTCTTCAAGACCTACAAGCTGTACGTCGGGGGCAAGTTCCCCCGCTCCGAGAGCGGCCGGGTGTACGAGGTGACGGACTCGAAGGGCAAGTGGCTGGCGAACGCGCCCCAGTCCTCCCGCAAGGACGCGCGGGACGCCGTCGTGGCCGCCCGCAAGGCGTTCGGCGGCTGGTCGGGCGCGACCGCGTACAACCGCGGCCAGATCCTCTACCGCATCGCGGAGATGCTGGAGGGCCGCCGGGACCAGTTCGTCCGCGAGGTGGCGGAGGCCGAGGGGCTGTCGAAGTCCAAGGCCGCGGCCGTCGTGGACGCGGCGGTCGACCGCTGGGTCTGGTACGCGGGCTGGACGGACAAGATCGCCCAGATCGTGGGCGGGGCGAACCCGGTCGCGGGCCCGTTCTTCAACCTCTCGACGCCGGAGCCGACCGGGGTCGTGACCGTCCTCGCGCCGCAGGAGTCGTCGTTCCTCGGGCTGGTCTCGGTGCTCGCGCCCGTGATCGCGGCCGGCAACACGGCGGTCGTCGTGGCCTCGGCCGAGTCCCCGCTGCCCGCGCTGTCACTGGGCGAGGTGCTGGCCACCTCGGACCTGCCGGGCGGCGTGGTCAACATCCTGTCGGGAAGGACGGCGGAGATCGCCGCGCCGCTCGCCTCCCACCAGGACGTGAACGGCATCGACCTGACGGGAGCGGACGCGGAACTGGCGAAGGAGCTGGAGATCGCGGCGGCGGACAACCTGAAGCGGGTCTCCCGTCCACAGGCTGTGGACGGTGACGGCGACTGGTCGACCGATCCCGGCACCCGCCGGCTGACGGCGTTCCTGGAGACCAAGACCGTCTGGCACCCGACAGGCGCGCTGGGCGCGTCGGGCTCCTCGTACTGACGCGCGTAACGGCGTGGCCCGTGCCCCGGGGACCCCGGGGCACGGGCCATTTCCGCGTCAGCCGTGCAGCAGGCCCGTGACCTGCCCGACCACGGGCAGGTCCTTCAGCGCGCCGCCACTGGTCACCGGGTCGGTGACCAGTGCGGTGGAGACCGGCTTGAAGTCGGCGACCTGCGTCCCCACCGCGTTGTCCAGCGGGTCGACACCCGTACCGGCCAGCGGGTCGAGCTGCAGATGCGTGACGGGCGCGATGCCGCTGCCCAGCGAGTGGCCGAGCGCGCCGGTGACCGCACCACCGGCCGCCTCGCTCGCCTCGCCGAGGCTGGTGTCCGTACCCGACGCCTGCACGAGGGGCAGCGGGGCCGCCTGGGCCGCCGCACCCCCCGCACCGAGCGCGGCACCCACCGCGGTGACGGTCAGACCTGCCCGCAGCAGCGTGCGGCGCCGGGACTTGGAAAGTGCGTGACGTGCCATGAAGTTCCCACCTGATCGGGCCGATTCGAACCATCAATCGAGTAATCGGTTGAGTGCACAGAGTAGTTGAGGTGTGATGCCGGATACCAACAGGACCTCCGGGGATCCCCTGTGCGGGTCAATGCCTCACACTTGTGTTCTGTGAGTTCCCAAGCGATTTCGACCCGCGTCGTCCTGCTGGCGGGCCCCTCCGGCTCCGGCAAGTCATCCCTGGCCGCCCGTACCGGTCTTCCGGTGCTGCGGCTGGACGACTTCTACAAGGAGGCAGGCGACCCCACGCTGCCGCTCGTCACCGGCAGCACGGACATCGACTGGGACTCCGCCCTGTCCTGGGACGCCGACGCGGCGGTCGCCGCGATCACGGAACTGTGCCGCACCGGACGGACCGACGTACCGGTGTACGACATCGCGACCAGTTCCCGTACGGGCCACGAGGGCTTCCACATCGAGCGCACGCCGCTCTTCGTGGCCGAGGGGATCTTCGCAGCGGACATCGTGGAGCGGTGCCAGTCCCTGGGCCTCCTGTCGGACGCCCTGTGCCTGCGCGGCCGCCCGTCGACCACCTTCCGCCGCCGGCTGCTGCGGGACCTGCGCGAAGGCCGCAAGTCAGTGCCGTTCCTGCTGCGCCGGGGCTGGCGGCTGATGCGCGCCGAACGCCGCATCGTGGCGCGCCAGGCGGAGCTGGGAGCGTACCCCTGCGGCAAGGCCGAGGCCCTGGGCCGCCTGGCCGCCGCCGCGGCGGGCCGCTGCCGCACGCCCACGCCCGCGCCCGCGCCCGCGCCCGCGCCGGTAAGGATCAGCCCCGCCGGCGATTGAGGAGCGGGGGCCCGGGG
>NZ_JAELVH010000396.1 GCF_019399235.1 Streptomyces poriferorum | reverse complement strand
CGCGGGAGGATGAGGGGGAGCACCACAGCGACAGCGGAGGGAACCAGCGTGAGTGAGACCAAAGCGGCCAGGACCGGCTCGGGTGAGAGCGCCGAGAACGAGGTCGTCGACCTCTGTCGTGACCTGATCCGGATCGACACCAGCAACTACGGGGATCACTCGGGACCGGGCGAGCGGCTGGCCGCCGAGTACGTCGCGGAGAAGCTCGCGGAGGTCGGGCTCGAACCGCAGATCTTCGAGTCCCACAAGGGCCGTGCCTCCACGGTGGCGCGGATCGAGGGCGAGGACCCGTCGAAGCCGGCGCTGCTGATCCACGGCCACACCGACGTCGTCCCGGCGAACGCGCACGACTGGACGCACCACCCCTTCTCGGGAGAGATCGCGGACGGCTGCGTGTGGGGCCGGGGCGCGGTCGACATGAAGGACATGGACGCGATGACCCTGGCGGTCGTGCGCGACCGGATGCGCAGCGGCCGCAAGCCCCCGCGCGACATCGTGCTCGCCTTCCTCGCGGACGAGGAGGCGGGCGGTACGTACGGCGCCCGGTATCTCGTCGACAAGCACCCGGACCTGTTCGAGGGCGTCACCGAGGCCATCGGGGAGGTCGGCGGCTTCTCCTTCACGGTCAACGAGAACCTGCGGCTCTACCTCGTCGAGACCGCGCAGAAGGGCATGCACTGGATGCGGCTGACCGTGGACGGCACGGCCGGCCACGGTTCTATGACCAACGACGACAACGCGATCACCGAGCTGTGCGAGGCGGTCGGCCGGCTGGGGCGGCACAACTGGCCGGTCCGGGTGACCAAGACCGTGCGCTCCTTCCTGGACGAGCTGTCCGACGCGCTCGGTACCCCGCTCGACCCCGAGGACATGGACGCCACGCTCGCCAAGCTGGGCGGCATCGCCAAGATGGTCGGCGCGACCCTGCGCAACTCGGCGGCGCCCACCATGCTCGGCGCGGGCTACAAGGTGAACGTGATCCCGGGGCAGGCGACCGCCCACGTCGACGGCCGCTTCCTGCCGGGATACGAGCAGGAGTTCCTGGCCGACCTGGACCGGATCCTCGGCCCGCGCGTCAAGCGCGAGGACGTGCACGGCGACAAGGCGCTGGAGACGGACTTCGACGGCTCCCTCGTGGACGCGATGCAGATCGCGCTCAAGGCCGAGGACCCGATCGCGCGCGCGGTCCCGTACATGCTCTCCGGCGGTACGGACGCCAAGTCCTTCGACGACCTGGGTATCCGCTGCTTCGGATTCGCTCCGCTGAAGCTCCCGCCGGAGCTCGACTTCGCCGGCATGTTCCACGGTGTGGACGAGCGTGTGCCGGTCGAGGGCCTGAAGTTCGGCGCACGGGTGCTCGACCGTTTCATCGACAACAGCTGAGAAGCCGATACCCGTCGCCATAATCGACAGCTTGTACGTACCTAACCGGAACGAGTGAAAGGAACGGATCACTCGTAGCCCGATTACTTCTTCCTCGTTACAGGTGGTGCGGTCCGCGGCTGGGACCGCACTTGCCAACTAGGAGGAATAATGATCAAGAAGATCGTCGCCGCTGCGGCTGTCACCGGTGGTCTGGTTCTCGCGGGTGCCGGCATGGCCGTCGCCGACTCGGGCGCCCAGGGTGCCGCCATCGGCAGCCCCGGCGTGCTCTCGGGCAACGTCGTCCAGGTTCCCGTCCACGTTCCCGTGAACGTGTGCGGCAACACGATCTCCGTGATCGGGCTGCTGAACCCGGCCTTCGGCAACACCTGCGTCAACGCCTGACGTTGTGCGTCAACCCGTAAGGGTTTGAGCCCGCTCGGCCCCGGAGCGCACGCCATGTGCTCCGGGGCCGTCGGGTCCTTTGCCTCCGCACGGTCAAGTCCGGGGGTATTCCGGAAGGTAAGAAGGCAGGAACAACCTATGCGACAGGTCACGCGTAAAGGCCTGATCACCATGGCGGCTGCGGGCGGCGTGCTCGCGCTCAGTGGCGGTTACGCGCACGCCGACGCGGGAGCGGTCGGCGGCGCATCGAATTCCCCGGGGGTGCTTTCAGGGAATTCGGTACAGATCCCGGTCGAGGTACCGGTCAACGTCTGCGGCAACTCCGTGAACGTCGTGGGGCTGCTCAACCCGGCAGCGGGCAACGCCTGTGCGAACGTCTCGGACGGAGCGGCCGCCGGCCGTCACGGTTCGACCGCGGGGAGCTCGGGCAGCCACGCCGCCGACAACGGCCGGGCGTCCGACCACCGCGGTCAGGGGGTGCGGGCGGGCACCGGGAAGCACCGGGCCGCCGGCAGCGACAACGGGGGAGGGGCCACCGCCGAGGGGACCGCGAAGGGCTCGCCCGGTCTGCTCTCGGGGAACCAGATCCAGGTGCCCATCGACATCCCCGTGAACGCCTGCGGGAACAGCGTCACCATCGGTGGCCTGCTCAACCCCGCCCTGGGCAACACGTGCGAGAACGACAGCACGCCGCCGGTCGTCCCGGAGACCCCCGTCACCCACGTGACACCGCCGACGCCCGGACCGCGCACCATCCCGAACGCGCCCGAACCGCAGACCCTGCCGGCGAGCACGCCGCAGCTCGCGCACACCGGAGCGGGCGGGCTCGACCTGCTCGTCCCGGCGGGCGCCGGTCTGCTGCTGGCCGGTGCGGGCACGGTGCTGTACCGCCGCGCCAAGGCCGCCGCCTGACGGCAGCGGTCAGCAAGGCGAAGGGAAGGGGCCCCGCGGCGACGCGGGGCCCCTTCCGTCTCACCAGGTGGCCCGCAGCTGGCGGATGATCCGCCGCCGCAGCCGCACCCGGCGACTGCCGTCCAGGCGCAGCGTCAGCCGGTCCAACTCCCAGTGCCCGTACTCGGCATGGTCGGTCAACAGGCGGGCCGTCTCCTTCCGGGACACCCCGCGCGGCACGTACACATCGACAAATTCGTATTCCGGCATCGCATCTATTGTGCGGGCAGAGCCCCAGTACGGATAGCGTCTGCCCTATGTCTGATGCTGCGCAGCCCACCGCTGCCGAGGTACGCGCCGCCGCCGATGCGGTCAAAGCCGCGATCGACCACCACCTCGCGGCGGTCGAGCGCCGGTCCGGGGACGACGACCCCGCTGTCTACGACGCGTTCAACGCACTGGCCGCTGCGGCCGAGGTCTACGACGAACTCCTCTACGACCGCCATGACGAGGTCACCCCGTTCGAGATTCCCGGGGTGGAGGACTCCCTGCCGCCGTACAGCGGCCCGGAGGAGCCGAACGCCGTCAGCGTGCTGATCCGCCGCGACTACGCGGTGGTGGAGCCGCAGCGGCTGCTCGCCCAGGCACAGCGCCTCGCCGACGTGGACCCCGAGGACCGCGGCAGCGATAGCGCGGCCGTGGTCGGCAGCAGTGTCCACGCGGCGCTGGGGGTGCTGTTCGGGGAGTACGAGGCGGACGAGATCGCCTCCCGGCACACCGAGTTCGGCCTGGAGGAGGGCGACTCCACGCTCTGGGTCGCGGCCGCGGACGAGCTGCCCGAGCCGGGGGAGTGGCTCGGCGCCCCGTTCGACGACGCGGACCCGGAGCTGGTGGTCTGCCGCTTCGACGTCAGCGCGGTCTTCGACGAGGACGATCTGGACGAGGAGCTGGACGGTCTGACGAGGGACAGGACCTGATTCCTCCCCGCAGCCCCTGACGGTGCTGTGCGGAAGGGCCGGGCGGACGACGGTGCCGTGCCGAAGGGCCGGGCGACGCGCGCGATGCGTCCGCCCGGCCCTCCGTGTCGTCCGTCAGCCGTCGGACGCCTCCAGCAGCGTCCGCAGCCGAGTGGTGCGGTCCTGGGCGGGGGACTGGGCCACGGCGCGCGGCAGGGCCTGGTCCACACCGTGCACCACGGACAGATGCCGTTCCCCCCGGCCGAACGCGGTGTAGACCCAGGGGCGGCTCAGCCCCTGAGCCGCGTCACCGGGCAGGACGACGACGGCCGCGGGCCACCGCATCCCCGCCGCCTGGTGGGCACTGAGCGCCCAGGCGTGCCGGACGGAGGCGGCGACCCGCTCCTGCGGTACGACGACGGGGCTCCCACCGCAGTCCAGATGCAGGCCCTCTGCGTCGGCCGAGACGACCACGCCGGGTACGGTCCTGCCCGGCGCGGGGACGTGGGCCACCCGGTCCCCGGGGTCGAAACCGCCGAAGCGGCCCGGGCCCGGGTTCAGCCGCTGCTTGAGCGCCTCGTTCAACGCCCGGGTGCCCGCCGAGCCGCCATGGCCGACGGTGATGACCTGGGTGTCCGAGGACGGCACGCCGATGGCGCGCGGCACGGAGTCGGCGACCAGCTGCACCGTGCGGTGCACGGCCTCGCCCGCGTCCCGCACGGGGACGATCACGACCTCCTTGCCAGGAGCCTCCACCTGGTTCAGCTCCCCGATGCCGATGCCCGAGACCAGCTCGCCGATCGGTCCCGGGTCCGGGGTGCGGGAGACCACCTGGGGGCAGGCGCGGGCCGCCAGCACATCGGCGAACACCCGCCCCGCGCCCGCCGAAGCCAGCACGCCGGGGTCGCCGCTCAACACCAGACGGGTGCCGTCGGAGAGGGACTCCACCAGCATCGCGCCGGTCTCCACGTCCAGCTGCGGGGCGTCCAGCACGACGAGCAGGTCGAGGGCGAGCGCCCCCTCCTCGTCCCGTCCGGGGCCCTCCGTGCCGGAGAGCAGCCCGGACAGCGTGACGGCCGCCGAGGCCTCGCCCACGGCCCCGGCCAGCCGCTGCCGGCCGTCCACGCTGTGCGTGGCGCCCAGGGCCCGCAGACCGAGGCCCGCGGCGGCGGCGATCAGAGCGGCGGGTTCGGCCCGCGCGGCCTCGCCGCCCGTGTGCGCGACCAGGCCGTGGGCCGCGGCGGTGCGGATCAGCTCCGTGGCCGAGGGGGAGGGGGCCGCCGCGGCGGCGTCCGCCCAGTCGGCGTCCTTCTCGCAGGCGTTGACCAGCCGGGCGATCCCGTCGGCGAGGCTCTCCTCCGCCAGCGCGTACCGGTCGAGGCCGAGGAGGACCTGGACCGGCTCCCGCTCCGCCGTCGGCTCCGCGCCCTCGCTCTCCTCGCCCGGCTCCCCGTCGGTGTCCTCGTCCTCCGGGCCGTCCTGGAAGACCAGTACGACGCCCTCCGCGATGGCGTGCTGCACCGCCGCGCCGGGGTCGGTCACCGCCCGCGCGGCGAGCGCGGCGCGCACCTGCTCCGCGTCCAGGGCGGTGTGGCCCTGCAACGCGGCCCGTTCCAGCAGCCAGCCGACGAGGGCCGCGTTGCAGGGCCAC
>NZ_JAELVH010000395.1 GCF_019399235.1 Streptomyces poriferorum | reverse complement strand
CCCTCGGAAGCGGATTCCGCGCGGCTGCCGTGCGGGTGCATCACGGGAAGGACGCCGTCGCCGAAGCGCCCCGGATCGCCCTGGGGTCTTCCCCGACGGTCGTCGTCACCACCCGGTCCACCGGGAAGGCCCTGGAGACGGGCAAGGAACCCCTCGGAGGGCGAGGGTGGGGCCGACTGCGCGAAGACACTCTTCAGGCGCCGCTGGGCGGCAGCCTCGGCCTTGCACTTGCCGCAGGTCGCGAGGTGTGCGAGCACCCGGTCGCGGGCGTCGTGTTTCAACTCGCCGTCGACAAGCGCGGCGAGACGGTCCCCCAGGTGTTGTTCCGCGGGGGTCGGACCTGTGCCGCTCACGCCGTTCCGCCCTCCCCTGACACGAGGGCGCCCGCCAGGGAGCGCTGCTCGGCACGGGCCTCGGGCGAACGGTGCTGCAGCGCCTTGCGCAGGTGCGAGCGGCCGCGGTGGA
Source organism: Streptomyces poriferorum (assembly GCF_019399235.1). GTDB lineage: Bacteria > Actinomycetota > Actinomycetes > Streptomycetales > Streptomycetaceae > Streptomyces > Streptomyces poriferorum. The sequence goes on along the minus strand of NZ_JAELVH010000395.1, from coordinate 4,219 downwards.
TACGGCTGCGCACGGTGCCGAGCTTCACGCCGAGTGTCGCGGCGATCTCCTCGTACGAAAGGCCCTCGATGTCGCACAGCACGACCGCGGCCCGGAATTCGGGCGCAAGGGTGTCCAGCGCCTGCTGGACGTCCGCGTCGAAGTGGGTGTCGTTGAAGACCTGCTGCGGCGACGGCTCACGGCTCGGCAGCCGCTCCGCGGCGTCGTCCCCGAGGGAGTCGAAACGGATGCGCTGCTTACGACGGACCATGTCCAGGAACAGGTTGGTCGTGATGCGGTGCAGCCAGCCCTCGAAGGTGCCGGGTGTGTACGTCGACAGCGAACGGAACACCCGGACGAAGACCTCCTGAGTGAGGTCCTCGGCGTCGTGCTGGTTACCCGTCAGTCGGTAGGCAAGGCGGTAGACACGACCGCTGTGCGTGCTGACGATCTCTTCCCATGAGGGCGGCGTCCACGCCTGGGAGTCCGCATCTGAGGCGAAGGTCGCGGTCGGTGCGGAGTCGTTGGAAGAACGGTCAGCAATGTTGGTCACGGATTTCGGCTCACCCGCCGACCTGAGAAAGCGCCACAGCACTCCTCCCCGATCCACAGGCGCAGCCGCACCTCCCCTGTCGGCTCTGGTGGTGTCCAGTGGAGCCCCTACCATAGCCACCTCGCCCGTTAGCTCCGGATAAGCCTTTTTCCTGCTGGGGCCGGGGTCTCCCCCGGGGACGTCCTGTCCGCCTGTCCCGGGCCCGGTCTGCGGGCCCGATCCACGTGCTTTCCCCTGTCCCTTCCTAACGCCCGGTCCCATCTGCGGGTTCCCGGGTGCAGCGGATACAGTCACCGTTGCGCCAACTACGGGGACAGGAGAGGGTCATCACCGCCAACCGGCAGACGAGCTGGGCGTTCGCCGACGCCTTTGTCGCCGAGGACGAAGCACTGCGCTGGGCCCGGGACCGGGCACGGGACGCGGGACTCCGCTCGGTGTCACCAGGCACCGGCGCAGCGCTGCGCCTTCTCGCTGCCACCACGGACGCCAAAGCGGTGGCCGAGATCGGCACCGGTACGGGCGTGTCCGGCCTCTATCTGCTGCACGGCATGCGCCCCGACGGGGTACTGACCACGGTCGACCCGGAACCCGAGCGCCAGCAGTTCGCCCGTGAGGCGTTCCGCGCGGCGGGCTTCGCCGCCAATCGGGCCCGCTTCATCCCCGGCCGCGCCCTCGACGTCCTCCCCCGGCTGGCGGACGGCGGTTACGACCTCGTGTTCTGCGACGGCGACCGGCTGGAGAGCCTGGACTGCCTCGCTGAATCGTTGCGCCTGCTGCGGCCCGGCGGCCTGGTCTGCTTCGAGGGCGTCTTCGCAGACGGCCGCACGGTCGACTCCGCCGCCCAGCCCGCCGAGGTGCTGCGCCTGCGCGAACTGCTGCGGGCGGTCCGCGAGAGCCAGGAGCTGATGGCCACGCTGCTGCCCGTGGGCGACGGACTCCTCTGCGCGGTACGACGGGGCTGAGCCCCGCCCGCAACACCCACGACGCCCCGCAACACCGCAGCGCACCCCGGAACGCACCACTGCCCCGGCACGGTCTCCGTGCCGGGGCAGTGGTGAAGTGTGGACGCCTTCTGCTAGCCGACGACCTTCTTGAGGGCATCGCCGAGCGCATCGGCCTCGTCCGGAGTCAGCTCCACGACAAGCCGACCGCCGCCTTCGAGCGGAACGCGCATGACGATGCCCCGCCCCTCCTTTGTCACCTCGAGCGGGCCGTCGCCCGTCCGCGGCTTCATGGCCGCCATGCTCGTTCCCCTTCCTGAAACCAGCTCATCGCAACCGGCGGCCCCATGACAGGCGCTGCCTCACCGGCATCGAACACATTGCTTCCAGGCCATTATCCCGCATCACAGACCCCGATGACCAACATCGCTCTGCATCGCTTGCGCAACGCGCTCTCTCAAAACCACCCAATTCGGCGATCCGACTGCGATACTCCGTCCCCTTGCCCCCCTCATCGCGGCGGAATCGTTAGACGCAGGTCACATGTTCGCCCTCACCGAAGTCGGCCATGCTTGCCTGGACAGGCATGTTGAACGAGGCGCAAAGGGGACCGCACATGGCCGATCACGACGACTCCGTGCTCTACGAAGTGAGCGACGGGCTCGCGACGATCACGATCAACCGTCCGGACGCGATGAACGCCATGGACACCGCGGCCAAGGTGGCGCTGCGTGACGTCCTGCAGTCGGCCGGCGCCGACACCGCCGTGCGGGCGGTTCTGCTCACCGCGGCCGGCGGGCGCGCCTTCTGTGTCGGCCAGGACCTCAAGGAGCACCTCTCCAACCTGTCCGAGGTCCGCGCGTCGGGCGGCGGCAACGCGCTCAGCACGGTGCGGGAGCACTACAACCCCATCGTGCGGGCGCTCACGGAGATGCCCAAGCCGGTCGTCGCCGGGGTCAACGGTGCCGCGGCCGGAGCGGGCTTCGGTTTCGCGCTCGCCTGCGACTACCGGGTCGCCGCCGACACCGCCTCGTTCAACACCTCGTTCGCCGCGGTCGCCCTCACCGCCGACTCGGGTGTGTCGTGGACGCTGCCCCGGCTGATCGGCCACAGCCGCGCCGCCGATCTGCTGCTCTTCCCGCGCTCCATCTCCGCGCAGGATGCCCATGACCTGGGCATCGTGAACAAGCTGGTGCCCGCCGCAGAACTCGTCGCCGAGGCCACCGCGGTGGCCCGCGCCCTCGCGGACGGACCGACGGTCGCGTACGCGGCGCTCAAGGAATCGCTGGCCTACGGCGCCGGCCACACTCTGGGCGAGGCGCTGGAGAAGGAGGACGAACTCCAGACGAGGGCGGGCGCGTCGCAGGACCACGGAATCGCGGTGCAGGCGTTCCTCGACAAGGACAGGTCGCCGAAGTACGTCGGGCGGTAGTCCGGCTCCCGGCTAGGCCGCGGAACCGCCGCCGCGGGCCACGCAGTCCGCAAGATGGTCGTCGACCAGGCCGCACGCCTGCATCAGGGCGTAGGCCGTGGTCGGACCGATGAACCGCAGCCCGCGCTTCTTGAGGTCCTTCGACAGTGCCGTGGACTCCGCGGTGACGGCCGCCACGTCCCCGAGGACGCGGGGGGCGGGGCGGCTCGCCGGATCCGGGGCGTACGACCAGATCAGTTCGTCCAGCTCGCCGTCCTGCCAGCCCGTCAGCACCTGGGCGTTGGCGAGGGTGGCGTCGATCTTCGCCCGGTTGCGGATGATGCCCGCGTCGGCGAGGAGCCGCTCCCGGTCCGCGTCGGTGAACGCCGCCACCTTCGGGATGCTGAACCCGGCGAACGCGCTGCGGAAGCCCTCACGGCGGCGCAGGATCGTCAGCCAGGACAGCCCGGACTGGAACGCCTCCAGACACAGCCGTTCGAAGAGGGCGTCGTCGCCGTGGACCGGCCGGCCCCATTCGGTGTCGTGATAGACGAGGTAGTCCTCGGTGGACAGGCCCCAGGGGCAGCGCAGCCCGCCGTCCGCCGCCGCTTCGGCGCCGCCGCTCATCGTCCGGTCTCCTCGTCGGGCCGCGGGACCTCGCCCTGCGGCTCCGGAGCCTCCCAGGGGGCGTGTGGACGGTCCCCGGGCTGCTTCAGGAGATCGGGGCGGCCGGCTCTCGTGGCCTGGGCACCGGCGAGTGCCGACTCCAGCTCCGCGATCCGGGCGTCCCGCTCGGCGAGCTCGGCACCGAGCCGGCCCAGCGCGTCGTCCACATCGGCCATCCGGTAGCCGCGCGCGGCGACGGGCAGCCGGAGCGCCTCGACATCCGCGCGCCCGACCGGGCGCGTCGCGGGCAGCGGATCCGTCAGCTGCTCGGGCGCCACGTCCTGCAGGATGGCACTCTTCCCTCCGCCGACCACGGCGAGCGTGACCGCGGCAACCACCACCACCATCGCGAGCAGCAAGAACCAGAACACGCGTATCTCCCCGGGAGCGGAATTCGTCCGGGTCCGATCGTGCCATGCGGCACTGACAGTTAGGGTCGCAGTCGGCTCCGGCGGAGATCTGCTGGGCGGATTCAAAGGTTCGAGGGAGAGACACGGGATGCGAAGCGGTGCGCTCAGGCTGGGACGGCGCGAGTTCGGCGCGCACGAGCCGGTGATCATGGCGATCGTGAACCGCACCCCGGACTCCTTCTACGACCAGGGCGCCACCTTCCTCGACGAGCCCGCGCTCTCCCGGGTCGAGCAGGCGGTGGCCGACGGCGCCGCGATC
>NZ_JAELVH010000394.1 GCF_019399235.1 Streptomyces poriferorum | reverse complement strand
TAGGCACTGTTTCTCGGATCATGCTCTGAGCCAGATGACGAGGGCTGCGAGGGTGACGGTGCCGAGGTAGATGTAGGCGCGTTTCTCGTAGCGGGTGGCGACGGCGCGGAAGCCTTTCAGGCGGTTGATTGCGCGTTCGACGGTGTTGCGCTTCTTGTATCGCTCGCTGTCGAAACCGGTGGGACGGCCGCCTCGGGAACCGCGATTCTTACGGTGTCTCTGCTGGTCGAGGCGTTCGGGGATGGTGTGCCGGATGCCGCGTCGCCGCAGGTAACGGCGGTTCTTCCGAGAGGTGTAGGCCTTGTCCGCCAGGACATGGTCGGGCCGAGTCCGGGGGCGGCCGACTCCGATGCGGGGCACGGAGACCTGCTCCAGCACTCGCTCGAACTGGGGGCCGTCACCGTAGTGTCCGGGTGTCAGGACAAGGGCGAGGGGCCGGCATCGCCCGTCGGCGGCAAGGTGGATCTTGGTGGTGAATCCGCCGCGGGAACGTCCCAGACACTCGCCGATCTGACCACTTCCTCCAGCCGGACCGTCAGTTTCCTCAACACCGGATCGACCTGGTTCGTCCCCCCAGCGATCCCCTTTTGAGGGGCCGCGACCGCCGTCGCCTTGCGCGCGCCGGCGGCGTGCTGGTGGGCCCGCACAACTGTCGAGTCCACCGAGACGTCCCAGTCGATCTGGCCCGCAGTGTCCTCGGCCGCCTGGATCCGCGACAGCAGCATTGTCCAAGTTCCATCCGCTGACCAGCGGCGATGGCGTTTGTAGACGGTCTCCCACGGCCCGAACCGCTCCGGTAGATCCCTCCACTGCACGCCCGTCCGGACCCGGTAGAGCACCCCGTTGATCACCCGACGGTGGTCACTCCACCGGCCCCCGCGGGCCCCACCAGGAGGCGAGAACGACTCCAGCCGGCCCCACTCCGCATTCGTCAGATCACCACGTCCCATACAAACAGCCTGACCCCAACACCCCACGCACGTCAGGAGATCCGAGAAACAGTGCCTAGATCCCTGCAGTCCCGCGTTGGTACCTGGTCGTCCGGGCGGTATTGCCATCATCGTCGCAACCGCGATGACCAGCACCGGACTGATGGCGATGCTGACGACCGGACGACCATCCGTCCGACGGCGTCGCCCGTGATCAGCCTGCCACGGTCAGGGGCGGCAGCTGCCAGGTGCCGTCGAGCACGGATGCCTCCGGCCCGTACATGCGGATGATGACGGAGAAGGGGCCGTCGGGAGCGGGCAACCAGTTCGCCGCCTGTTGTGGGCCGTTGGGACGGGTGTGCTGGACGTACAGGGTCAGGCCGCCGTCCTCGTCGTGGACCAGGCCCGGGGTGCGGTCCCCGATGGAGTACCGGTCGATCGGATTGTCCACCAGGAGACGCTCGGGGAGCCCGTAGAGCGTGGCCGACCAGAAGAACTGCGGCATGGGGAGTTGGTCGGCGGTGAAGTGGATGGTGTAGTCGCGGCCTGCGGCGTTCGGCGGGCAGTTGCCCTTGCTGTCGACGACCCAGCCCCCATACCAGGCTTCCGCCGGGGGAAGCCCGTACAGGCCCTTGTCCGCACCGATCCCGCGCACAAGGTAGTCCTCTCCCAGCTCCGCACGTGTGCCAAAGATGCCGGATGAGGTCGTCGCCCCGGCCTTGGCGGCCTCCAGCCGCTCGTGGCCGGCACTGATGCCCTCTTCCATCGCGGCGCGAACTTCGGGCTTCAGGGAGGCCGGGTCGAAGGTACCGCTCCCGTCCACACCGAGCGCGGCCAGCCGCTCGCGCACATCCTTGCTCCCGGGCAGAACGGGAAAGAAGCCGAGCAAGAAGTCCAGCACGGTGAAGAACTCAATGTCCTGACCGGACTCCTCGCGCCACACCGGCCACACGGGGTCCGGAACGGGGGCCGGCACGTCGGCACCGGTGAAAGCGCTCAGCGGCCGCAACCGATACTGCTCCTGGATCGCGCGCAGCTCCTCGATGTCCGCCTCGGCCAGACCGGTGAGGGTGGTCCGGCCCAGACAGCCCACGAGCTGAGTGTCTGCGCGCAGGACCCCCGCTGCACCGTCAGGCACCGCACCGTTCCATTCGGGCCCCGCGATCAGGTAGTGCCCGGGGCCCTGGCCGGTAGTTCGGGCACCGACGAAGCCTACGTAGGTGGTATCCAGATCATGGAAGGGCAGCACGTAGTAGCGGTCCATCTCGGGAACTGACACCACCCACGGCTCCGCGCGCAGGTCCAGCCAGCACCAGGAGTACGGGGTGTCGTTGTTCGGCGTGACGATGTCGGTGTTCTCCGGCCGCGACGGCTGCGGATAGTGCCGGAATGTTCCGAAACCGCCCACATACCGGTTGTCGTCCGGGTTCACGGCCTGCGCGTACATCGTCCGGTAGTTCTCCAGCATCGGATGGCCGTACACCCAGCCCTCCGCCGCAGTCGCCCGCACCGCGTTCAGATCCACGCCGCTCATGCATCTCCCAGGTCATGAAATGTGCACTTGTGTCCCCTTGAGGATCATAAAGATCTATTTGAGGTATGCACGCAGAGCAGGGCTCAGGCGTCAACGCCGCAATCCCGACCGGGACGGCGCCAAGGAACACCGCAGGCTGGAGGAGGCGGCGCTGGCCCGCGACGCCGACACCGCAGCCGCGGTCCTGGTCCAGCACCTCACTTTGACCGCAGCTGCTCTGACCGGCGATTCAGGCCAGGCCACCTAGGCATACGCCACAACAGCGAGGTCGAGTTGAGAATGCATGTCCAGATCGAACCGGCCGTAGGGGTTCACGTGGGTCGGAGCTGCTTCGAGGGCCAGGGCCCCGCACCACAGTGGCGATCGCACTGGCCGGTCTCGTGCACATCGCCGTTCGCCGGTAGCCCTGTGCCGGTGATCTTGACGAGGCCACGGACAAGCTCACTGGCTCATGCGTACTTGATGTGGAGTGGGTGTTACGAAACCAGCGATGGATGCCGCGTGACAGGCAGGACCGACTGATCCTCGACGGTTCGCCCCGCCTGGTTAATCCTGGTCCAGACGGCGTCAAGAGACGGGCCGAGGGTGTCGGCGATCGCTGCGATGGTCGGGAAGGCGGGGGTAGCCACACGGCCGGATTCGATCTTCCGCAGAGTTTCCGGCGAGATGTGCGAAGCGAGCGCCACGTCCAGCACCGAGCGGCAGCCCCGGGCTCGGCGGAGCAGGGCGCCGAGGCGCTGTCCGCGTTCTACCTCGGCGGGGGTGAGCGGCAACCTGACCATGACCCTATTTCAATACCGGTATAGTTATACCGGGATAGTTATTGGACGCACATGAGAGGTCCCCCATGATTGAGATCCTGAACTCCGCACGGCTTGAGCGGGCGAGAGACACCGGCGCCCTGGTCGGAAACATCCTGCACACGCTGAAGCAGCGCAGCACGGTCGGGACGAACTTGCTGGACATCGACCAGTGGGCCAAGGAGATGATCACCGAGGCGGGAGCGCAGTCCTGCTACGTCAACTACGCGCCTTCCTTCGGGCGCGGCCCGTTCGGGCACTACATATGCACGGCCGTCAACGACGGAGTGCTCCACGGGCGGCCTCACAACTACACGCTGGCAGACGGGGATCTGCTGACTCTCGACCTCGCCGTAGCCAGGGGCGGGGTGGCAGCGGACGCCGCGATCAGCTTCCTGGTGGGCAAGGCCAGGCCAGCGGAGAGCGTTGCGATGATCGAGACGACCGAACGTGCACTCGCCGCCGGCATCGCCGCCGCCAAGCCTGGGGCGCGCATCGGCGACCTCTCCCACGCCATCGGCACGGTCCTCAGCAAGGCGGGCTACCCGATCAACACCGAGTTCGGAGGCCACGGCATCGGCTCGACCATGCACCAGGACCCACACGTCGCGAACACCGGACGGCCCGGCCGCGGATACAAGCTGCGCCCCGGACTGCTGCTCGCCCTGGAGCCCTGGGTCATGGCCGACACTGCCACACTCGTCACCGACGCCGACGGTTGGACGCTGCGCAGCGCGACAGGCTGCCGGACCGCGCACAGCGAGCACACCATCGCCATCACCGACAACGGAGCCGAAGTTCTCACCCTGCCCACGCAGGCACGATCGTAAGAGGGCGCTGTAACGAGTGGCCCAGCGGGCCGGGTGCGCCGCCGTCAATCCTCGTCATCCGCGAAAGCCTCCGGGTCCCGGAAGGAACGCAGGCAGGACCGGGTCCGCTGGCCTTGATGTTGAACAGATAGCGGCCCAGGAAGTTGATGTGAGGGGGCAGCCCCCAGCGCGTCCGACTCGCCCAACAGGGACAGGAAGGGGCGCACGGTGTTGTAGCGCAGGGCCAGCCTCTCGCGCATCGCCGCCTCGGCCGAACCGTCGTCCTCGGGCACCAGGGCCTCGACGGTCGCGACCGCGCCGGCCACCGCCGTACGCGGCACCGCCTCCTCCACCGCCGCCCACAGCGCGGCAACGTCCAGGGCCGCGTCGTGCTCCGCGACCAGGTCCAGCCCATCGCCAACCGCTCCCGATCCGACGCTCTGCGCGCCGGGCTGATCAGTCGGTTCGCCATCAGCACCGCGAACAGGTCCAGCGCGTCATCGACCGCCTGCGCCTCCAACTGGCGCACCACCGCCGTCAACAGAGCGGTCCTCCGCAGCGCCGGCACCCTCTCAATCGTCTGCGCCTTGCTCAACTGCCCGTACCGGGCCAGCGTGGACAGCCGGTTCACCGGCACCCGCGACAGGTTCACCCGCCCCAGCGCGAACGCGGAGATCTCCTCCACCCGCTCCATGGCCCGCACCATCGCGGTGCCCGTCGACTTCGTCGGCGGCGTACGCTGCCGCTCCACCTCCGAGACCCGCTTGCCCTCCGGCACCACCAACAGCTCCGCGAGCGTCGGCGCGAGCTGGGGATCGGCCCGGTGCGCGGCACGGGCTACCGCCTCGTACAGGCGCCGCTCAGCCGCCGCGCGGGCCTCCGACACCTGCCGGGCCAGCACCGACACCCCGGGCAGCAGCACCCGGTTCTTCCGCAGCCACGTCACCGCATGGTTGAAGAGGGCCACCGGCCCCTCGGCGTGCGTCCACGCCCGCCCGTACAGGAAGCCCCGGAACTCCCGGCCCCACCGCCCATCGGTGAGTCCCGGTACTCAAACCGCTCCTGGATCTGTGCCGCGTGCTCGTACACCGTCGACCGGCGCTCCGCACACCACTTCACACAAGGCGTCCTCGATGCCGAGCTGCCCGGCGCCAGGTATTCCACGGCCTCCCACGGCACCGCAAGCGGGCCTCGCCAAGGAATCGGTCGACGTAACGAACCATACAGATCTGCACGGCCACGCCAAGGCGGTGCGGACGTTCATGCGCGCCATGCGAATCATGGACAAGGACGCCTACTGGCTAGTGCCGCATCAGGCAACGTTCGCCCTGTCGACGACGGCGCGTAAGCGCCGGTCGTCGGCGTGGCCGTTTCGCCAGATGATCTAGCGGCGGATAATCATGCTGCCCTGTTCCTTGTGGTCGGCGTGGTCGGTGCTGTCGAGGGTGAAGTAGCACAAGGCTGTGAACTGGGCCTCGATGCGGTTGAGCCAGGAGCTGTTACTGAGATTGAACTCGTGA
>NZ_JAELVH010000393.1 GCF_019399235.1 Streptomyces poriferorum | reverse complement strand
CAAGCTCACGCCGGCTCTCCCTGTACTTCGTGGTGTCTCCGAGACGATCCTATGGTACCCAGTACCCTTCGTAAAGGTACCCAGTGTCGGATGCGCGATTCCGATGCTACGTTTCCGGCATGACCGATGACCGCGGGCCGGCCAAGAAGCCCCCCATGCGTGACGTGCTCGCCGAGGCGGCCTTCGCGCTCTTCATGGAGCGCGGGTTCGAGCGGACCACGGTGGACGACATCGTCGCCAGCGCAGGGGTGGGGCGCCGGTCGTTCTTCCGGTACTTCCCCTCGAAGGAGGACGCGGTCTTCCCCGACCACGAGCGGTGCCTCGCGGACATGACCGCGTTCCTGGAGGCCGCCGGGGAAGGCGATCCGGTGGAGGCGGTGTGCGACGCGGCCCGGCTGGTCCTGCGGATGTACGCGGAGAAGCCGGAGTTCTCCGTGCAGCGCTACGGGCTCACCCGGGAGGTGCCCGGTCTGCGTACCTATGAGCTCTCCGTCGTGCGCCGCTACGAGCGGACCATGGCCGGGTACCTGGAGCGCCGGTGGGCCGGCGCCCCCGATGCCGCCCTGCGTGCGGAGGTGATCGCCGCTTCGGTGGTCGCGGCGCACAACAACGGGCTGCGGTCCTGGCTGCGTTCGGGTGGCCGGGGCGACGCCGGCGCCGAGGTCGACCGGGCGCTCGAACTCGTCCGCGCCGTGTGGGGATCGGCCGCCGAGCGGCCCCCCGCGCCGGCCGCCGAGGACGAGGTGATCGTGATGATCGCGCCGAAGGGCGCCCCGATGTGGCGCGTCGTGCAGCGCGTCGAAGCGGCTCTCGACGAGGAACGCGGCACCACTGAGAGGTAGTTCACTCGACGGTTCGCATTCATCGGCACTCAGTACCTTTACTTCGTGGAACTAAGTGCCATACGGTGCCGGTGTGTCGTCGCCGGAGGTCCGGCGCACCCAACCGAGCGCGGGAGGCCGAGACGTGTTCATCACCGGAATCGACGTGGAGCCCACTGCTCACGACGCAGTGGAGCCGTGCAGCACGGAGGGTCTGGTCTACCAGGTGTGCCGATGGTGCGGCACCGCATCCTTCCGCAAACTCCTGTGCCCCGTCTGCGCGTCGAGCGACCTGGAGTCGGAGCAGAGCGACGGACACGGCGTCGTCGTGCGGTCCAGCGTCGTGAACCGCTACTCGCGGGTCATGCGCAACGAGTCCCTGGTCCGTTTCCCCGAAGGCTTCGTGTACCGCTGCCGCATCGTGGGCGCGGCTCCGCACCTGGTGAGCGTCGGCGACCGGGTCCGGCCCGTCGGCGGCAAGACCTCCGAAGCGGGCGAAGTGGTACTCGAACTGTGCGACCCGCCCGGAATGGCCGACTGGTACGCGTGAGCCGGCGCCGTCACGCCTCCAGGTAGCGCAGCACCGCGAGGATCCGCCGGTTGTAGCCGGTGGTGTGCGCCGGCCCCAGCTTGTCGAAGACCGCGTTGGCCCGGCACCGGAGTGCTTGGCGGCGTTCGTCACGGACTCCGACACGACGAAGTACGCGGCAGTCTCCACCGACTGCGGTAGCGGCCCGGACACGTCGTACGCCACCCGGACGGGCAGGGCGCACCGTTCCGCCACCCCGCCCAGCGCCTCCCGCAGCCCCAGACTGTCGAGCGCGGTCGGATAGACGCGCCAGGCCACCTCGCGCAGTTCGGCGACCACCTCGTCCGACTCGGCGGCCAGGAATCCCGCATCGGCGGCGGTATGCGGATTGCCGTCCGACGCCGGTGCGGTGGTCCGTACGTCCGTACTGCGGTTTCCCGCAGGGGGCGGGCAGTCGCCGCCCCGTGCGCGTGGCCTGCCGCTCCCGGGACGGGGTCCGAGTCATCCGATGAACCCTGCGCAGCACCCTTCTCCCGGCGGGTTCGCGCCGCTACCATCGGGACGCGAATGGGAGCGCTCCCACATCTGTACCCGCCCCGTACCGCCGCTGTCGGCGGTCTCGTTCGGAGAGGACGTTTCCGTGCGCTCAAGCGCCAGACCCTTTGCCGCCCTCCTGGCAGCACTCACTCTTACCGCCGGTCTCTTCGCCACCGGCGCCCCGGCATCGGCGCGAGCCAACGATGTCGTGCCGGCAGCCGAAGCATCCGATGTGTCCTTGGCCGCGGACACGTACGACTGGAAGAACGTCCGCATCGACGGCGGTGGTTTCGTCCCCGGGATCGTCTTCAACCGGTCGGAGAAGAACCTCGCCTACGCCCGCACCGACATCGGCGGCGCCTACCGCTGGGACCAGGCGGGCAAGCAGTGGACCCCGCTGCTCGACTGGGTGGACTGGGACCACTGGGGCTGGACCGGCGTGGTGAGTCTCGCCTCCGACTCGGCCGACCCGGACAACGTGTACGCCGCCGTGGGCACGTACACCAACAGCTGGGACCCGAACAACGGCGCTGTGCTGCGTTCGTCGGACCGGGGCGCCAGCTGGAAGGCGACCGAGCTCCCCTTCAAGATCGGCGGGAACATGCCGGGCCGCGGCATGGGTGAGCGCCTCGCGGTCGACCCGAACAAGAACTCCGTGCTGTACCTCGGCGCCCCCAGCGGCAACGGCCTTTGGCGGTCCACCGATTCGGGGGCGACCTGGTCCGAGGTGACGGCGTTCCCGAACCCGGGCAACTACGCCCAGGACCCGACCGACACCAGCGGGTACGGCAATGACAACCAGGGCATCGTCTGGGTGACCTTCGACGAGCGCACCGGCAGCGCGGGCAGCGCGACCCAGGACATCTACGTGGGCGTCGCCGACAAGGACAACACCGTCTACCGCTCGACCGACGGTGGTGTCACCTGGTCGCGGATCGCCGGGCAGCCGACCGGATACCTGTCCCACAAGGGCGTACTCGACTCGGACAACGGCTATCTGTATCTGACGCTCAGTGACACCGGCGGGCCGTACGACGGCGGCAAGGGCCGGATCTGGCGCTACGCCACCGCCACCGGTGGGTGGACGGACGTGAGCCCGGTCGCCGAGGCGGACACGTACTACGGATTCAGCGGACTGTCCGTGGACCGGCAGCACCCCGGGACGCTGATGGCGACCGCGTACAGCTCCTGGTGGCCGGACACCCAGATCTTCCGCTCCACGGACAGCGGGGCGACCTGGACGCAGGCCTGGGACTACAGCAGTTACCCGAACCGCACCAACCGCTTCACCCAGGACGTCTCCTCCGTGCCGTGGCTGACCTGGGGCGCCAACCCGGCACCGCCCGAGACCACGCCCAAGCTGGGCTGGATGACGGAGGCGCTGGAGATCGACCCGTTCGACTCCAACCGGATGATGTATGGCACCGGCGCCACGATCTACGGCACCGAGAACCTCACGAACTGGGACTCCGGGAGTCAGTTCAAGATCACGCCGATGGTCAAGGGCCTTGAGGAGACGGCCGTCAACGACCTGGCGAGCCCGCCGTCCGGCGCTCCGCTGCTCAGCGCGCTCGGCGACATCGGAGGCTTCCGGCACACCGATCTCGACGCCGTGCCCGGCATGATGTTCACCTCGCCCAACCTCACCTCGACGACCAGCCTCGACTTCGCGGAGGCGAGCCCCAACACCGTCGTACGGGTCGGCAGCGCCGACGCCGCCCCGCACATCGGCTTCTCCACGGACAACGGGTCCAACTGGTTCCAGGGTTCCGAGCCCGCCGGAGTAACCGGCGGCGGCACGGTCGCGGCGGCGGCCGACGGCAGCGGATTCGTGTGGAGCCCGGAGGGAGCGGGTGTGCACCGCACCACCGGATTCGGGAGTTCATGGTCGGCGTCCACCGGCATCCCGGCCGGAGCGACCGTCGAGTCCGACCGGAAGAACCCCAAGAAGTTCTACGGGTACAAGGCCGGCACCTTCTACGTCTCGACGGACGGCGGCGCCACCTTCACCGCGAAGGCGGCGGCCGGCCTGCCCGTCGAGGGCAACGTCCGCTTCAAGGCCGTGCCGGGCATCGAAGGCGATGTGTGGCTGGCGGGCGGCAGTGCGACCGGGGCCTACGGGCTGTGGCACTCCACCGACTCGGGCGCGACGTTCACGAAGCTGTCCGGGATCGGGCAGGCGGACTCGGTCGGCTTCGGCAAGGCGGCCGCGGGAGCCTCCTACCAGACGCTCTTCGTGACCGCGAAGATCGGCGGTGTGCGTGGCGTCTTCCGTTCCACGGACGCGGGTTCGACGTGGACCCGGATCAACGACGACGCCCATCAGTGGGGTTGGATCGGGGCCTCCATCACCGGTGACCCGAGGGTGTACGGGCGGGTGTACGTCTCGACCAACGGCCGCGGAATCATGTACGGCGACTCCTCGGACGGTGACGGGGGCGGCACGGACCCGGGCACGGATCCCGGAACCGACCCCGGAACCGACCCGGGGAACCCGCCCGGGGACGGGGCCTGTTCGGTGAAGTACAAGGTCACCAACCAGTGGTCCGGCGGCTTCCAGGCCGATGTGACGCTCACCAACACCGGGACCGAGGCCCTGGACGGCTGGCAGCTCGGCTGGACGTTCGCGGACGGACAGAAGGTCACCCAGATGTGGAACGCGACGCCCACGCAGGACGGGGCGAAGGTGAAGGCCGCCAGCATCGCCTGGAACGGCAAGGTTGCGCCGGGGGCCTCGGTGGGCTTCGGCTTCACGGGCACCCTGGCGGGCGGCAACGCCGCGCCGGCCGCGTTCGCCCTGGGCGACGAGGCCTGCGCCACCGGCTGACGGAGGGGCAGAGGGGACGGGGGGGTGCCCCTATGTCT
>NZ_JAELVH010000392.1 GCF_019399235.1 Streptomyces poriferorum | reverse complement strand
GCTACTGGGAGAGCAGCAACCACGCCTTCCCGCAGACCATCACCGTGGACCTGGGCGCGGCCAAGGCGGTCAAGCGGCTGGTCCTGAAGCTGCCCCCGGCGGCCGCCTGGTCCACCCGTACGCAGACCCTGAGCGTGTCGGGAAGCACCGACAACAGCACGTTCAGCTCGCTCAAGTCCTCGGCGGGTTACACCTTCGATCCGTCGGGCGGTAACCGTGCGACCGTCACCCTGCCCGGAACGTCCGCCCGCTATCTGCGGCTGACGTTCACCGGCAACACCGGCTGGCCGGCCGCACAGCTCTCCGAACTGGAGGCCTACACCAGCTGACCCGGACATGCCCCGGGGCGGCACGCGTGAAGCGTGCCGCCCCGGGGCTCCTGTACTGCCGCCCGCCTACTTCAGCGTGTACGACTTCGCCGCCGCGGCCGCCTCCGCGGGCCTGACGACCTTGAGACCGCCGGGCGTCTTGGCGTCCGGCTTCATGATCACGCTCTCCCGGGTGGAGGGAGCCGCCGGGTCGGAGAAGTCGTGCGGCATCCCGAAGTCACTTCCGAAGTCCGTGATGGTGAGCAGGGCCTTGTCTATGCCCTCACGGGTGAGGTCCTTCGAGGCGCAGGCCTTCTTCAGCGCCTCGCCGAACAGGCTCGCCGCGTTGTATCCCGCGATGACGCCGTTGTCGAGGCCGTCCTTCGGGTACTCGGCGCCGTACTCCTTGGCGAGCTTCGCCGGTCCGGTGCCCGGGTCGCCGATCGGGAGGGTGGAGGCGGCGACGTAGTAGTCGGCCGCCAGGGCGGGGCCGGCCTGGGTCTTCAGCAACTGCGGGGCGAACGCCGAGTTGTTGCCGACGACCGGGACCTTGAAGCCGGTGGCCGCGGCGACACCGACCAGTGAGGCCGCCTGACGCGGGCCGGCGCTGACGATGACGGCCTTGACGCCGGCCTGCTTGAGCGCGGCGACCTGGGCGGTCATGTCGTTGTCGGTGGGCTTGATCTTCTGTTCGACGACGGTGAGGCCCGCCTCCTTCGCCGCGTACTTCGAGCCGGCCAGGGCGTTCTCGCCGTAGTCGCCCTCGAAGTAGACATGACCGATCTTGTCGCCCTTGGCGATGCGCTTCTCGGCGAGCAGGTAGTCGATCAGGTTGATCGTCTCGACGTCGTACGTGGCGCCGATGACGCGGACGTACTTGCTGCCCAGGAGGTTCGCCGACCAGGCCTGCGGCAGGACGAGCCCCTTGTCCTGGCCGTCGATGCGCTCCTCGACCGCGGCCACGAACGGCGAACCGATGAACTGGACGAATCCCAGCACCTTCGGAGCCAGTTCCGTGTAGCCGGCGATGGCCTTCTGCGGGTCGTATCCGTGGTCGCGCACGGTCAGTTCGACCTTGCGCTCACAGATGCCGCCCGCGGCGTTGGTCTGCTTGACCCACAGCTGCTGGGCCTGGGTGACGCTCTTGCCGAGCGAGGCGTAGACCCCGGTCATGTCGGTGAGCGCGCCCAGCGAGATCACCTCGTCGGTGACGCCCTGGCCGGTCTTCACACCGGCCTTGTCCTGGGTCCCCTCGTCGGAGGACTTGGCCTTCTCGCTGCAGCCCACGAGGGTGAGGGTGAGGGCCGCGCACACGGCCCCGAGCACACGCAGTTTCATTTCTTCTCCCCTGAATTCTTCATCAGACGTGTCAGGCCGCCGGGCAGGAACAGAACAGCCGCGACCACCGCGGCGCCGTACAGATAGCGCGATGCCTCGCCCGGAGCCAGACCGCCCGTACCGGGGGCGGAGACCAGGGGCAGGGAATCGCTGTAGTGGGTGAGCAGTTGCGGCAGCAGCGAGACGAACGCGGCCCCGACGACCGCTCCCGCCACGGTGCCGAGCCCGCCGATGACGATCATGGCGAGGTATTCGAGGGACAGGACCATGCCGAAGTACTCGGGCACGGTCCGCTGGAAGACCAGCGCGAGCAGCACGCCCGCCAGTCCGGCGTACATCGATGACAGGACGAAGACGCCCGCCCGGTAGCGGGCCACCGGGACGCCCATCACACCTGCCGCGATGCGGTGGTCCCGGATGGCGTTGAGCGCCCGGCCCGGCCGGCCGCGCAGCACGCCGCGGGCGAAGAGGCCGCTCAGGAGCAGGGCGAGCAGCGCCGCGTACCAGAGCTTCTCCGAGGACTGGAACGGCACCCCGGCCACGATGACCTCGGTGTCGTCGAAGCCGAAGCCGAAGAGCGAGAGGGGCGGGACTGCGCGGCCGTTGAAGCCGCCGGTGAGGGAACCGGCGTTGAACAGCACATGCTGGCCGATGAAGATCAGGGCCAGCGTGGCGATGCCGAGATAGGCGCCGCGCAGCCGGCTCGCGATGGGGCTGAACAGTCCGCCGGCGGCTCCCGCGAGGAGGACCGCGAGCACGGCGGCGAGCCAGCTCGGCAGGCCGAGCCCGGAGAGCTCGTGCCCGTTCTCCGTACTGCTCTCCCCCGCCAGGACGCAGTAGCCGTAGGCGCCCACCGCGAGGAAGAAGGCGTGTCCCATGGAGAGCTGGCCGGTGGCGCCCGTGAGGAGGTTGAGCCCGATGGCGCCGATGGCGGCGGCCATCGCGAAGAGTCCGGCCTGCAGCCAGAAGCGGTCCAGGTAGAACGGGAACGCGAGGAGCAGCACCGAGCCGATGGCCCAGAGGTAGGTACGCGGGTGGCGCAGCCGGGCGGCGAGGGCGGTGCCCTCGGGGGTTGCGGGCCGGGGCGCCGCTGCGGTCCCGGTGGTCGTGGTCTCAGACACGGGCGAGCTCCTTCGTACCGAAGAGTCCCGCGGGCCGCAGGAGCAGCACGATCACCATCACCAGATAGGGGGCGAGGTCGCCGATGCCGCGGCCCAGGAAGGCGAGGTCGCTCTGGTAGCCGGTGGCGAGCGATTCGGTGACGCCGACGATGAGGCCTCCGGCGAGGGCCCCGGTCGTCGAGTCGAGTCCGCCGAGGATCGCTGCGGGGAAGGCCTTGAGCGCGGCCAGTGAGGTGGCCCGTTCCAGTCCGGGGGTGGGGAAGACGGTGAGGAAGAGTGCGGCCACCGCGGCGAGTGCTCCGGCCACCGCCCAGGCGGCGAGCGAGACCCGGCCGAGCTTGATCCCCATCAGGGCCGCGGTCTGCGGGTTCTCGGCGGCGGCCCGCATCGACACGCCCCAGGAGGTGAAGCGGAAGGCGAGCAGGAACGCGGTGATGAGCAGACCTGCGGCGAGGAACGCGGCGATCCGGGTCTCGGCGAGGGTGACGCCGCCGATGGTGACGACGCCGTCCCCCCACGGGTCGCCGAGCGCCAGCACGTCCGTGCCCATGCGCCGGGTGAGTTCGGTGGTGAGGAGGATGTCGACGCCGATGGTGACGATGGCCAGGACGCTGTGGTCGCTGCCCCGGTAGCGGCGCATCACGAGGAACTCGATCGCCGCTCCGACGACGGCCGCGCCCGCGATGCCGACGGCGAGCGCCGGCCAGAAGCCGATGTCGTCGTGGAGGACCGCGGTCACGTATCCGCCCGCGAGCAGCAGGGAGGCGTGGGCGAAGTTGACGACCTCGGTGGCTTTGAAGATGACGACGAAGCCGAGCGCGATCAGTGCGTAGACCGAGCCGATGGAGAGGCCGCCGAGGAGGAGTTCGATGAAGGTGGTCATTCCTGTGCCCCCAAGTAGGCCTGAACGACGGCCGGATCGTTCTGGACCTCGGCGGGGGTGCCGCCGGCGATCCTGCGTCCGAAGTCGAGTACGGTCACGGCGTCCGCGAGCCGCATCACCACGCCCATGTCGTGTTCGACGAGCACGATCGAGATGCCGAGGCTGTCGCGGACCCCGGCCACGACCGCTGCGGTGCGCCGCCGTTCGTCGGCGGTCATCCCGGCGACGGGTTCGTCCAGGAGGAGGACCTGCGGCTCCATGCACAGCGCGCGGCCGAGTTCGACGAGCTTCTGCTGTCCGTACGGGAGCGCCCCGGCCGGCCGGTCCAACTCCTTCTCCAGGCCGATGAACTCGGCGATCTCACGGACCCGTTCCAGATGGCGGCGGGCCTCGCGTGCCGCGGACGGCAGACGCAGTCCGCTGGCGACGAACCCGGCGCGGGTGAGCCGGTGACGGCCGAGGAGCAGGCTGTCGGTGACGGTGGCGTGCGGGGGCAGCGCCAGGTTCTGGAAGGTACGGGCGACGCCGAGTCGGGCGATCGTGTGCGGGGCGAGTCCGGTGAGTTCCGTCGTGCCGAGGTGGACGGTGCCGGATGTGGCCCGGTACACCCCGGACAGCACGTTGAAGGTGGTCGACTTCCCTGCCCCGTTGGGGCCGATGACGGCGTGCACGCTGCCCGGCTCCACGGTGAAGGAGACGCTGTCGAGTGCGGTGAGTCCGGCGAAGCGGACGGTGACGTCACGGACGGCCAGCGCGGCGGGGGCGGTGGTGACCGGGGCTGCTTCGTGCGTGGTGGTCATGCGGACCACCTGCTCAGGCTGCGTACGGACCCGGAGGCCCGGTCCGCGTCCTCGGCGGCCGTCTCGTCGACGACGCCCAGGTAGCGGCGGCGCACCTCGTCGGAGGCGGCGAGTTCGTCGGCCGGCCCCTCCAGGGTGACCTCGCCGACCTCCAGGACGTAGGCCGTGGAGGCGAGCCGCAGGGCGATCGCCGCGTTCTGCTCGACGAGCAGGACGGAGGTGCCCGAGGCGTTGATCTCCTGCACCGTCTCGGCGATGCGCTGCGCCATCAACGGGGCGAGGCCGAGAGAGGGTTCGTCGAGCAGCAGCAGCCGGGGCCGGGCCATCAGGGCCCGCCCCATCGCCAGCATCTGCTGCTCGCCGCCCGACAGCAGCCCGGCGCGCTGGTGCGCCCGCTGGGCCAGTACGGGGAACAGCTCGTGTACGCGGGTCAGCGCGCCCGCCGACGCCTTGCGCCCGCCGCGGGCTCCGAGGGCGCCCGCCCGCAGGTTGTCGGCCACCGTCATGCGGGCGAACACCTGTCGTCCTTCGGGTACCTGGACCACTCCGGCGGCCACCACCTGGGCGGGCCGCAGCCCGTCCAGGGGGCGTCCGTCGAAGCGGACGGTGCCCGTACCCGTCCCGCGGTGGAAGCCGAGGGTCCGCGAGATGGCCCGCAGCAGCGTGGTCTTCCCGGCCCCGTTGCCGCCGAGTACGGCGGTGATCGCGCCGGCCGGCACATCGAGGGAGACGTCGCGCAGGGACCGTACGGGGCCGTAGCCCACGGACAGTGCGCGGATCTCGAGCGTTGCCATGCGTCCTCCTCCTTCCGCCTTGTCTTGGAATCGATGTGTCGATTCGTGGTGCGCAGGGGTCCCGGTCCGGTCGTGGCCGGCGGTGTCCGCCTGTGCCCGCCCCGCCCT
>NZ_JAELVH010000391.1 GCF_019399235.1 Streptomyces poriferorum | reverse complement strand
GTTCGGGGCGGGTACGAAGGGGCTCACGCTGCACATGTGGACGCCGAGCGAGGCAGCCAGCTCGATGTCGTCGACGATGCTGTCGAGGCTCTGGCCGGGCAGGCTGGAGATGAGTCCGGTGCCCACCCGGTAGCCGAGGTCCAGCAGATCCCGCATGCAGCGCAGGCGCTCCTCCAGCGATTCGTGCCGCAGCGCCTCGTGCAGCCGGGGGTCGCTCGTCTCGTGCTTGAGGATGTAGCTCGTCCCGCCGAGCTCCCGCAGGCGCTCGTACTGTCCTCGGCGCATGTTCCCGAGGTTGAGCAGGATCTCCACACGGCCGTCGAAGAGTTCCCGGATCCGGGGCATGGCCTCCTCGACCGCGGAGAGGTTGCGCGGGGTCTCGCCGCCCTGGACGAGGATGATGTCGATGCCCGCGTCCCGGATCGCACGCGCCCTGGCGACGATGTCGTCGCTGGTCATGAAGTACCGGTCGTTCTCACTGGTGTTGTCGCGGCGCATCGGGCAGTAGTCGCAGTTCACCCGGCACACATTGGTGATCTCGATGACACCGCGCAGGACGACGGTCGGTCCGAAGTGTTCCTCCCGGAGCCTGCGGGCCTCGGCGAACAGTTCTTCCTGGGCCTGGCCCCGGGCTGTCAGACACCCGCGGATCTCGGATCGCGTGAGCATGTCGCACCTTCTTCCTGTCGGTCGGTCGGTTCAGCGCTCGGGGACGGCGCAGTGCACGATCTGTTCGGCGACGAGGCCGGGGTCCGCCGTCTCGCGGTAGGAGTCGACGACGGTCGGCAGATCCGGGGTGAACCGCACCGGTGAGGCGGTGCCGTTGACCGAGATCCGGCAGGTGTCTCCCGGAGCGAGCCGGTCGCCGCGGAGATGCAGCGTGACCCGGCGGGCCCCGCTGACCTCCACCTCGATGCGGCCGGGGGACGTCCTTACGGCGTGGATCTCCGCGGCCCGGCCCGGCGTGATGCCGCCGGCTTCCACCCAGTGGGCGCGGCCGTGCCGGTCCTCGTCGGCCCGGTGACGTATCTCGTCCGGCTGCGCGGTGCGCTGTGCGCCGGCAAGCCACTCTTCGAGGCGGGTGAAGAGCGGACTGTCCGGCTCAAGACCGAGCGTCTCCAGGCCGTGGCCGCCACCGGCCACTTCCTCGTACCGGAGGTCCTTGTGGCCGAGCGCGCGCAGGGTCTCGACGGATTCACGGTCGAACCGCGCCGGGATCTGCTCGTCGGCGCTGCCGTGGACGACGAACAGGGGCATCGGCAGGGTGTTGGGGAGCAGGGCCCTGGTGCGCTCGTCGGTGCCGAAGGACTCCCAGACGGAAAGGGCTCCGTTGACGGGGACGGCTGCGGAGAAGGAGTGCCGGTACCGCATCGCCATGTTCCAGGTCGCCAGTCCGCCCATGGACACCCCGGCCAGGACGCACCGGTCCGGGTCGGCATCGAGCGTGGTCCGCGCCCACCGCAGTGCTGCCGGAAGGAAGTCGGGGCCCGACAGGTCCCAGCGTGGCATCCGGAACCGGCTGCCGAAGAGGCCCGCGACATCGAGGTTGTTCGAGCGCTCGGCGGGGAGTTGCGCCGTCGGGCAGAGGACGGCCAGGCCGAGCCTCTCCCCGAGCGCGGCGAAGTGCGGGAGTATCTGTTCCCCGCTGCCTCCGGCACCGTGCAGGACGACGAGGACGCCCGGGCGCCGGCCCGCGGTGCGGGGAACCCGGACGGCCATGTCCGTACGGCGGCCCTGGCCGTCGCGCAGTTCCACGGTCCCGGACCAGGCCTGTCGCGGGCGTTCCTCGGACGACTCGAGCAACTCGCGCAGCGCGGTTGCGCCGATCTTCCGGTCCCGCAGTCCGGCGAGGACGGCTGCCCGGTCGGGAAGCAGGCACAGCGCGCGTGCTTCGTGCGGCGGCATCATCTCCGGGCAGCCCCTTCTGTGACGGTGTCGGGTGTGAAGCGCAGGAGGCCCAGGCGGACGGGGGTACGGCTCAGCCGCCGCGCCTTGGCCGCTGCCAGGCAGAGCGCGGCGGAGAGGTCCGCCGCCGGCATGGGGAACTCCAGGAAACGGGCCCCTTGCGCCCGTGCCAGTGGCGCGGCTGCCGAGACCAGTTCCCCGAGGTCCGCGACGGAGTGCCCGGGGAATCCGCTCAGTACGAGACGGTGCCGGTCCAGCACCCAGTGGGCGCCGACGGCCTCGTGGGCGGGGCCGTGCCCGTCGTCATCGGCGACCACGTCGGCCACGAGCGGCGTGGCCGGTGCCCGCCCCGGCAGCGCGAGGACGCGGTTCCGATGGGCCGGCAGCGGTACGCGGGCCGGCCGGTCCCCGTCCGGGAACGCGATCTCGAACCGGTGGAGCAGTGGTCCGGAGGTACGCAGCCGCAGCATCCGCGCCAGGCCGGCTTCCGGCTTGTGCGGTTCGACCCAGGCGGCGACACCCGCGTACCCGCTGTCGCGTGCGTGATCGCGCATCGCGAAGCCGAGCTCCAGGGCGGCGCCGCTGCCGCGTACGGACGCGTCGACGAAGACGCCCTTGAGCAGGAGCCGGCTGCCCCACCGCATGCCGCGGTGAACGGCGCCGAGTCCGCCGGTGGGTGAGGCGAGCCCCATCCAGAGATAGTCGTCGTCGGTCAGCTCCCGGGCCAGCACGGCCGGGTCGAGCCCTTCGAGCGTGACGATCCGGAGGATCTCGTCGGCGTCGGCCGGTGTCAGCCGGCGTACTCGGCCGGTGGTCATGAACATTCACCTACAGATGAGGGGGCGATCACACGAGCGGCAGTTGCCGGCTCAGCGCGAGGTAGGGGAACTCCGTGGGCGCCGCGTCCTGCAGCTCGGAGGGAAGCGGGACCTTGGTCATCCGCTTGCTGGCGCTGCGCGTGGCCATGAAGTTGATCAGCACCCGGGCCGGCATGAAGCGGCTGTCCAGGTCCTTGATGATCCAGGAGAACAGGTCGGGATCGAACGGGTAGAACGTCGGGTCCACCAGCTCGCGGTCCGCCATGCCGAGCTGTCGGGCCATTCCGGTTTGCGGCAGTACCCGGTATCCGACGTGCATGACCAACTCACCGTCCTCCAGACGGGAGTTGATGTACTCGACGCTGTTGCGGATGCTCTCGCGGTCCTCGCCGGGTCCGCCGAAGACGACGTTCACCCGCGCGGGGATGCCGTGCCGGCGGCACCGTTCGAGGCACCGGTCGACATGGCGGGTGCCGAAGGTCTTGCCCAGCAGCTTCATGACGCGGTCGTCGAGGCTGTCGGGCGAGATGACGACGAATTCGACATTGCTGAGCGCGAGCAGTTCGGCGAACTCGTCGTCGAACGGCTTGGGGGTGAAGTACGCGGACCATGTCAGTCCCGGCAGATTCAGTTCGATGAGCAGCCGGACGACGTCCTTGGCGTACCGGAGTTCACTGTTGAAGATGCCGTCGGTGAAGAACACCCGGCGGATTCCGGAGGCGTGGATGGCGCGGAGCTCGGCCGCGAGGAGTTCCAACGGCTTGAGATCGCCGGAGTTCTCGCCGGTGATGTACGCGTACGGGCAGTAGACGCAGCCCTGGTAGCAGGTCTTGCGGCGGGTCTCCACGCCGATCATGGCCTCGTCGAACTGTGTGTAGGTCTCCATCAGCGACCGGGGGTGCTGGAGTTCTTTCGTCATGAAGGCGTTGTACTGCCGGCCGGTGAGGTTCTGGTGCGAACCCCGGTAGAGGTCGGGCGCGGCCAGGATGTCGAGCATGCTCTGTTCACCGGGGCCGACGACGCCGACGTCGAACCCGAGCCGTTCCATCAGCTGGTCGGCGAAAAGGCTGTAGCCCGGTCCGCCACCGACCAGGAGGGGCGTCCGGTCGCCGAGCGCCTGGCGCACCCGGCCGAGAAAGGCCTGGTAGTACGTGACATGGCCGTCGCAGGACATGTCGATGGGGTCGATGTTGCGGATCGTGAATCCGATGACGTCCCACGGTTCGGTGACCCAGGACAGATCCTCGATGGCCGCGGGGTTCTCGACGAAGTCGATCAGCCGGGTCTCGTGGCCCGCGTGATCGAGGGCATCCTGCACACACCGCAGGCCGATGGGGAAGATCGGTTCATTGCCCGGCATGGGGAGACTGGCCAGATTGACGAGGGCGACGCGGGCCATCTTCGGTCCTCCGGAATTCCTCTGCGAGGGACGATCAGGTGAACAGCGGGGATAGGCCGCGGGAATGCGACCTATCCCCGGCAAGGGTTTCTCACCCTACGCATCGATCATTACCGCGAAATGACGCGCAGAATTGTTGTGACTTCCGGATCACGCGCAGGAAGGCGCGACCATCTGGTGCAGGAAGTCGGAGTCGACGAGGTCGAAAAGCGCCTCACAGAGCTTGTCGAAGCGCTCCGGGTCGGTCGCCATCAGGACCTCGATCGCGTTCTTCTCCATCAGCATGCCCGCGCCGTCGAGAGCCTCACGGGGGTTGTTCGCCAGGCGGCTCGCGAAGTTCTCGTCGTAGCTGAGACGGCCGATCATCGCCTCCATGGTGTGTGCAGCCTTGTTCGCGTCAAGGATCTGCTCGGCGGTGTACTCGGCAACCTGCTGAGACATTATCTGTCTCCTTTTCTTCCCCGAGTCCGGGGATAGGCGGGCTGGACGAGAAAGAAGCTGACACGGAGGAAGGTGTTCAGTCAACGAATATCGTTCCGTACGGATCCGCACCGAGCCGGGCGGAATCCAGAGACGACCGGTTGAACACCGGTGTGTTCAACCGGAATCCTTGAGCGGTTGAACGCCCGCGTGTTCAACCGGAGGGCGTGGGCGGTTGAACACGTGACACGACAGCGGAAAGCCGTGCCCGGCCGGACACCGTGTGTCCGGCCGGGCACGGCTTTCCGCTGCCCGTCCGTCAGTCGGCGTGCTCTGTCAGCAGGCGCCGTTGGACGGCGCGGACGCCGGCCTGGAACCTGCTCTCCGCCCCCAGATGGGCGAGCAGGCTCGCCGCGGTCCTGCGTACCGTCCGGGTCGAGACCGCCAGGCGGTGGGCGATCGCCTCGTCGGTACGCCCCTCGGCCATCAGGTGCAGTACTTCGGTCTGCTGCTTGGTGAGGCCGGATTCCGACCTCGGCTCGGGACGTACACCGAGGGGTTGCGCAGACTGCCATACGCTCTCGAAAAGCGTGCACAGGAGTGTGATCGTTCCTGGATTCTCGACCAGGACCGCACCCGTTCCCGTGTTCTCGCTGTCGGCCGCTATGAGGGCGGTGCGACGGTCGATGACGATGAGCCGGTTGGGCAGCGTGGGCGTGGTACGGATGTGAGCGCCCTGATTTACGAGCCATTCGGCATGGGCTACCGTGTGCGCATCGCGTCGAATGCTGTCGAGATATATGGTGCGCATCCGCACCCCTCGGCTGAGGAGTCTCGTATTGAGAGGGCGGGAGGATGCCGTGTTCTCCGGGGTCTGTGCGCCGCCCGGAGCGAACGTCAAGAACTCTTCCTGAACTTGATTGTTAATGATCTCGAGCTGTTCCCTGATGGCCTCGATTCCTGAAATGTACTGGAATCCTGATCCTGCCCCGGGAGCGTAGTTGTGGCCGTACATGGCAATGGCGTCCGCGACGGCCGCACGGCTGGATTCGACGTGCTGCTGGTGTGCCATCAGTTCGGCCTGCTGTCGTGCGAGCAGGGCCTCCAGGCCCAGAAGGGGATTCACCGCACGTATGTGTGTCCGATAGGCCGTCGATTGCTGGACCAGTGCGAGACGGCTCAGCCGGTCCAGTGCTTCACGTGCCTCGTGCTCCGTGATTCCGAGCGTGGCCGCCCAGTCGGCGACATCCGCTTCCGGGTGGGCGAGCATGGTCTTATACACGGCTTCAGCGGTCGGATCAATACCCAAGTCGGAAAGCAAGTGGAATCTCCCCCCGGGGAACTTCGTCCATGTGGGCTCACGCGAGTGTGCATGCTACATGAACCACTTATTAGTGCGGAGTGAGAGAAATGGTCTATCTCGTTCATATTCATCTTCTGTCGCATCGGTCCGGCGCGGGGCTCCCCGGGAGCACGGCCGCGGCCATTGCGCGGGTCCTTCCCGATGACATGGGGATCCGTCATATCTCCTTACACGCCTCGGAACAGCCGGCCCCGGTCCTCGGCGTCTACCTGGAGTCCCGGACGCTGGCGCATGCGGAGTCCTCGGCGCGGAGTGTGTGGGAAACCGCGGCCGCCGCACTGCCGTGGCTGCGCGAGTGGTCCCTTCTCCGCGCGGAAGTTCCTCTGATGCCGGCCGCCCTCTGAGTCCCTGTCCCTTTGCGGACATGGCCGCTTTGCTCGCCCCTGGCCCCATTCTCATCCGCCCCGCCCGAGGCCAGACTTGATCACAGTTCGAGCAGTGAACGAGGGCTTCCGACGCAGGGGGAAGAGAACGATGACCGCACGTCGAATGGTGCTTTTCACGGCAGCGATTGCCACCGTCGTGTCCGTGGCGGGCGGTGCGGCGGCCACTCAGCCGGCGCACCCGGGGACGATCCGGGCCGACTCGGGCTGGCAGGCACCGGTTCCCGCGATGAATTCCGCTTCCGTCCCGGAGGACCCGGCCGTGCTGCCGGGAGACGACTCGGGCTGGCAGTAGTGGCCGGGCCGGTGCAGCCGCAGGAAAGCGACTCCGCCTACCTGCTCGGGCTCCGGGACGGTCTGCACAGCATCCCGGTGGTCGATGTCCCTCTCCGCGAACTGCGGGTCGGAATCTCTCCTCGCAGCAGCCCGGAGAACCCGGAACACACCCGCACCCTCGTGGAGGCCGGAGCGGAGCTGCCGCCCGTCCTGGTGCACCGCGCGTCGATGACGGTCATCGACGGCATCCACCGTCTGAGAGCCGCACAGGTGCGGGGCGCGACCAGTATCGCCGTCCGTTACTTCGACGGGAGCGCGGAGGACGGCCTGCTCCTGGCTGTGGCCGTGAACGGCGTACACGGCCTGCCTCTGTCGATCGGCGAGCGAACCGAGGCCGTGAAGCGGATCGTGACGGCCCATCCGGAGTGGTCGGACCGGTCCGTGGCCAAGCTGGCCGGTCTGTCCCCGGCGAAGACGGCGGAGATACGACGCACTCTGTGCGGGGACGTCCCGCCCGGCGGCGTACGGGTGGGACGCGATGGTCGCGCCCGGCCTCTCGACCCTGCCCGGCGCCGTGAACGGGCGGCCGAGCTTCTGAGGGAGAACCCGAAGGCGTCCTTGCGGCAGGTCGGGAAGGAGGCGGGGCTCTCTCCCGCCACGGTCGCCGACGTCAGGGACCGGATCGCGCGGGGCGACGGCGTGGTCGCGCCGCTGCGGGCCTCCCGCGCCGCGGTGACCACGGCCGGCGTCGCGCGGGTCGCCGCGGAGGCGGCGGCCGTGGACCCGGTGGAGATCTGCAGCCTGTTGCGGCGCGACCCCTCCCTGCGGCTCAGCGAGGCCGGCCGCGCCATCCTGCGCCTGCTCGACGCGGGGGCCGTGGTCGCGAGCAACCGGGAGGACATCGCCGCCGGTCTTCCCTCGCACTGCAGGGCATCGGTGGCCCGGCTCGCGCGGGTCTACGCGGAGAGCTGGCAGCTCTTCGCCGCGGAACTCCAGCCGGCCGACGCCCGGCCCGCGGGCAGCCGCTTCCGCGCGGGCCGTGGGTCCCGTCGGCCG
>NZ_JAELVH010000390.1 GCF_019399235.1 Streptomyces poriferorum | reverse complement strand
TCCCGGTTCCGCCTGCCGGGAGTCCCCGTATGCGTCTCTCTCTTGCCCGTCAGCAGACGACGGGCAAGAGAGAGACGCATACGGGGACTCCCGGCAGGCGGAACCGGGAGGGGCCGTCGCACGGTGCGACGGCCCCTCCCCTGACGTGGGACGACGTGGGACGACCGGGTCAGCGGGCGGACGCCGCCGCGCGGCGGCGCATGAGGACGAAGCCGAGCCCCGCCGCGCCCACCGCTGCCGCACCGCCGACTGCGATCAGTACCGGGCTGCCGTTCTGCTCGACCTCGGCACCGGCGGCGACGCTGCCCTTCGGGACGACGGACGTCTGCGAGGTCTGCGAGGTCTGCGAGGTCTGCGTCTCGGTGCCGTTGGCCGAAGTGCCGTCGCCCGAGGTGCTGTTGCCCGAGGTCGTGGCGTAGGTGAAGCTGCACCCCTTGGGCAGCTTCGGGAAGTCCGTGACGGACGCCGGGTGGCCACCGCCCTCCATGTTGGTGCGCAGCTGCGGCGCGGTGCTGCTCGGGTTGATGATCTCGCCGAGGAAGCCGGCGCTCGCCGGAAGCGCGGGGTGCAGCCGGGAGAGCTGGCCGAGGACCTTGCCGTCGCCGCCCTGGAAGACGACCGACGGGCCCGACGGGCTGATGCTCAGTTCGGCCAGGGTGCCGGCCCCGATGCTCTTCGTCACCGTGGCGACGCACTCGACCGGGGTGACCGGGCCCTGTCCGTCGCTGCCCGCGTCGACGACGGAGGTGACGGCACCCGTGAAGTCCAGCGTCACCTTGATCCCGTTACCGAAGACCTTGCTCTCCTCGGGGGCGTAACCGCCACCCGCGGTGAGAACCCCCAGCGCCTTCGCACCGTCGAGGACCTCGGCCGTGTAATAGACGTGCTGGTCCCCGTGCTTGTACACCTTGGCGGTCAGCCCGCCCTTCAGCTCGTCGGTGCGGATCAGCGTGCCTGCGTCGGTGGCCTGCTGCCCCTGGCCGGCCGGTGTGGCCGGGACGGTGTCGGCGAAGGCCGCGGTGGCCGGGACGAGGACGGCGCCTCCCAGTGCGGCGGCGGCGACGGCTGCGCGGAGGGAGACACGGCGGTACGAGGGACGGAAAGACATGATCGACTCCGTGAGGAATGGCCCTTGCGGGCTCGGAAGGCTGGGAGAGTCGCATGCCGCTTCCTCGAAGTGTGGGGCCGTGAGGTGGGGCGGGCTGCATCAATGAATCTAGGTGTGCAGTACAGCGGAGCCATCCGCTCCGTGTCACAGACGCGTGACAGGCAGCCGCGTCCCTCACCTCACAACTGACGACACGGGGCGCTACGTTGACGCCGCTCGCGCCGCCCTCGCCCCTCGTCTCAGAACGCGTCCGCCGGCACGTGCACCCCCCACACCTCCCGCAGCGCGTTGCAGACCTCGCCCACCGTGGCGCGGGCCCGCAGCGCGTCCTTCATCGGGTAGAGCACGTTGTCCGTGCCCCCGGCCGCCTTGCGGAGAGCCGCCAGGGCCGTGTCCACCGCGCCCCGGTCGCGTTCGGCGCGGAGCTTCGCCAGCCGGGCCGCCTGCTGGGCCTCGATCGCCGGGTCGACGCGGAGCGGCTCGTACGGCTCCTCCTCGTCGAGCCGGAAGCGGTTGACGCCGACGACGACCCGCTCGGCGCTGTCCGTCTCCAGAGCGACGCGGTAGGCGCTGCGCTCGATCTCGTTCTTCTGGAAGCCCCGCTCGATCGCGCTGACGGCGCCGCCCATGTCCTCGATCCTGAGCATCAGTTCCGCGGCCGCGGCCTCGACGTCGTCGGTCATCCTCTCGACGACGTAACTGCCCGCGAACGGGTCGACGGTGGCCGTCACGTCCGTCTCGTACGCGAGGACCTGCTGCGTACGCAGGGCGAGGCGGGCGGACTTGTCGGTGGGGAGGGCGATCGCCTCGTCGAAGGAGTTGGTGTGCAGGGACTGTGTGCCGCCCAGGACCGCGGCCAGGCCCTGCACCGCGACGCGCACCAGGTTGACCTCGGGCTGCTGGGCGGTGAGCTGGACGCCGGCGGTCTGGGTGTGGAAGCGCAGCATCAGGGACTTGGGGTTCCTGGCGCCGAACTCCTCCTTCATCACCTTCGCCCAGATCCGCCGGGCGGCCCGGAACTTGGCGACCTCCTCCAGGATCGTCGTACGCGCGACGAAGAAGAAGGAGAGCCGCGGGGCGAAGTCGTCGACGTCCATGCCGGCCGCTACGGCGGTACGGACGTACTCGATACCGTCCGCGAGCGTGAAGGCGATCTCCTGCGCGGGCGAGGCCCCGGCCTCCGCCATGTGGTAGCCGGAGATCGAGATGGTGTTCCACTTCGGGATCTCGGCCCGGCAGTACTTGAAGATGTCGGCGGTCAGCCGCAGGGAGGGCCCCGGCGGAAAGATGTACGTGCCCCGGGCGATGTACTCCTTGAGCACGTCGTTCTGGACGGTGCCCGTGAGCTGCCGCGCCGGGACGCCCTGCTCCTCGCCCACCAGCTGGTACATCAGCAGGAGCAGCGCCGCGGGGGCGTTGATCGTCATGGACGTGGAGACCTGGTCCAGCGGGATCCCGCCGAACAGCACGCGCATGTCGTCGATCGAGTCGATCGCCACCCCCACCTTGCCGACCTCGCCGGACGCGATCTCCGCGTCGGAGTCGTGGCCCATCTGGGTGGGCAGGTCGAAGGCGACGGACAGGCCCGTCGTGCCGTTGGCGATGAGCTGCTTGTAGCGGGCGTTGGACTCGGTGGCCGTACCGAAGCCGGCGTACTGGCGCATCGTCCACGGGCGTCCGGTGTACATCGACGGGTACACGCCGCGCGTGAAGGGGTAGGCGCCCGGCTCGCCCAGCTTTTCGGCGGGGTCCCATCCGTTGAGCGTGTCCGGCCCGTAGACCGGCTCGATCGGCAGTCCCGATTCCGACTCGCGCGTCATCTGCTGTGCCTCCCGCTGAAGCTGCTCACTGGTCCCCATGGCTTGCGCGACGGACTGTAGCGGCGGGCCCCGAAGCGCTGGAGGGGGCCGGGCCGGGACCTTGCTCACAGCCCCGATGCCTGACATCCTCCGGTCCTCGATGCCGCTTTCCCCATCATGCGCAGGATTCGGCAACCGGGCAGAGCGGGAATCCGTCCCATGAGATACCGCAGATTCAGGGGGCCGAGATGATAGGCAGCAGCAGGACCGGGCGCGGCCACGCGCACACGGGAGGCCGGGCAGCGGGCGCGGCGTCCGCCGTCGCCGTACTGGCACTGGTCGCCGTGACCGCCGGATGCAAGGCGGAGCCCGCCGGCAGCGCGCCGGCCGCTCCGCCGGCGAGCAGCTCACCCACCGAGGACGCCAAGCCCGGCACGGACGGGACGGAGTCGGCGACGCCGACCGCGAGCGCGAAGCCGAGCTCGACGCCGAAGGCCACGCCGAAGCCCACACCGAAAGCCACGCCGTCGGCCGATCCGCAGGCCAAGGTGCTGATGGCGACCGGCTCGCAGGGCAAGCAGGTCCGCGAGCTCCAGGCCCGGCTGCGTCAGATCGGCCACTTCGACCGCAGCCCCACGGGCTACTACGGCTCCGTCACGGTCACCGCCGTGCAGTCGTTCCAGGGCAAGCGCGGGCTGTCCCGCACGGGGAAGACGGACACCGTCACCTGGCAGAAGCTGCTCGGCATGACGCACGCGCCGACCGCCGCGGAGCTGAACCCGCCGACCACCCGGCCGGCCGCGAAGCCGGACAAGCGCTGTATGACGGGCCGGGTGATCTGCATCAGCAAGAACAGCCGGTCGCTGTCCTGGATGATCGACGGCAGGGTCGTCTCGTCGATGGACGTGCGGTTCGGCTCGCAGTACACGCCGACCCGCGAAGGCACCTTCTCCGTCTACTGGAAGTCCCGGCACCACGTGTCGTCGATCTACCACACGGCCATGCCGTACGCGATGTTCTTCAGCGGCGGCCAGGCGGTGCACTACTCCTCGGACTTCGCGGCCCGCGGCTACAGCGGCGCCTCGCACGGCTGCGTCAACGTCCGGGACGAGGGGAAGATCGCCTCGCTGTTCGCACAGGTCCGCAACGGCGACAAGGTCGTCGTCTACAAGTGAGGCGATGGATGAGGGGCGCGGGCGGGACCGGGGGAACGTGTCCCGCCCGCGCCATTGCGCCGAGCCGTAGGTACGGGGGGAACCCCGGCTCCGGGCGCTGCCGATGACCAGTCGGCTCACTTGTTACTGCGCCCACCGGCCGAAAAACGTCACACCCGGTGGTGGCGGGGCGGGCACAGTGGGCTCAGCGCGCCGCGAGCGAGGGCGACGAGGAGCGCGAGGAGCCGGAGGCGGAGGACTCGGCGGTGGTCGAGGGCTCCGGGGACGCGGTGGAGAAGCCGATCGACGGCAGAGTGCCCGAGCCGCCGGACGAGCCGCCGCTTCCGGCCGGTTCGTCGTCGCCCCGGCCCGCACCGTCGCCGTTCTTGCCGTCGGCCTGGTCGAGCATCCGGTCGCAGAACCGGTCGAGGTTGCGGGCTCCCTTGGCCAGCGCTTCGAGGCGGCTTCTGCGCTCCTCGTCCAGCTTGCCGTCGCGGTAGTCGCGGCAGGCCTTCAGGGTCTTCTCGTACCAGGACGCCTCGTCGCCGCTGTCGCCGGAGGTCCCGTCACCGTCCTGGCCGCCCGGGCTCGGCGTCGCGCCGGTGCCGGAGGACGGCTTGTCCTCGGCTCCGCCGGACCGGCTGTCGCCGCTGCCGTCCCCGCCGTCGCGCTCACGGTTCGGGGCGGGGGTGCGGTCGCTGCCGTCGGGCCGGCCGCTCTCGGGCCCGTCGGCCCTGGGCGTGTCCGGTGACGCGGATTCCCCGCCCGGCGATCCGGGCGGCGGCGCCGATGTCTCGTCGTCGGTGGTGAGGTCGGAGCCCAGCTCCTCGGGGGACGCCGCGGCCGACACCGAGGTGGCCGGTGTCGGCGTGTGCCGGCTGAAGGGGCCGGGCAGCATCCCGGTCCCGGCGGCCACGGCCACCCCGCCGATCGCACAGCA
Source organism: Streptomyces poriferorum (assembly GCF_019399235.1). Lineage (GTDB taxonomy): Bacteria > Actinomycetota > Actinomycetes > Streptomycetales > Streptomycetaceae > Streptomyces > Streptomyces poriferorum. Next base: position 171 of record NZ_JAELVH010000390.1, on the reverse strand, counting down.
CGCGAGGGAGGCGACCAGACCGAAACGGATGGGCCTGCTCCAGCGCATGGGGCGGGGGCCACGGAATCCCGCGGCCCCCGACGCCGTACCGGATCCGGCCGGGCGTATGTGCACGGGGGCGAGCATGCCGGACTCGGCGGAGTCGTCCGTGCCCGCGGCCCGGGCCGCGGG
>NZ_JAELVH010000038.1 GCF_019399235.1 Streptomyces poriferorum | reverse complement strand
GGCGGCCCGGGCCGCCCGTCCGGATCAGGCCGGGCTCGCGCCGGATCCGAACGGAAGGCCCCGCGTCCGGCCCGCCGTGTCGGAGCGGGACGGCTCCGGGCTCGCCGCGTCCGCGACCGCGGCCAGGCGCTGCTGTTCCTCCTCGACGATGCGGCGGGCCAGCGAGCCGTCCGACACGTCCACGGCGTCCGGCGTCGTCTCCGCGACGTCGCTGCGCCGTGCGTACGCGTCGAACAACCGCTCCTTGCGGGCCAGGATGTCCAGCATCCGCTGGTCGACGCTGTCCGTCGCGAGGAGCCGGTGCACCTGGACCGTGCGTATCTGACCCATCCGGTGCGCGCGGGCCACGGCCTGGTGCTCCATCGTCGGCTTGATCTGCGGCTCGCAGAGGATGACGACCGACGCGGCCTGCATGTTCAGCCCGATCCCGCCCGCCTGGATCTGGCTGAGCAGCACCGCGTGGCCGTCCGTCGCGGCGAAGCCGTCGATCAGCTCCTGGCGCCGCGCGGCCGGCACGCTTCCGGACAGCGGGCCGAACACGCCTTCCCCCAGGGACTGCCGGACCGTGTCCAGCACCTCGCGGAAGTAGGAGAACACGACGACCTTCAGACCGTTGTCATCGGCTTCCGCGACGAGTTCCCGCAGCCGGTTCAGCTTCGCGGACGTGGCGGGGTGCGCGTACGCGGCCCGGCGCATCCGCATGAAGTGCCCGGCGGCCACCGCCTCGTGGTACGCCCGCTGATCGGCCTCACTGAACTCCTCCCACTCGTCGACCTGCACGAGCGCGGGGAGTTCAGTGAGCACGTCCTGCTGGTTGCGGCGCAGATAGGCGGGGGCGACGGCCCGGCGGAAGGCGTGCGAACCGGCGACGCCGTGCGTGGTGCTGACGGACGGGGCCAGTTCGGGCTGGAGGTGGCGGACCAGGCTGCGGAACTCCTCCACCCGGTTCTCCATGGGTGTGCCGGTGAGGAAGAGCACGTGCTCGGTCCCCTCCGACCAGCCTGACACCGCACGGGCGCGACGGGTGGCCGGATTCTTCACGTAGTGCGCCTCGTCGACGACGAGCATGCCGGGCCGCACCCCGCTCTCGCCCGCGCGTGGAAGCGTGTGCAGGGCGTCGAAGGTGGTCAGCGCGACCCCGCCGCTCTCGCGCCACTCGGCGAACGCCTCCTGCCGCTGCGGACCGTGCACCGGCAGGGGCCGCAGCGTGGAACGGGCCCGGACCTCCCGCGTCCAGTTGATCAGCACGCTCGCGGGGCACACCACGAGGAAGTGCGTCTCCCCGCGCGCCGCGAGATGGGCCAGCGCGGCGATGGCCTGCACGGTCTTGCCGAGCCCCATCTCGTCCCCGAGGATCACCCGCTTCTGCGCGAGCGCGAAGCGCGCGCCGAACGACTGGTAGCCGCGCAGCGAGACCCGCAGCCGGGCGTCGTCCAGCCGCAGCCCGCGGACCCGGTCGGCGATTCCGGACGGCAGGAATCCCTCCGCCGCGTCCCGGTCGGGACCGGTGCCGGACATCTCCGCCAGCAGGCTGTAGTACTCCGCGGACCGCAGCTCGAAGTCGACCCAGGCCGCGACTTCGGACCCGGGGTCCCGCAGCAGGTCCACCGACACCTGGGCGAAGAGCGGAGGAAGTCCGCGCTCCACCGCGTCGGCGACGTCCGCCCGCACGGACGCGACGGCTTCCAGGACCCGCGCCCGGGCCTCCCGCCGGGTGAAGACCATCCGCAGCCGCCCCCGGGCCGGTCCGGCGGCGGCCAGCAGCGGCTCCAGGCCGGTGGCCAGCCGGCGGGCCCCGTCCACGGCCCGCCGCACGTCCGGCCCGGCCTCGACCAGCCGGTACAACGCGGTGACCAGGGCCGTCGTGGCATCGTCCGGGGCGTCCACGTCTATCCGCAGGGCCACCGTGTCCCGCACCGCGTGCGCGATCTGGCCCGCGGCGGCCAGGGTCTGGTCGGCCGTCTGCGCGCCGACGCCGGGGATCTGGCGGAGCTCGTACCGGCCGGACCCGTACACCTGCTCCACCGTCGTGAACCCGGCCTGCTCGACCGCGCCGAGGCGCAGCCTGCCCTCGGTGACGTCCTTGAGCCGGGACACCGGGATGGCGGACAGTTCCTTGCGGACGAGGGCATCGAGGAGCGGGTCCAGCGCCGTGCGCACGGCACCGACCGCGCGGGTGTGATCCGCCAGGACGCCGCGCGCCGCTTCCAGCAGCCCGTCGGCCCGCGCCAGCAGTTCCCGGGCCGCCCGCCCGGTCGGTGCCCCGCCCTCCGTGGACCCGGCCTCAGTCATGTCGTACCTTCTGTCCCCGCCGCCTTGCCGCTGCGCCCGGCTTCCGCCCGGAGCGACTCATATCGTCCCATGCGCGACTGACAGCCCGGCCCGGCGGACAGCTCAGGGCGCGGGCGGCCGACGCTCCGCCGGCGACAGCAGCAGCACCTCCAGGGCGCGCGCGCAGGAACGCGCCTGCGCCAGGAACCAGTCGCCGCGCTCTTCGGTGATCACGGAGGGGGTGGCCCGTACCGCCAGGGCGAAACGGGCGTACCCGGCGCCGTCCAGGACGGGCACCGCCAGGGTCCGTACCCCGTGGGCCGACTCGCCGTCGTTGACGGCGTAGGTGTCGGACCGAACCCGGGCCAGCTCCGCCTCCAGAGCAGCCGGCCGGACGATCGTCCGGGCGGTGAAGGCGGGCAGCGGCGGCAGCGAGGAAGGACCGCCCTCACCCGGTCTCGCCCACGCCAGCAGGACCTTGCCCAGAGCCGTGGAGTGCAGCGGCCGGCGCAGCCCCACCTTGGGGGTCACCGAACCGCCCGCGACGATCACCGCGTGCGGTCCGCTGCGCAGCGCCAGGTCGGCGGTGGCGCCCGTGCGTTCGGCGAGATCGGCCAGCTCGGGGGCGGCGAGATGCAGACCGCGCTGGTGGTAGGAGAGCCGGCCCAGCTCGGTCACGGCGGGCCCCAGCCGGTAACGGGACGTCCGGGCGTCCTGCTCCAGGAACCCGGCACCGAGCAGGGTGCGCGCCAGCCGGTGGGCGGTGGAGACCGACAGCGTGAGACGGCGGGCCAGGTCGGAGGCGCTCAGATCGGGCCCGTTGTCGTGGAAACAGTGCAGGACGTCCAGGGCGCGCTGTACCGCCTGCGCCCCACCGGGAGCGCGTACCGCTGCGGCCTCGGTCATGGGGTTCACTCTCCGCTCGTGGGGATGCGGGACCCGACGTTGCCACATTGCGGGAGCCGATCCGGGCCCAAAACGCCTGGTGAAACATGCCGTTCATACCCGATCCCACATCATGGGAAGCGAGTTGTGGGCGGGCGACACCCCGTGGCAGGCTGCAGCCCTCACCACCGACGAGCTGAAGGGAGCAGTGAAATGGCCGGCCGCCGATCCGCGTACCCCGACCGCACCGCTCCGGTCCTGCTCGCTCTCACGCTGCGCCGTCACATCGACCTGGCCCGCGTCTCCAGCGCCGCCTGTCGCTGACCCTTCCCGCACGTTCCCTTCACGCCCGACGCGTCGCTCCGACGCGTCACGGGCTCGTGCCGTACGTACCTCCCGGCTCCGGGACGTACGTGCCGTGCCCGTGGGCCCCCCTGCTTCGCCGATCCTCGGGAAGACTCCATGACGTCTGCCGTCCTGCCCCGGACCCTCTGGTTCACCCGCTGTCCCGTCCCCACCGCCACCGGCATCGCCGCCGACCGGCAGTGGCTCACCGACGAGTTCGCCGCCGACGGCATCTCCGTGCGCTCCCTCCAGGACGCCTCCCCGGACGCCGACCGCGCCGCGCACTACACCCACGCCCTGCCCGGCCTCTTCCGGGAGGGCGGCAACGTACCCGCCCTGTGGGCCCGTTCGCGGGGCGAACACACCCGGCTGGTCGGACTCACCTGGATCGAGGAACGGCAGGCCGTCCTGGTCACGCCCGGCTCCGGGATCCGGGGCGCCGCCGCGCTGCGCGGGCTGCGCCTCGCCGTGCCGAAGCACGACATCGCCATCGACTTCTGGCGTGCCATGGCCCTGCGCGGCTTCGAGGGGGCGCTGGCCTCCGCCGGACTCGCCCTGGACGACGCCTCGTTCGTCGACGTACCCGCCGACGGGCACGAGGGCCAGTGGGCCGCCGAACTCGCGGCACTGCGGCGCGGCGACGTCGACGCCGTGTACGTGAAGGGTGCGGTGGCCGTCGAGGCGGCCCGCCGGGCCGGCGCCGACGTGGCCGTCGAGCTGGACGAACTGCCCGACCGGCGCTTCCGCGTCAACAACGGCACCCCGCGCCCCATCACCGTCCACCAGCAGTTGCTGGACGAACACCCCGACCTCGTCGACCGCTTCCTCGCCGTCCTGCTGAGGGCAGCCGACTGGGCCGCCGGGCAGCCCGGGGAGGTTCGGCGCATCCTCGGCGCCGAGACCGGGGCGGGCGCCGAGGCGGTAGCCGGTGCCTACCGGCCCGGTACCCATCTGACCCTCCACCCCGACCTGTCCGCCGAACGCCTCGCCCTGCTCGCCGCACAGGAGGCCGGGCTGCGCGCCCACGGCTTCCTGCCCGAACCCGTCGACGTGGCGGCCTGGGCCGCCCCCGAACCGCTGCGCCGCGCCGCCGCCCTCGTACGCCGCACCTCCGCACCTCCGAGCCCAGAGGAACCCTCGTCATGAATCTCGCCCGACCACTGCGCACCACCGCCGTCCCGGCGCTCCTCACGGTCTCGGCGCTCGTCGCCCTCACCGCCTGCGGCACCTCCGAGGCCGACAGTGCCGCGGGGGGCTCGAAGGCCACGGTGACCGTCCGTATCCCCGACCCCGGAAACTCCGGGGCGCTCGCCCTCGGCAAGAAGGACGGCAGCCTCGACAAGGCGCTGTCCAAGGCAGGCGCCAAGGTCCGGTGGACCGGCAGCGCGGGCCCGTTCGCCCCCGCCGCCCAGGCGATGAACGCGGACCAGCTGGACATCGCCACGGGCTCCATCACCTCCGGAATCACCTCGCTCGCCCAGCGGCCCGGCTTCAAGTTCTTCACCGCCGTCGACCCGGACGCCGCGGGGGAGGGCATCCTCGTCAGGAACGGGTCGGACATCGGCTCGGTGGCCGACCTCGTGGGGAAGAAGGTCGCCGTCAACCAGGGCGGTACCGGCGAGTACCTGCTGCTCAAGGCCCTCGCCAAGGCCGGCATCCCGGCGGACAAGGTCACCCGGGTCTATCTGCGCCCCGACCAGACCGCGGCGGTCTTCAACGCCGGCAAGGTGGACGCCTGGGCCGTGTGGGCCACGTACGCGGTCGCCGAGATCGGCAGCGGCAAGGCGCACTTCGTGGCCGACGGCGCCGCGATCGGCTCCGACAACTACAGCCTCAACGCGGTGCGGACCGAGTTCGCCGAGCAGCACCCGAAGGTCGTACAGGCCCTCTACCAGTACCTCCACGAGGCCAGCGCCAAGGAGAAGCGGAATCCGGCCGCGTACCTCAACGTCTTCACGGACGTCGGCCCGACCGCCGTGACGGGCAAGGCCAAGGAGGTCCAGACCGGGTTCACGGCGCAGGGCGGGACCGTCGATCCCATCGGGCCCGAGGACATCGCGCGCTTCGAGGACGTCGCCGCGTTCTACGCCGACCAGAACGTCACCGAGGACCGGGTCGACGTCGCCGCGCACCTGCTCGATGTCGGGAAGCTGACATGAGCGACACCGCCGCCGCGCCTCCCGGACTCGTCCGGCCGCGCCCCCGGACCAGCAGGAGCCGCAGCCGGGGCTACGCGCTGACCGTCCGTACGATCGGCCCGGTCGCCCTGCTCGTGCTGTGGTGGACGGCCTCCGCCACCGGCGTCCTCACCCCCGACGTCCTGGCATCGCCCGCCGAAGTGCTGCGCGCCGTAGGTGAGTTGTGGGGCAACGGCCAGCTTCCCGACGCCCTCACGACCTCCCTCACCCGCTCCGGCCTCGGTCTCCTCATCGGCCTCGCCGCCGGACTGGTCCTCGGCATCACGACCGGGTTCACCCGCCTCGGCGACGAACTCCTCGACTCCTCGCTCCAGACCCTGCGCACGATCCCCTTCCTCTCCCTGGTGCCGCTCTTCATGGTCTGGTTCGGGATCAACGAGACGGCGAAGATCCTCCTCATCGCCGTGGCCACCACCTTCCCGATGTACGTGTCCACATCGAGCGGGGTGCGCAACACCGACCCGAAACTCATCGAGGCCATGCGGAGCTTCGGCATGGGACGCCTCGCCCTCGTACGCGAAGTCGTCCTGCCCGGCGCCCTGCCGTCCCTGCTGGCCGGACTGCGCCTGTCGATGACGCTCAGCGTCATCGCGCTGATCGCCGCCGAGGAGATCAACGCGACCGCCGGCATCGGCTATCTGATGTCCCAGGCACAGAGCTACGCCCGCACCGACATCCTCGCCGTCTGCATCCTCGTCTACGGGCTCCTCGGCCTGACCGCCGACATTCTCGTGCGGCTGCTGGAACGCGTGCTGATGCCCTGGCGCACTCCCCAGGGAGCCACCCGATGACCACTGATCCGACATCCGTACCCGCCGTCCGGGTACGGGGGCTGCGCCGCGCGTTCGGCGACCGTGCCGTCCTCGACGACCTTCGGCTCGACATCGCCCGGGGCGAGTTCGTCGCTCTGCTCGGTGCCAGCGGAAGCGGGAAGACGACGCTGCTGCGCATCCTCGGGGCCCTCGACGGCGCGGACGGGGGAGAGGTCCTCGTCCCCGAGGCCCGCACCATCGTCTTCCAGGAGCCCCGGCTCGTACCGTCGAAAAGGGTGCTGGCCAATGTGACGGCCGCCCTGCCCCGCAACCGCTCCGCCGACGGGCTCCGAGCGCTGGCCGAAGTCGGCCTGGAACGGCACTCCGAGGCCTGGCCGGCCACCCTCTCCGGTGGTGAGGCCCAGCGCGTCGCGCTGGCCCGGGCCCTGGTCCGCGAGCCCGAACTCCTTTTGCTCGACGAGCCGTTCGCGGCCCTCGACGCGCTGACCCGGCTGAAGATGCAGGATCTCGTCGGCGAACTGTGCCGCCGGCACCGCCCCGCCGTCCTGCTGGTCACCCATGACGTCGAGGAGGCCGTACGGCTGGCCGACCGGGTCGCCGTCCTGCGCGACGGCCGCCTCGTCACCGACGAGACCGTCGGCATCGCCCGGCCGCGCGACCCGGGCGACCCCGCGTTCGCCGCTCTGCGCCGGCGGCTCCTGGCCGACCTCGGCGTCGACGCCCCCGCACCTTTCCTTCCGTCCCCCGTACCCGCCGAAGCCGGAGTGATCTGAATGACCCTCACCATCGGTGTCCACAGCAGCAACCCGTCCCTCTACCACCTGTACCACCTCTCCCGGCTGGGCTTCGCCCAGGAGGAACTGGCACCGCTGGGCGAGACCGTCGTCTTCCACCCGTACACCAACGGCGTGCGCACCGGCGAACTCCTGACCCGGGGCGTCATCGACTTCGGCGGCACCGGCTCCACCCCGCCCGTCACCGCCCAGGCCGCCGGGCACGACATCGTCTACACCGCGGTCTCCGCGCCGCGCCCCGAACACGGCGCGCTCCTGGTCCCCGAGGACAGCCCCGTGCGCACCGTCGCCGACCTCAAGGGTGCGACCGTGCACCTGGCGATCGGGTCCTGGCAGACCCATCTCATCGCCAAGGCGCTCGACGACGCCGGGCTGTCCTACGCCGAGGACATCACGGCCGTCCGCGGCAACGCCGACAGCGAGGAACTGCTGCGCACCGGAGCGATCGCCGCCTGGGTCGCCCAGGGCGCCGAGCTGGCGGCCGCCCGGCGCACCGGCGGACTGCGGACCCTGGTCCGTACCGGCGACGTCATCAGCGACCGTTCCGTGTTCTTCACCCGTCGTGACCTCGCCGAATCCCGGCCCGACGTCATCGAGGCCCTGACCCGGGCGCTGCGACGCGCGGACGAGTGGGCCGCCGCCCACCCCCGGCAGGCGGCCGAGATCGCCGCCGCAGACCTCGGCGGCGCGGCCGACGACTGGGAAACCGCCCTGGCCTCGCTGCCCTGGACGATCGAGCCCGTCTCCGACGCCTTCATCGCCGAGCAGCAGGAGGCCGCCGACATCTTCCACCGGACCGGATTCATCGACCGGCCGGTCACCGTCGCCCACGCCCGTGCCCGTGCCACAGCCGACAAGGCGGTATGACGACATGGCGACCGAAGTTCTCTGGTACATCATTCCGCGTGAAGGCGCCTACCCCTGGGAGCCCGAGGGGCGGCGCTCCGTTGACCTCGGATACCTGGCCCAACTGGCCGGGACCGTCGAGCGGCTCGGCTACAGCGGCGCGCTGCTCGCCACCGACCTGTACGACGTCTGGCCGCTCGGCAGCGCGCTGGCAGCCTCGACGAGCACCCGCTTCAAGCCCCTGCTCGCAGTCCACCCCGGGCTCATCCCGCCGACGCTGCTCGCCAAGATGGCGCTCAGCTTCGACACGCTCTTCGGCGGCCGGCTCCGCTTCAACGTGGTCAACGGCTCGACGAAGTCGCTGCAGGAGTACGGACTGCACGTGGAGCACGACGAACGGTACGAGCTGAGCGCGGAGTACTGGTCGATCGTGAAGCGGCTGACGGCCGGCGAGGTCTTCGACCACAAGGGCCGCTTCTACGACCTGAGGAACGCGGGTGCCTCCTTCCGCGAGCTGAAGCCCGTCCAGGACGGGCACATCCCGCTCTGGTTCGGCGGCTCGTCCGACCCCGGTATCGAGATGGCCGCCGAGCACGTGGACGTCTTCCTGACCTGGGGGGAGCCGCCGCACCTGCTGAAGGAGAAGCTGGAGAAGGTCCGGGCGAGGGCCGCCGCGTACGGCCGTACCCTCCGGATCGGGCTGCGGCTGCACCTGATCGTCCGGGACACGGAGGATGAGGCCTGGGCCGCGGCCGACCGGCTCCTCGACGTCACCAGCGACGCGACCTACGCCCGTCAGCTCGGCGACCGGGCGGGCGAGGACGGCGTCGGCTGGCAGCGGCAGTTTCGCCAGCACGGCGGAAAGGTCCCCGCGCACGCCCGTGAGCTGGAGGTCCACCCCAACATGTGGCCGGGCATGAGCCTGTTCCGGCCGGGGCCGGGCACCGCGGTGGTGGGATCGACGGCTCAGGTCGTCGAGCGGCTCAAGGAGTTCGAGGACCTGGGCGTCGACACCTTCATCCTCTCCGGGAACCCGCTGCTGGAGGAGGCGTACCGGGTCGCGGAGACGGTACTGCCGGCCCTGGGGGTCACCCGCTGACGGTCACGCGCCGGCAGGCACCCGCTGACGCATTGCGCAGCCAGGAGTGCGCACCCGTAAGTGCGCAGCCTGGACTGCGCACGTTAGTCTGTAGATATGAATGAGGTGACCAGTACTCCCGACGGTGTGTCCGAATCCGCTGTCCGTGCGGCCCATGACGTCCGTGTGGTCTACAGCCGGCTGAGGCGCCGCATGCGTGAGACCTACGACCCCGGTGACCTCACCCCGTCCCAGACGTCGGTCCTCAGCCGGCTCGACAAGGACGGCGAGGCGTCGGTCACGGACCTCGCGGCCGCCGAACGCGTCCGGCACCAGTCGGTCGCCACCACCGTCGGCATCCTGGTGGAACGCGGCCTCGTGGACCGCCGCCCCGACCCCGAGGACGGTCGCCGCCAACTGGTCTTCGTGACCGACAGCGGCCACGTCTTCCTCGAGGACCGACGGCGGGCCGGGGAGGGCTGGCTCACCCGCGCGCTGGAGGACGGGTGCACGGAGGAGGAGCGCCGCCTCCTGATCGAGGCGGCGGCCCTGCTGGAACGGGTCGTCCGCTCGTGACCGGAAGCCTGGTCTCCGGGCTGCGGCGGCTGCGTCCCGGCGGAGCCGAGGGGGTGGCGGGCGGCTTCGACCGGCGCCTGCTGGCCCCGATGATGCTGGGAGCGGTGCTCAATCCCGTCAACTCCTCCATCATCTCGGTCTCCCTCGTACCGATCGGCGCGGCCTTCGGCGCCCCGCCGTCCGAAACGGCGTGGCTGATCTCCTCCCTCTACCTGGCCACCTCCATCGGACAGCCGGTCGTCGGACGGCTGATCGACCTCTCGGGCCCCGCCGGCTGTTCCTGGCCGGGACCGCGCTGACCGGCATAGCCGGAGTCGTCGGCATGCTCGCCCCGAACCTCGCCGTGCTCGTCGCCGCCCGCGTCCTCCTCGGCTTCGGCACCTGCGCCGGTTATCCGGCGGCGATGTACCTCATCCGCAGCGAGTCGAAGCGCACCGGCCACAAGAGCCCCGCCGGGGTGCTCACCGCCCTCGCCGTCACCACCCAGACCATCGCCGTCATCGGCCCCGGCCTCGGCGGTCTGCTGATCGGTGCCGGCGGCTGGCGTGCGACGCTGGCCGTCAACATCCCTCTCGCGGCAGCCGGCCTCTGCCTCGGAGCCCGCCGCATCCCGGCGACTCCCACCTCCCGCCGGGAGGACGGCCGCCACCCCGTGAGCGATCTGGACCTGCCGGGCATGGGCCTGTTCGCCGCGGCACTCGTGTGCCTCCTGCTGTTCCTCATGAACCCCGGCGGCGGCGACTGGTACCTGCTGGTCCTGACCGCCGCCGCGGCAGCCGGGTTCACCTGGCGCGAGCTGCGCGCACGGCAGCCCTTCATCCACGTACGCGTCCTGGGCGGCAACCTGCCGCTCCTCGCCACGTACACCAGGACCCTTCTCTGCTACGTCGTCACCTACGCCTTCCTCTACGGCTACACCCAGTGGACGGAGCAGGGACGCGGGCTGTCGCCCTCCCAGGCCGGGCTGGTCCAGCTCCCGCTGTTCGCCACCGCGATCGTCGTCTCCACCCTCACCGGGCGACGCCAGGCGGTCCGCGGCAAGCTCCTGGCCGGCGCCACCGGCCAGATCATCGCCTGCGCCCTGCTGTTCCTCCTGAACGCCCACAGTCCCGTGTGGATGCTCCTGATGGTCGTGATCGTCCTCGGAGTCCCGCAAGGACTGAACAACCTCGCCCTGCAGAACGCCGTCTTCCACCAGGCCGACGGCGAACGCATGGGTTCGTCCGCCGGGCTGCTGCGCACCTTCGGCTATCTGGGCGCCATCATCGCCTCCGCCGCCAGTGGCAGCTTCTTCGGTGAACGCGCGGACACCGGCGGCCTGCACCACCTCGCCGCCTTCATGCTCGCCGTGAGTGTGCTGTTCCTCGCGGTGACCGTCGCCGACCGCTCGCTGCGCCGCATCGGCGCCGACGGCGCGGACGAGACCTCCGCCGACCCCCGAACCGACCCGCCCCCGGACGCCAAGGACGAACGATGACCCGATCCGCCCCGCTCGCGATGGACGCCCAGTAGTCCATCACCGGCCGGCTCACCGACCTCGACCCCCGACCGCACGCCGCGCCTCACCCGTGCCGTCACCGCGGCCCGGGCGGCGGATGTGCCCGTGTCGTTCGCCGTCGTCGGCTTCCGCCCCGGCCATCCGGAGGCCAAGTCCGGCACTGCGGTTGTCAGTGCCCGGTGCAAGACTCGGAGAGTCAGGACTTCCTGCTGTGTGAGAACGGGACCACCGAAGGAGCGCACGATGCTCACCACCCGTTTTGTCGACGGAGCCCCCAACTGGATGGACCTGGGCACCCCGGATCTCGAAGGCGCCACGGCCTTCTACACCGCTCTCCTCGGCTGGGACTACGAGGCCGGAGGCCCCGAGACCGGTGGCTACGGGATGTTCCTGCTGGACGGGAAGACGGTCGGCGGCGCGATGACGGTCACCGAAGAGCAGGCGAAGCCGTCCTGGTCGGTGTACTTCCGGTCGGCGGACGTCGCGGCCACCGCGCAGGCCGTGCGCGACGCGGGCGGGGCGGTGCCGTTCGAACCGATGGACGTCCTGGAGTACGGCCGGATGGGCGGGTTCACCGACCGGGCCGGGGCGTACTTCGGCGTCTGGCAGCCGAAGCGGAACCCGGGCCTCGGCGTTGTGAACGAGCAGGGCAGCCTCTGCTGGGCCGAGCTCTACACCCCGGACGTGCCGGCCGCCGCGGCGTTCTACGACGCCGTCTTCGGCTGGGACACCATCCAGACGCCCTATCCCGGCGGCGGCGGGGCGTACACCGTCATCAGGACGGCGGATGGCGGTGAGGAGACCTCGTTCGGCGGACTCGTCCCGCTGGACGCCGTGCCCGTCAGGGCCGCCGCCGGGCCGCACTGGCTGCCGTACATCGAGGTCGAGGACTGCGACGCCGCTGCGGCGGCGGTCGAGCGGCTGGGCGGCAAGCTGACCCTGGAACCGACCGAGATGGAGGGCGTGGGCACCTTCGCCGACGTCGAGGATCCGTACGGCGCCGCTTTCGCCGTGATCAGGAGCGTCCAGTGACCGGTGCGTCGCGAACGGCCGGCCCCGCCTGCTGGTGGACCGCCGACGATTGATGGATCGTTGATCAGTCGTTTATCGCGGCAGGACACTCTGTGCCCATGCTGATCAACACCGCGACCGACCCCGCTCTCGCCTGGCAGGAGACAGCGCTGTGCGCACAGACGGGGCCCGAGTTCTTCTTCCCCGCCCCCGGCAGCTCCACCCGTGAGGCCAAGCAGCTCTGCAACGCCTGCGAGGGACGTCTGGCCTGCCTGGAGTACGCACTCGACAACGACGAGCGCTTCGGCGTGTGGGGCGGTCTCTCCGAGAAGGAGCGCGACCGGCTCCGCAGAGTCGACCGCGACCGGGCGTGAACGCTCCCTCACCGTGGGACACTTCGGCCTTCCGCACATCGGCCTGCGGGTCTCCGTGAACGCTGCGGAACCCGCGTCGACCAGGAGGAGACGCCGAGTTGAGCGTGTACGACTACATCGTCGTCGGGGCAGGTTCGGCCGGTTGCGTGCTGGCCGCGCGACTGTCCGAGGACCCCACGGTCAGAGTCGCCCTCGTGGAGTCGGGCGGGCGTGACCGCAAGCCCGAGATCCGGATCCCCGCGGCGTTTCCGAAGCTCTTCAAGACGCCGTACGACTGGGACTTCAGCACGGTGAAGCAGCCGGCCCTCGGCGGCCGCGAACTGTTCTGGCCGCGCGGCCACACACTCGGCGGATCATCCTCGGTCAACGCCATGATGTGGGTGCGCGGCCACCGTGACGACTACGACGGCTGGGCCGGTTCCGCCGGACCGGAGTGGGGCCACGACGCCCTCGTCCCGTACTTCCGGCGGGCCGAGCGGTGGACCGGCCCCACCGGTGACGGCACGGTGTACGGAACCGGGGGCCCGCTCTTCGTCTCACCGCCCCGCGCCCCCTCCGGCCTGACCGGCGACTTCGTCAGCGCCTGCACCGACGACGGCCTCCCGCTGCTTCCCGAGCTGAACGCCCCCGATCACAGCGGGGTCGCCATGACGCCGGTCAACCAGCGCCGCGGCCGCCGCTGGAGCGCCGCCGACGGCTATCTGAAACCGGCCGCCCGCCGGGCCAACCTGGACGTCCTGACCGGCGCCCGCGTCAGCGCGCTCACCTTCGACGGAACCCGGGCCGCCGGCGTGGTCACCGGCAGCCGAGGCACGCTCACCGCCCGCCGCGAAGTCATCCTCAGCGCGGGAGCCATCGGCTCCCCGCACCTGCTGATGCGCTCCGGCATCGGCGACCCCGGCGAGCTGCGACGGGCCGGCGTCGACGTGCGCGCCGAATCGCCCGAGGTCGGCCGCAACCTCCAGGACCACCTGTCGTTCGCCGTGACGGTGCGCTGCCCGCGGCCGGTGACGCTGACCGGAGCCGACACCCCGGCCAACGTGGCCCGCTTCCTGCTCGCGAAGCGCGGGCCTCTCACCTCCAACCTCGCCGAGGCCGTCGCCTTCGTCCGCAGCACACCCGGACTGGCCGCCCCCGACATCGAGCTGATCTTCGCCCCGGCACCCTTCATCGACCACGGCCTCACCGCACCGACGGAGCACGGCCTCACCATCGGCGTCGTCCTGCTCCAGCCCGAGAGCGCCGGACGGATCACGCTCGACGCGGACACCACGGCGACCGGCTCCGGAATCCGGATCGATCCCGGCTATCTGACCGCCGAGGCCGATCTGCCGCGGATCGTCGCCGGTGTCCGGCGCGCCGAGACCCTGTTCGCCTCCGCGGCCCTGGCCCCGCACACCTCGGGCCCGATGGGCCCCTATCCGGGGCCGGTCGACGACGAACGGCTCGGGGAGGCGGTCCGGGCCGGCGCGCAGACCCTCTACCACCCCGTCGGCACCTGCCGGATGGGCGAGGACCCCGGCTCCGTCACCGATCCCCGGCTCAGGGTGCGTGGTGTGCGGGGCCTGCGGGTGGTCGACGCGTCGGTGATGCCGCGCATCACCCGGGGGCACACCCACGCCCCGACGGTCGCCATCGCGGAGAAGGCGTCGGAGCTGATCAGGCAGGACGCGCGGGGATAGCCGCGCCCGAGGGGACGGCGGGTGCCCGCCGGGGCGGGACACCGGGTCAGGACGGGATACGGAACGTCTCGCCGTACATCTTCCAGGTCAGCGGCGGTTCGAGGGTCAGGTTCCCGTCCTCCAGGAACACCCGCTGGGCGGTATCGAGACGCGAGGTGTCCTGCTGGTTCTTCTTCGACTTCATCACGGTACGGGCCGCTTCGAGGAAGGCGTCGAGATAGGCCGGCTCGTCGCCGCCCTCCGCGACCGTGTCCGCCTCTTCCGCGGCTGCCTTCCGGATGCCGTAGAAGGAGTCCGCCTCGGACCCGGGCCCCTGGAGAACCATGGCGTCGAAGTAGATGTACTGACCCAGGGTGCCGAGCCCGTCCAGTTTCGCCAGATGGACGGCCGGTTCGAAGTACTGCTTCAGCCGGACCAGGTCCTGGGCGGCGCGGAAGGCGGGGTCCTCGGCCGACTTCTTCCACGCGGCCGTGAAACCGGGGTCCAGCCCCTCGTGCGAATCGGTGCCGTCGACCTCGCGCAGCGCCGGGACGAACGGTGCCAGCGGGCTGTCCGGGTGTTCCGCGGTGAATGCCTCGACGAACGTGAGCATGTCGTCCGTACTGGAGCAGAAGCCGACGATTCCGGCGTTGTAGCCGGTGCCGTCGCCGGTGTCCTCGATCGTGGCGTACTGGCTGCGCCAGTCAAGCGTCGATCCCTCCGCGCTGGCCAGCAGCTGCCAGGCGATCTCGCGCATCTTCGGCTCGGCCAGCCCAGGAGGCATCGCGGCGACGCGTGCGTTGAGCTCGCGACGTTCCTCGTCGTCCGCCGCGGCGAACGGGTCGGCCGGTGCGGAGGCGGTGACCGACGCCTCCGCGGTCGGAGAGCTCGTGGGCAGCTCCGCGTCGCCGCCGCTGTTGAAGAGCAGGGAGACGACGATGACTGTCGGCGCACCGAACAGAACGACACGGGTCACAGGTTTCACCGGCACAGAGTACGGTCCGCACCGCGCGGGGGAGGGCTCACCCCCGTGCGGGGGCGGACCGAGGAGGTCCGCCCCCGCACGGGGACAGGTGTGCCGGCCGTCAGGCCTGGGCGCGGGCCGCCACGCGCGCCTTGCGTGCGGCGAGCTTCTCGTCGAACTTCGACGCCTCGCTGTCCAGCCCGTTCATGTACAGACCGAGCTCCTCCTGCGCCTTGAGGCCCTCCGGGCCCAGACCGTCGATGTCCAGCACCTTCAGGTAGCGCAGCACCGGCTGGATGACGTCGTCGTGGTGGATCCGCATGTTGTAGATCTCGCCGATCGCCATCTGCGCGGCGGCCCGCTCGAACCCGGGCATGCCGTGGCCGGGCATCCGGAAGTTCACGACGACGTCGCGCACGGACTGCATGGTCAGGTCCGGGGCGAGCTCGAAGGCCGCGCCGAGGAGGTTGCGGTAGAAGACCATGTGCAGGTTCTCGTCGGTCGCGATCCGCGCCAGCATGCGGTCGCAGACGGGGTCGCCCGACTGATGTCCGGTGTTGCGGTGCGAGACCCGGGTCGCCAGCTCCTGGAACGCCACGTACGCGACGGAGTGCAGCATCGAGTGGCGGTTGTCGGACTCGAAGCCCTCCGCCATGTGTGCCATCCGGAACTGCTCCAGCTTGTCCGGGTCCACGGCGCGCGAGGTGAGCAGGTAGTCGCGCATCACGATGCCGTGGCGGCCCTCCTCGGCCGTCCAGCGGTGCACCCAGGTGCCCCAGGCGCCGTCGCGGCCGAAGAGCGAGGCGATCTCGTGGTGGTAGCTGGGGAGGTTGTCCTCGGTCAGCAGGTTCACGACCAGGGCGATCTTGCCGATGTCGGTGACCTTGGACTGCTCGGCCTCCCAGGCCTGGCCGTCCTCGAAGATGCCGGGGAAGTTCCGGCCGTCGGAGAACGGCACGTACTCGTGCGGCATCCAGTCCTTGGCGACCTTGAGATGGCGGTTGAGTTCCTTCTCCACCACCTCTTCCAGCGCGTACAGCAGTTGCGCGTCGGTCCACGCCTGTGAACTGCCGAGGTGGGGAGAGGTGATCGTCACGGGGGCTCCTGGGGACGGGAGAATTACCTACGGCTTCGTAGGTTACGAGACCGTAGGTTAAAGCGGCAGTAAGGTCCCCGCCAAGCCCGTCCGGGCGACAGTCGTTCACGCAGTGTCATAAGTGCAGGTCAAGCGTGTATACAGAGGGTCAGGGAGGTGTGCGGGCAGGGCGTGGGGCCGGGAGGAAATTGAATGATCGGCCGGGCCGTGCCCCCGTGGCGATGAGCTCTGAACAGTCGGCGTACTCGGAGCGCAACGCGTGAGGGGGCGCGGTCGGGGCGGGCCGGATCAGAGCAGGTGGTCCGCCGCACCCGCCTTCACCGCGAAGATCAGTGCCTGAAGCGCTTCCATGGAGTCGCTCACGTAGGTGGCCTGGTCGGTCGTGGAGCCGATGTAGGCGCGGCCCTGGTCGTCGAGTCCGAAACGGAAGCAGTTCGCGCCCTCGCTGCAGAAGGCTTCGTCCCAGCAGATGTCGTTCATGGTCTCTCCTCAGAGGTCCTGGGCTATGGATCGGATGAAGTCACGCGATTCCTCGACGGGTAGCGCGAGCGTACGCAGGCGCTCCAACAGGCCCCGGTACCGGCGCAGTTGCATATCCGCGTCCAGCAGCATCGAACCGTGTGAGGAATCGAGCTGCACGGTATCGAGCTGCGGGACCGCCGCGCCGACATAGGTGAACGACTGTCCGGCCCCAGGGAAACCGCCTGCGGCGAAGGGGATGGCCCGGACGGTGATCCGGCTGCGCTCGGACTGGTCGAGAATGTGCTCCAGCTGCGCCCGGGTGACCTTGGGGCCGCCGAACTGCATCCGCAGCGCGGCCTCGT
The DNA here is from genome assembly GCF_019399235.1 of Streptomyces poriferorum. Taxonomy (GTDB): domain Bacteria; phylum Actinomycetota; class Actinomycetes; order Streptomycetales; family Streptomycetaceae; genus Streptomyces; species Streptomyces poriferorum. Next base: position 14,706 of record NZ_JAELVH010000038.1, on the reverse strand, counting down.
GGACCACCGCCTCGTACAGGGGTGGCCGGTCCCGTTCGAGCACTTCCTGGCGGCGCAGCCGCAGGGAGAGCCGGGCCATCAGATCCGGGCCCGGCAGTCGCGGGTCGGCGGTGTCGAAGACCGCGCGCGCGTGTTCCTCGGTCTGCAGCAGGCCGGGGATGTGGGTGGTCGTGGCGGTGTTCAACTCCACTGCGTGGAACTCGAGTTCGGCGATGTCCAGCAGGCTCGGCAGCAGCAGGCCGCGATGCTCCTCCCACCAGCCCCTGGCCCGCTCCGTCGCCATCTCCGCCAGCAGGTCCACGAGGCCCGTGTCCGGGCAGCCGTAGTTGAAGGCCAGGGTGCGGACCCGCTCGGCGCTGATGCCGAACCGGCCGGACTCGATGTTGGGGATGCGGGTGCGGTCGACGCCGAGCAGCGCAGCAGCCTGCTGTGCCGTCATCCCCGACTGCTCGCGCAGTTTGCGTAGTTCGTACCCGAGGCGTTGCTGTCGGGCGGTCGGAGTGGTCCTGGGCGGCACAGCTTGTGTCCTTCCGGGGTGGGTGGCGAAATGACCGGAACCACACAAGTAGTAGCACTGTGCTCCAGGCGTGCGCTACGGTCGGTAGCGCAAGTCTCACACGGGGCGACCGCGCCCCTGTGTGTGATCGTCACCACACGTACCAGAAATGTGAGCAGCACTTGATGAAGGGCGCACTCCGTTGCCTTCCGGCCCTCGCACCCGCCGGACCACAACCACCGGCGGCGGACAACCTCAGCTACTCGTTCGCCCTGCCGGGCGGCGCCTTCTGTGCGGGCCTCGCCCGCCGCGCCGTGGATGAACTGCTCAGCCGGCACGGTCTCGCCGAACTCGCCGAGACGGCGGTCCTCGCCACCTCGGAACTCGTCGCGGCCGCCTATCGCTTCACACCGGACCGGGAGATGCTCCTGCGGGTCCACTGGCAGTTCGACGCGCTGCGGATCACCCTCTACGACCAGCACCCGGTCCATGCGTTGCCCGAGAAGTCGGAGGAGTGCCGGGAACACCGCAGCGCCAGCATGTGGCTGCTGGCCGCCGCGGTGGACGAACACGGCGGGGACTGGGGGCTGGCCCCCGCGCTGACGGCCTCCGGTGGCTCCAAGACCTGGGCGTTACTCCACCGCTAGCCACGCCACCCGCGCGAACCTCGCGCCCCGCCCCGCACCTCACAGTCCGGCGCGCACCTCCTCGGCCGTGGTGTCCCGGATCCCGCCGTCGAGCAGCAGCCAGCGCGTGATCCCGAGCGATTCGAGGAACGGTACGTCGTGGCTCGCCACGATCAACGCCCCCTCGTACGAATCGAGTGCCGCCGTCAGCCGGCGCACACTCGCCATGTCCAGGTTGTTCGTCGGCTCGTCCAGCATCAGCAGCTGAGGTGCCGGTTCCGCCAGCAGCAGCGAGGCCAGAGCGGCACGGAACCGCTCGCCGCCCGAAAGCGTCCCGGCAGCCCGGTCCGCCCGGGCACCCCTGAACAGAAAACGGGCCAGTCGCGCCCTGATCCGGTTGTCCGTGGCATCCGGTGCGAACCGCGCCACGTTCTCCACCACGCTCAGCTCGTCGTCCAGAATATCCAGCCGCTGGGGCAGGAAACGCATCGGCAGGTGCACCGACGCCTCACCGGACACCGGTGCCAGATCGCCGGCCAAAGTCCGCAGCAGCGTGGTCTTGCCCGCCCCGTTACGTCCCACCAGCGCGATGCGCTCCGGACCGCGTATCTCGAACGAGCCCTGCACCCGTGCCCCGTGGGCGAGCTCCAGATCGCTCAGCAGCAGCACGCCCTGGCCCGGATGGACCTTGGTGTGGGGCAGTTCGACCCTGATCTCGGCATCGTCCCGCACCGCTTCGACAGCGTCGTCGAGGCGCTCCTTCGCCTCGGCCAGCTTCTCCGTGTGCATGATGCGGTGCTTGCCCGCCGACTCCTGGGCCGAGCGTTTGCGGGCACCCATGACGATCTTCGGTTCCCGTTTGCTCTCCTGCATCTTCTGTCCGTAGCGCTTGCGCCGCGCCAGTTTGACCTGGGCCTCGGCGAGTTCGCGCTTCTGGCGGTGCACATCGGCCTCGGCGACCCGCACCATGCGCCCGGCGGCCTCCTGCTCCACCGCGAGCGCCTCCTCGTACGCCGAGAGGTTGCCGCCGTACCAGGTGACCGAGCCCTCCCGCAGATCGGCGATCTGGTCCACGCGCTCCAGAAGCTCCCGGTCGTGGCTGACGACGACGAGGACGCCGTTCCACGCGTCGACCGCCGCGTAGAGGCGGCCGCGTGCGTACAGATCGAGGTTGTTCGTCGGCTCGTCCAGCAGCAGTACGTCGGGCCGGGCCAGCAGCAGCGCCGCCAGGCGCAGCAGCACGCACTCGCCGCCCGACATCTCACCGATCGTGCGGTCGAGCCCGATGTGGCCGAGGCCGAGCTGGTCGAGCGCGGCGAGCGCCCGTTCCTCCACGTCCCAGTCGTCGCCGACGGCGGCGAACCGCTCCTCGCCGACGTCGCCCGCCTCGATGGCGTGCAGCGCCGCACGGGTCCCGGCGATGCCCAGGGCGGCGTCGACGCGCAGCGCGGTGTCCAGGACCAGGTTCTGCGGCAGGTAACCGACCTCGCCCGTCGCCCTGATGTGGCCCTCGACGGGCGTGAGTTCACCGGCGATCAGCCGCAACAGGGTCGACTTGCCGGAGCCGTTGAGCCCGATGAGTCCGGTACGGCCGGGTCCCACGGTGAGGTGGAAGTCGTCGAGCACCGGGCTGCCGTCGGGCCAGGCGAAGGACAGCGACGAGCAGGTGATGTGGGTGAGGGGGGTAGACACAAGGAACTCCCGGTTGCGAGGAAGGACAGGGGCAACGGGGCGAGACACCGGTCACTGGCTTTCCACGGAAGAGATTCCGGAAGACAAGAAAAGGAAAGGCCCTGGTCGCGGAGGACGGCTCGAAGAGCTGAGGTCACACTCGGGCACGCGGACATGTGCAGACATGACACGGCGTGCGGCACGGTGTCTCAAGACCTCAGACGAGCAACGTCCTACTCCTATCGGCGACAACAAGGACATCAACGAAGGTACGGCGGTCCCCGGGACGGGGCAAGCGAATTAACGGGCGCGGGGCCGGCCCCGACGCGACGGGGTCAGCGGGAACCGCCGAGCAGGTGCGCCAGGCTCCGGTCCACATCCAGGAAGCGGTGCTCCTCCCCGGCGGGGACGAGTTCCTGGGCGCGCCGCAGGAACCGGCGCAGCTCCGCCGTGCGCACGTGCACCATGGCGATGCCCTCGGCGGCATGGAACTCCAGCACGGTGCGGTCGTACCCGAAGGGCCTGACGCGTACGTCCCCGACCCCCGCCGGCGCGTCCATCCCCGCCGTCAGCAGCTCCCGGGAGAACTCCCAGGACACCTCGGTGCCCTCCAGCGTCGCCGGTGCGGGAAACGCCATGCGTACGGCGAAGGGGTCCGTGCGGTCGTAGCTTAGTACTGCGGGAAGCGTTTCCATCTGGGGCGCGGATGCGACCATGCGGGCCTGCACGGGCTGTTCGATTACGGTGGACAAGGCCTGCTCCCTCTCGCGACGCTCTTGTACAGACGACTGAACCCGTCGATCCGTGCATCGGGGCACGGCGTGAGTTACGTCACCGCCCACCGCCGCCTGCACACGTGCCCGTTTCCCGGCGATGCACCCTGGACGGGGCCCGGTCCGTGGATTAGCTTCCAGCGCCATGAAGCCCATGGGGAAGACGCGACGACTGATGTCACTGGGACTGTGCGGGGCGGCGCTGGCCGCCGCGCTGGCCGCACCCGCGGCCCAGGCGGCACCCGGCGAACGGCACGGTCCGGCCTGGACGCCCACCGACACGGGCAGCGACGCCCGCTTCAGGGGCCTCGCCGCCGTCAGCAGCCGTACGGCGTGGCTCGCGGGCTCGCAGGGCACCGTGCTGCGCACCACCGACGGCGGCAGGCACTGGCGCGACGTCTCGCCGCCCGGTGCGGCCGACGAGGCACTGGAGTTCCGTGACATCGAGGCCTTCGACGCCCGGCGGGCGGTGGCCCTGGCCATCGGCGAGGGAGAGGCTTCCCGGGTGCTGCGTACGGAGGACGGCGGGGCCACCTGGACCGAGTCGTTCCGCAACACCGACGCACGCGCGTTCTACGACTGCCTGACCTTCTTCGACAGCCGCCACGGCCTTGCCATGAGCGACCCCGTGGACGGGCGCTTCCGCATCCTGTCCACCGCCGACGGGGGCCGCAGCTGGAACGTACTGCCCAGTGCCGGCATGCCGCAGGCGCAGGCCGGTGAGGCGGGGTTCGCAGCCAGTGGACAGTGCCTGGTCAGCGCCGGTCCCAAGGACGTCTGGCTGGCGACCGGCGGGGCGGCCACCGCCCGGGTCCTGCATTCGGGCGACCGCGGACTGACCTGGACCGCGACGGCGTCGCCGATCCCGGCCGGCGACCCGGCCCGCGGCGTCTTCGGCCTCGCCTTCCGGGACCGTACCCATGGCATCGCGGTCGGCGGTGACTACCGCGCCGACCAGGTGTCGCCCCGCGCCTCGGCGGTCACCTCCGACGGGGGCCGGCGCTGGCAGCCGTCCCGTACGCCGCCCGCCGCCTACCGCTCCGGCGTCGCCTGGCTGCCGCACAGCCGCTCGGCCGCACTCGCGGTCGGCCCGGCCGGCACCGACCTCACCACGGACGGCGGCCGCACCTGGCGCGCGGTCGGCACCGGGTCGTACGACACGGTCGACTGCACCGCGGACGGCAGCTGCTGGGCAGCCGGAGAAAAGGGGCGGGCCGCACGCGCGTTCGTCAGCTGAGAGGCGCCTGCACCTGCTGACGGTAGGGAGCGAGCGCGTCCGACGTCTTCGTCGCGATGAACTCCGTGATCCGGTACGCACATACGCCGTGCACGACGAAGGGGTCGGTCGCCGCGAGCCCTTCGATCGCGGCCCGGTCGCCGCCGACCGCGAGAATCACCCCGCCCTCGCGGGGGTTCTTGCGGCCGGAGGCGATGAACACCCCGGTGGCGTACTGCGCGTCGAGCCAGGAGACGTGATCCTCCATCACCGCATCGACGCGGTCCGGCGGGGCGGTGTACGACAGATCGAGAACGAACATGATCCAAAGGCTACGGGAGCGGCCCGCCTAAACTGACCGGCATCATGACGACACTTCGGATACCCGCCGACGAGGCCGGGGCGCGCGCCCTCCAGGACACCCTGCGCACCCGGGTGGTGCTCGACGAGCCCGGGCCGCCACCGGGTACCGGCACGGTGACGGGCGTGGACGTCGCCTACGACGACGAGCGCGATGTCGTCGTGGCGGCGGCCGTCGTCCTGGACGCGGCCACGCTGGAGGTGGTGGCGGAGGCCACCGCCACCGGGCAGGTCACCTTCCCGTACATCCCGGGACTCCTCGCCTTCCGCGAGATCCCCACCGTGCTGGCCGCGCTCGAGTCCCTGTCCGCCGACCCGGGGCTCGTCGTCTGCGACGGCTACGGACAGGCGCACCCGCGCCGCTTCGGCCTCGCCAGCCATCTGGGCGTGCTCACCGGGCTCCCGGTCATCGGCGTCGCGAAGAACCCGTTCACCTTCTCGTACGAACAGCCCGGCCCCCACCGCGGCGACCGGTCGCCGCTGCTGGACGGGGACGAGGTGGTGGGGCAGGCGTTGCGCACCCAGGACGGCACGAAACCGGTGTACGTGTCGGTCGGGCACCGTACCGGCCTGGACAACGCCTGTGCGCACACGCTGCTGTTGGCGCGCGGCTTCCGCCAGCCGGAGACGACCCGCAGGGCCGACGCGCTGTGCCGGCGGGCGCTCCGGGAAGCCACCGGCCGAGGGCCGGCGCGTGCACCCGGTCCGGGCGCCTGAGTATCCGTACGGATAGCGCCCGCCGATCATGGTCGGCAGTCTGGACGTATGAACGCATCTCGCTCAACCGCTCGAACCGCACCCCTTCACCCTGCTCAGCGCCGTGTGGCGGTGGGCATGCTGATCGGGGGTGCGGTCGGTTTCGTCTGGGCCGGGGCGATGCTCTACACCCTGGCCTCCTGGATCTTCTGAGCCCCGACGGCCCGGTGGCGCGTCAGCGCACGGCCGCCACCCGGAAGCGCAGACCCGCCCCGCGCAGCCGCTCCAGCAGCGCGTCACCCATGGCGACCGCCGTGGTGACCTGGCCCGAGGTCGGCGGGAGCTCGTCCAGCGCCAGGCACAGCGCCGACTCCGCCAGCATCTTCGCCGTCTCGTCGTAGCCCGGATCGCCGCCCGACACCTCCGTGAAGACGCGGCGGCCCCCGCCCTCGCCGACGAACCGGACGGTGAACCAGCTCCGGCGGCGGCGCTCCTCGTCCGGGCCCGACCCGGGCTCGTAGCGGTCCATCAGCCAGTTCCGCACGGCCGGCAGTTGCGCCGCGCCGAGGAGGGCGCCCAGGGCCGCCGTGCCGCCCAGGGCCACCGGCAGATGCTTGACCGAGGCGTAGTGCCGGTAGCGGAAGTCGGGGCCGTAGCGGGGGAGCGCACGGGCCGAGCGCCTGACGATCTGCGCGTCGAGGGTCGGCAGCGGAAGCGCCCAGGTGCCGGTCTCCGTGCTGAAGCGCGGCCCGCCGAGCGGGGCGGCGGCGCGGCGGGCGACCAGCCGGGGCTCGTGCAGCCGGCGCTCCCTGGCGGCGCTCAGCATCTGCGGGCCGCGGCTCATCGCGGTGAGCGCGGAGGCGAACGTACCGCCCGAGAAGACGGCGTTGGAGCGGACGAATCCGTCGACGCGGAGCGGGACGTCCTCGGGCAGTTGCAGGACAGTGAAGTACGCGCCCAGGTCGTGCGGGACCGAGTCGAAACCGCAGGCGTGCACGATCCGGGCCCCGGTCTCGCGCGCCCGGGCGTCGTGCTCCAGGTACATCCGGTCGGCGAACTCCGGCTCGCCCGCGAGATCCGTGTAGTCCGTGCCGGCCTCCGCGCAGGCCGCGACCAGCTTCTCCCCGTACCAGACGTACGGTCCGACGGTCGTGGCCACCACATGGGTGGACTCCGCCAGTTCGCGCAGCGCGTCCGCGTCGTCCGCGTCGGCGTGCAGCAGCGGGAGGTCCGCGCAGTGCGGATGCAGTGCGGTGAGCCGGTTGCGCAGCTGCTCCAGTCTGGCGCGGTTGCGGCCGGCCAGGGCCCAGCGGCAGCCGGCCGGGGCGTGGGCCGCCAGATACCCGGCCGTGAGCTCACCCACGAAACCGGTGGCGCCGAAGAGGACCACGTCATAGGGGCGTGATGCCCCGTTCTGCCTGTTCACGAGTGCCTCCGCAGGGGCCGGCGCCGATGTAGCAGGCAGAGGGTAGCGGAGCCGTACGTGGCGCTGCGCGGGAGGGGAGGCTTCGTGCGAGAGGATCCCGGGGAGAGAAACTAAGCGCTTGCTCGCTCCAAGGGGTTGTGCGGAGCGCGGTGCGTTCTTAGCATCATCGATGTTACATCAGTTGTGTCATACCGCTGGGGGCTCGATGGCAACGACAGGGAACGGCTCGCACGGTCCGCGCGGCCCGCTGGCCGGGGTGCGCGTGGTCGAGCTGGCGGGCATCGGGCCCGGCCCGTTCGCCGCGATGCTCCTGGCCGATCTCGGCGCCGACGTGGTGCGCGTCGACCGGCCCGGTGGGGCCGGTCTCGGCATCGACCCGGCCGGCGACCTGACCAACCGCAACAAGCGCTCCGTCCTCGTCGACCTCAAGGACGCGGCCGGCCCGGACACCGTCCTGGACCTGGCCGAGCGCGCCGACATCCTGATCGAGGGGTACCGGCCCGGAGTCGCCGAACGCCTGGGCGTGGGCCCGGACGCCTGCCTCGCCCGCAATCCCCGGCTCGTCTACGGACGGATGACCGGCTGGGGCCAGGACGGCCCGCTCGCCGAACGGGCCGGGCACGACATCGCCTACATCGCCGTCACCGGCGCCCTCTCCATGATCGGCAGGCCGGAGGAGCCGCCCACCGTTCCCGCCAACCTGCTCGGCGACTACGCGGGCGGTTCGCTCTACCTCGTCGTCGGCGTCCTCGCCGCCCTCCAGCACGCCCGCACGCCCGGCGGCTGCGGACAGGTCGTCGACGCGGCGATCGTCGACGGCACCGCGCACCTCACCATGATGATCCAGGGCATGCTGCACGCCGGCGGCTGGCAGGACCGGCGCGGCTCCAACCTGCTGGACGGCGGCTGTCCCTTCTACGGCTCGTACGAGACCGCCGACGGCGAGTACATGGCCGTCGGCCCGCTCGAGAAGCGGTTCTACGCCGAGTTCACCGAGCTCCTCGGCATCGCGGAGACGGCCCCCGACCGGGGAGACCTCGCCCGCTGGGACGAACTGCGCACCCTCGTCACCAACCGGTTCCGCACCCGCACCCGCGCCGAGTGGACCGAGGTCTTCGACGGTTCGGACGCCTGCGTGGCCCCGGTCCTCTCCCTGCGCGAAGCACCCCACCACCCGCACCTGGCCGCCCGCTCCACCTTCGTCGAACACGGCGGACTCACCCAGCCCGCGCCCGCTCCCCGGTTCTCGGCCACGCCCTCCTCGGTGCGCAGCGGACCGGCGCGGCCGGGCGCGGACACCGAGGCCGTCGCCGCCGACTGGGGCGTACCGGCCCTGCGGAACACCCGGAAGGACACGACCGACTGATGCAGCGGCAGATCTTCACCGAGGAGCACGACGCGTTCCGCGAGACGGTCCGCACCTTCCTGTCCAAGGAGGTGCTTCCGCACTACGAACAGTGGGAGAAGGACGGCATCGTCTCGCGCGAGGCCTGGCGGGCCGCCGGCCGGCAGGGACTGCTCGGCCTCGCCGTACCCGAGGAGTACGGGGGCGGCGGGAACACCGACTTCCGCTACAGCGCCGTCCTCGCCGAGGAGTTCACCCGGGCCGGCACCCCCGGCCTCGCGCTCGGCCTGCACAACGACATCATCGGCCCCTACCTCACCGGCCTGGCGACCGAGGAGCAGAAGCGGCGCTGGCTGCCCGGCTTCTGTAGCGGCGAGATCATCACCGCCATAGCGATGACCGAACCCGGCGCGGGCTCCGACCTCCAGGGCATCCGGACCACCGCCGAGGACCGGGGCGACCACTGGCTGCTCAACGGCTCCAAGACGTTCATCTCCAACGGCATCCTCGCCGACCTGGTGGTCGTCGTCGCGAAGACCACCCCGGACGGCGGCGCGAAGGGCCTCTCGCTGATCGTCGTCGAGCGTGGCGCCGAGGGTTTCGAGCGCGGCCGCAACCTCGACAAGATCGGCCAGAAGTCCCAGGACACCGCCGAGCTGTTCTTCAACGACGTGCGCGTCCCCAAGGAGAACCTCCTCGGCGAACTCGACGGCGCCTTCATCCACCTGATGACCAACCTGGCCCAGGAACGGATGGGCATAGCCGTCGCCGGGATCGCCGCAGCCGAGCACCTCCTGGAGATCACCACCACCTACGTCAAGGAGCGCGAGGCCTTCGGACGGCCGCTCTCCAAGCTCCAGCACATCCGCTTCGAGATCGCCGAGATGGCCACCGAGTGCGCCGTCACCCGCGCCTTCCTCGACCGGTGCATCGTCGACCACTCGGCAGGGACGCTCGATGCCGTACACGCCTCCATGGCGAAGTGGTGGGCGACCGAACTGCAGAAGCGCGTCGCCGACCGGTGCCTCCAACTGCACGGCGGATACGGCTACATGGCGGAGTTCCCGGTGGCCAGGGCCTTCACCGACGGCCGGATCCAGACCATCTACGGCGGCACGACCGAGATCATGAAGGAGATCATCGGCCGCTCGCTGCTCGCCTGACCGGGCCCCCGTCACCCCCTGTTGCGCAACCACCCTCGAAAGGCAGCTGTCTTGAGTACCGAAGCATTCGTCTACGACGCGATCCGCACCCCGCGCGGCCGCGGCAAGGCCAACGGGGCCCTGCACGGCACCAAGCCGATCGACCTCGTCGTCGGCCTGATCCATGAACTCCGCGACCGCTTCCCGGGCCTGGACCCGGCGGCGATCGACGACATCGTCCTCGGCGTGGTCAGCCCGCTCGGCGACCAGGGATCCGACATCGCGCGCATCGCCGCCATCGCGGCCGGCCTGCCCGACACCGTCGCCGGGGTCCAGGAGAACCGCTTCTGTGCCTCGGGGCTCGAGGCCGTCAACCTGGCCGCCGCCAAGGTCCGTTCGGGCTGGGAGGACCTCATCCTCGCCGGCGGTGTCGAGTCGATGTCCCGCGTCCCGATGGGCTCCGACGGCGGTGCCTGGGCGATGGACCCGATGACGAACTACGAGACCGGTTTCGCACCGCAGGGCGTCGGCGCCGACCTCATCGCCACCATCGAGGGATTCTCGCGCCGCGACGTCGACGAGTTCGCCGCCCTGTCGCAGGAGCGGGCCGCCGAGGCTTGGAAGGACAACCGCTTCGCGCGCTCCGTCGTCCCCGTCAAGGACCGCAACGGTCTCCTCGTCCTCGACCACGACGAGCACATGCGCCCCGGCACCACCGCCGACTCCCTCGCCGCGCTCAAGCCGTCGTTCGCCGCGATCGGCGAGATGGGCGGCTTCGACGCGGTGGCGCTGCAGAAGTACCACTGGGTGGAGAAGATCGACCACGTCCACCACGCGGGCAACTCCTCCGGCATCGTCGACGGCGCCGCCCTCGTCGCGATCGGCTCGAAGGAGATCGGCGAGCGCTACGGCCTCACCCCGCGCGCCCGGATCGTCTCCGCCGCCGTCTCCGGCTCCGAGCCCACCATCATGCTCACCGGCCCCGCGCCCGCCACCCGCAAGGCGCTCGCCAAGGCCGGACTGACCATCGACGACATCGACCTCGTCGAGATCAACGAGGCCTTCGCCGGCGTCGTCCTGCGCTTCGCCCGGGACATGGGGCTCTCGCTCGACAAGATCAACGTCAACGGCGGCGCCATCGCACTCGGCCACCCGCTCGGCGCCACCGGCGCGATGATCCTCGGCACCCTGATCGACGAACTGGAGCGGCGCGACAAGCGCTACGGCCTCGCCACCCTGTGCGTGGGCGGCGGAATGGGCGTCGCCACCGTCATCGAGCGTCTCTGACCGTCCCCCTTCCTACGGAGAAGACAGACACATGACCGAGAGCACGACCATCCGCTGGGAACAGGACGAGACCGGCGTCGTCACCCTCGTACTCGACGACCCCAACCAGTCCGCCAACACGATGAACCAGGCCTTCCGGGACTCCATCGAGGCCGTCGCCGACCGGGCCGAGGCCGAGAAGGACTCCATCCGCGGCATCATCTACGCCTCCGCCAAGAAGACCTTCTTCGCCGGCGGCGACCTCAAGGACATGATCAGGATCGGTCCCGAGAACGCGCAGGCCGCGTTCGACGCCGGCACCGCGATCAAGAGGTCGCTGCGCCGCATCGAGACCCTCGGCAAGCCCGTCGTCGCCGCCATCAACGGCGCGGCCCTCGGCGGCGGTTACGAGATCGCCCTCGCCTCCCACCACCGCGTCGCCCTCGACGCCCCCGGCTCCCGCATCGGCCTGCCCGAGGTCACCCTCGGCCTGCTGCCCGCAGGCGGCGGCGTCACCCGCACCGTACGCCTCATGGGCATCGCCGACGCGCTGCTCAAGGTGCTGCTCCAGGGCACCCAGTACACCCCGCGGCGGGCCCTGGAGAACGGCCTGGTCCACGAGGTCGCCGCCACCCCCGAGGAGATGCTCGACAAGGCCAGGGCCTTCATCGACGCGAACCCCGAGTCCCAGCAGCCCTGGGACGTCAAGGGCTACCGGATCCCCGGCGGCACCCCGTCGAACCCCAAGTTCGCCGCCAACCTGCCGGCTTTCCCGTCCAACCTGAAGAAGCAGCTCGCCGGTGCGCCGATGCCCGCGCCGCGCAACATCCTGGCCGCGGCCGTCGAGGGCTCGCAGGTCGACTTCGAGAACGCGCTCACCATCGAGGCCCGCTACTTCACCGAGCTGGTCACCGGCCAGGTCTCGAAGAACATGATCCAGGCGTTCTTCTTCGATCTCCAGGCCGTCAACTCCGGCGCCAGCCGCCCGAAGGGCATCGAGGAGCGCCAGGTCCGCAAGGTCGCGGTCCTCGGCGCCGGGATGATGGGCGCGGGCATCGCGTACTCCTGCGCCCGGGCCGGTATCGACGTCGTCCTCAAGGACGTCTCCACGGAGGCCGCCGCCAAGGGCAAGGCGTACAGCGAGAAGCTGCTCGACAAGGCGCTCTCCCGTGGCCGTACCACCGAGGCGAAGCGCGACGAGCTGCTCGCCCGCATCACCCCGACCGGTGACCCGGCCGACCTCGCCGGCTGCGACGCCGTCATCGAGGCGGTCTTCGAGGACACCGCGCTCAAGCACAAGGTCTTCCAGGAGATCCAGGACATCATCGAGCCCGACGCCCTGCTCTGCTCCAACACCTCCACGCTGCCCATCACGGCGCTGGCCGAAGGGGTCGAGCGCCCCGTCGACTTCATCGGGCTGCACTTCTTCTCGCCCGTCGACAAGATGCCGCTCGTCGAGATCATCAAGGGCGAGAAGACCGGCGACGAGGCCCTGGCCCGCGCCTTCGACCTGGTCCGCCGGATCAAGAAGACGCCCATCGTCGTCAACGACTCGCGCGGTTTCTTCACCTCGCGCGTCATCGGGCAGTTCATCAACGAGGGCGTCGCCATGGTCGGCGAGGGCGTCGAGCCGGCCTCCGTCGAGCAGGCGGCCGCCCAGGCCGGCTACCCGGCCAAGGTGCTCTCCCTGATGGACGAGCTGACGCTCACCCTGCCCCGCAAGATCCGCAACGAGACCCGCAAGGCCGTCGAGGAGGCGGGCGGCAGCTGGGCCGGTCACCCGTCGGACGCCGTCATCGACCGGATGGTCGACGAGTTCGGCCGCCCCGGCCGGAGCGGCGGCGCGGGCTTCTACGAGTACGACGAGAGCGGGAAGCGCACCCGCCTCTGGCCCGGGCTGCGCGAGCACTTCGGCACCAAGGCGGACACGGGCATCTCCTTCACCGACATGCAGGAGCGGATGCTCTTCTCCGAGGCCCTGGACAGTGTCCGCTGCCTGGAGGAGAACGTCCTGATCACCGTCGCCGACGCCAACATCGGCTCCATCATGGGCATCGGCTTCCCGGCGTGGACCGGCGGCGTCCTCCAGTACATCAACGGCTACGAGGGCGGCCTGCCCGGCTTCGTGGCCCGCAGCAGGGAACTCGCCGAACGGTACGGGGACCGGTTCCTGCCGCCCGCGCTGCTCGTGGAGAAGGCGGAGAAGGGCGAGACCTTCCACGACTGAGGACTCCACGACTGTCGACGCCACGACGGGCCGCACCCACCGGTGCGGCCCGTCGGGCCGCTACTCGGCCGCGAAGGCGGCCCGCAGCTCTTCCTTGAGCGAGCGCTGGAACGCCGTCACGAGCGCCTGCAGTACCAGCGGCTGCATGTGCGCGGACAGCGACTTCATCGCTCTGAGGTGTTCCGGATCCGACTCCCGCTCCCGGTACGGACCCCACACCTCGTCCCGGAAGAGCCGGCTGAGTTCGTGCGCGGCCGAGCGGGTGTGTTCCAGCAGGACCGTACGGGCGGCGAGGATCGTCTCGTGCGCGATCGGCACGTCGAGGAGTTCCACGCCGAGCCGCAGCAGCCCCGGGTCCACCCGGTACACGTCGTCGTCCGCTCCGGACCGCTCCAGCACCCCCATCGCGGACAGCCGGTCGATGTCCTCCTGCGACAGCGGCCGCCCCGAGCGGCGTTCCAGCTCCGCACGGGTCGCCTCCTCCGCCGAGTCGGGCGCCCACGACGCCACCAGGGCCCGGTGGATGGCCAGATCGTGGGCGCTCAGATCGGGCGGCAACTGCTCCAGGTAGCGTTCGATCGCGGCGAGCGTCATGCCCTGGTGCTGGAGCTCCTCGATGAGCGCCAGCCTGGAGAGGTGCCCGTGCCCGTAGTGCCCGACCCGGCGCGGCCCGATGACCGGGGGCGGCAGCAGTCCACGGGTGCTGTAGAAGCGCACCGTGCGCACGGTCACCCCGGCACGTGCCGCCAGCTCGTCGACGGTGAGCTTCGGCTCCTCGCCCTCGGTCGCCATGTCTGCTCCTCGTGTCCGCCTGGGGATGGGCTGCCGGGTGCATGCGCCCTCCGGTGCAACAGTATTGCTGTCTCACCAATGATGTGAAAGGGCCGGGATGTCAGTGGGCCGGCCTAGCCTGATCCCATGTCGGAGATCACTTACGTACGTGGCGACGCGACCTCCCCCCACGGCAAGGGCGTCAAGCTGATCGTCCATGTCTGCAACGACCTCGGCGGCTGGGGCAAGGGTTTCGTCCTGGCCCTCTCGCGCCGCTGGCCGGAACCCGAAGCGGCGTACCGCCGATGGCACCGGGAGCGCGCGGGCAACGACTTCGGCCTCGGCGCCGTGCAGTTCGTGCAGGTGAGCCCATACGTCTGGGTGGCGAACGCCGTGGGCCAGCGAGGGATGCGCACGGGGAGCAACGGGGTCCCGGTGCGTTACGAGGCGATCGACAGCGCGTTGGGGGCGGTGGCGGACCGGGCGGCCGAGCTGGGGGCCTCGGTGCACATGCCGCGGATCGGCTGCGGGCTGGCGGGCGGGAAATGGTCCCGGATCGAGCCCCTGATCGAGAAGCGGCTGGCCGGGCGGGGCATACCGGTGACGGTGTACGACTTCGACTGAGGCCGTCTCTCCGGATCATGCCGGATAGCCTGGCGCCGTCAATGCGGCGGGCCGGAAGGGGTGGGGC
>NZ_JAELVH010000389.1 GCF_019399235.1 Streptomyces poriferorum | reverse complement strand
CCCGGCACCGCGCCCTCGAAGAACCCGCCCGGCACTGTGCGCGAGCCGTCCGGTACTGTTCCGCGGCCGGTGCCGGGGCGCCGGACGTCGACCGCCAGGGAGCACGCCAGATGGGCACGCCCGTACGTCACTTCACCGCGACGACCGAGGAGGGGCAGGTCTTCACGGTCAACATCGAGCGGGACTTCAGGTACGACCCGTACCGCGACTTCCTCGTCTGTACGCACTGCGACTGGTCGCCGTCGCTCCTGACGACCCGGCGGCTCCTCGACATGGCCGGGGAGCACCTGGCGTCCGCCCACGGTGCCGGCCACGGGCTCGGGCAGCACGACAACGAGTCGTTCCGCAAGGCTCGCCTGATCATGCTGCCCGTCGTCGCGGTGCTGCTGATCGGCCTGCTGATCTTCCTGAACAGCTGATCCGCCGGCGGGATCAGCCGCCGCTGAGTTCGAGAAGCGCGCCCACCGGGTCGGAGTCCGGCGCGGCCCTGGGCCACCATTCGTCCTCGCCGGGGTCCGATTCGTAGCCGTACCACCGGCCGTCGTGGCCGAAGCGGAGCTGGAGCGTGCCTCCGGGGTGGGTCAGGTGGTTGCGCCAGGGCTGGAAGCGCGGGAAGCCGGCCGCCGCGAGGGCCGGGCGGGCGCGGTCGAACGGGCCGGCCGGGGGGTCCCACGGTGTCTCCAGGACGGTGAGGCCCTCGGCTCCGCCCTGACGCCAGGCTGCGACGGCCCGGGCCAGGTCGGTGGTGTTGCGGCCGGTGGCGGACGCCAGTTCGCGGTAGAGGGCGCGGGTGGTGGCGGTGAGCCCGGCCGTGGGGCGGGCGGCTGCCAGCCGGACCGCGTCCTGCCAGGCGGTGAGCCCGGCGATCGGGTCCGTTCCGGTGCTGAGCAGCGCGTGGGCGCGGGCGGCCGCGTCGGTGGCGAGCTGGTCGAGGGCCAGGGGGTCCCGGGCGCCGGGGAACTCGGGGTACGAAGGCGGCCGGCCCGGATGCGGCTCCACCGGGAACGGCGCGGGCAGCGGCGGCAGGAAACGGTCGGAGAGCGCCTCCTGAGCGGGTACGGACGGGGTGGCGGGTGCCGCGGGCCGCTCCCGGGCGGAGTGGGCGGCGTTACGACGGCCGAGGTCCTCCACGAGCTCGCGTTCGCCCCGGCCGCGCAGCAGCAGGAGGACGAACGGATCGGCGTCCAGGAGCCGGGCCATCTGGTAGCAGAGCGCCGCCACGTGCTTGCACGGCCAGCCGCGGTCGGGACAGGAACAGCCGGGGTCGAGATCGTCCGCCGCGGGGAGCAGGGTGATGCCGGCGGCGGCTGCCGTGTCGGCGAGGGAGTGCGGCATCTCCTTGGCGAGCAGTGCGGCGAGGTGGCCGGGGCGGGCGGCGACCGCGTCGAGGAAGGTGTCCCAGTCGGGGTCGGTGAGCGTGCGCAGCCGGAGCTCGGCGCGGTAGGGCCGGGGGCGGCTGCCGTGCACGTAGGCGACGACACGGCCGGGCGTGACGGTGATCGCGGCGACGTTGCCGCTGTCCGCGTACGCGCGTCCGCGGGCCAGCCGGGGCGCGTCCATCGAGAGGTCCTCCAGAGCCGTCACCCACGCCCGGCCCCACCAGCTGTCCGCGAACGGCTCGTCGTCGCCGGAGGTGCGCGCCGGCACGGCCTCGAAGGTCCGCCGCAGGTCGTCGGGGCCCGGGCGGGACCGTGCGCCGGGCCGTGCGCCGGAGGAGTGGGGGCGGGGGCTCATGACGGCCTCCGGAGCGAGACGAGGTCGGCCAGGTCACGGTCGCTGAGCTCGGTCAGCGCGGTCTCGCCGGTGCCGAGCACGGCGTCGGCCAGTGCCCGCTTGGCCAGCAGCATCTCGCCGATCCGGTCCTCTACGGTGCCTTCGGCGATCAGCCGGTGCACCTGGACCGGCTGGGTCTGCCCGATGCGGTAGGCACGGTCCGTGGCCTGCTCCTCGACCGCCGGGTTCCACCAGCGGTCGTAGTGGATGACGTGGGCGGCCCGGGTGAGGTTGAGCCCGGTGCCCGCGGCCTTGAGGGAGAGCAGGAAGACCGGCACCTCGCCGGACTGGAAGCGGTCCACCATCCGTTCCCGCTCCGGCACCGGTGTACCGCCGTGCAGGAGCTGGGAGGGGATCGCGCGCGAGGTGAGGTGGGCGGAGAGCAGCCGGGCCATCGTCACGTACTGGGTGAAGATGAGCACGGAGCCGTCCTCGGCGAGGATCGTGTCGAGGAGTTCGTCGAGCAGGGCGAGCTTCCCGGAGCGGCCGGTGAGGCGGGTGGGCTCCTCCTTCAGATACTGCGCGGGGTGGTTGCAGATCTGCTTGAGCGAGGCCAGCAGCTTCATGATCAGGCCACGCCGGGCGATGCCTTCCGACGCTTCGATGTACGCCATGGTCTCGCGCACCGTGGCCTCGTAGAGCGTGGCCTGTTCGCGGGTGAGGAAGACGGGGTGGTCGGTCTCCGTCTTGGGCGGCAGTTCGGGGGCGATGCCCGGGTCCGACTTCTTGCGGCGCAGCAGGAAGGGCCGGACCAGCCGGGAGAGCCGCTCGACCGCTTCGTCGTTGGCGATGCCGGCGGCGGTTCCGGTGTTCTCCACGATGCGGGCGTGGCGGGCCCGGAAGGCCTTGAGGGGCCCGAGGAGCCCGGGAGTGGTCCAGTCGAGCAGGGCCCAGAGCTCGGAGAGGTTGTTCTCGACGGGGGTGCCGGTCAGTGCGACCCGGGCCGGGGACGGAATGGTGCGCAGTGCCTTCGCGGTGGAGGAGTGCGGGTTCTTCACGTGCTGTGCCTCGTCGGCGACGACCAGTCCCCAGCTGTGGGCGGCCAGTTCGGCTGCGCTGGAGCGCATCGTGCCGTATGTGGTGAGGACGAAGCCGTTGTCGGGGTCGGCGAGGGTGCGGCCGGTGCCGTGGAACCGCCGCACGGGGACGCCGGGTGCGAAGCGGTTGATCTCCCGGTGCCAGTTGCCCAGCAGCGAGGCGGGGCAGATCACGAGCGTGGGTGCGGGGTGGGCGCGGTGCAGATGGAGGGCGATGAGGGTGATCGTCTTGCCGAGGCCCATGTCGTCGGCGAGGCAGCCGCCGAGACCCAGTGACGTCATCCGGTCCAGCCAGGCCAGACCGCGCAGTTGGTAGTCGCGGAGGGTGGCGTCGAGGCCGGGCGGCGGTGCGACGGTGCTGTCGTCCTCGACGATACGGGCGCGCAGCTCGGCCAGCGCGCCGACCGGCACCGCCTCGACCTGCTCGCCGTCCACTTCGGCGCTTCCGGTCAGCGCGACGGCGAGTGCGTCCACCGGATCGAGCAGGCCGAGCTCCCGCTTGCGTGCCTTGCGTACGAGCGCGGGGTCGACGACGACCCACTGGTCGCGCAGCCGCACCACGGGCCGGTGTGCCTCGGCGAGCACGTCCATCTCGGCCTCGGTCAGCTTCTGGTCGCCCAGCGAGAGCTGCCAGTTGAACGCGAAGAGCTGTTCGGCGTCGAAGAACGAGGTGCCGTCGGTGGCCGATCCGGGCGCGGGCCGCACGACCGCCGCCGCGGTGAGCGAACGGGCGAGCTCCCTGGGCCAGTGCACGCTCACCCCGGCGGCTGCCAGTCGCGCCCCGCCGGCGCCCAGCAGCTCGTACAACTCGTCCTCGGTGAGGGCCAGTACGTCGGGGACCGGCTGGTCCAGCAGTCGTTCCAGCGGGGCCCAGACGCGCGCGGCGCGGCGCAGGGCGAGCACGGCGTCGATCCGGGCGCGCGGGCCGAACGGCTCGCCCGCCGAGCCGTTCCACAGGGCGGCCGCGTCCACGACATAGGTGGGATCGGCGAGGCTGTGCACCTGGGTGATGGCGGCCCCGGCGTGCCGCGCGGGGGCCGGTGTGCCTTCGTCCCGGTCCTCTGCCGGGCCGTCCCGGTCCTCGGTGTCGAAGAGCTCGTACGCGGAGAGGTCCAGGCGCAGCGACACCCGTACGCCCGCGTCCAGTCCGGCCGCGACCTCCACGGCCCACTCGCGGACGCCGGGCAGATGGCGGCCCTCCCGGGCGGCGAAGGGTGCGCCCATGGCGAAGGCGGCCGCCGGCGTCCGGGGCAGGGTGTCGGCCACCGCGTCGAGGAAGGAGCTGATGAGCGGCTCGGGGTCGGGGACCTGGAGGGGCGCGCGGTCGGGGAACGGGGTCGCGTATCCCTCGGCGGGCATGGCCGCGGCGACCGCGCGCAGATGGGCGACGTCCTCGGCGTCACGCGGTCCGGCCCGCCAGGCGTCGTGATCGTCGGCGGTCAGCCCGGGCAGTATCCGGCCGCGGGAGACGAGGTGGAGCGCGTGCAGGGTGGCGGCGCCCCAGCAGCGGGTGGCGGGGTGCGCGGACCGCAGATGGCGGGCCCGGGCCAGCAGGGGCACGGCCTCGGCCAGGGGAAGCAGCAGAGCGGGCACGGTGCTGCGGCGGATGTCCCCCTGCTCACCGTGGCGCCGGACGACGGTGATCTCCGAGGTACGCACGCCTGAGCCGTCCGCCTCGGCGGGTGCCGACGTGCCCGCCCCGGTCCCGGTGCCGGGCGCCCACAGATCCCCCTGATCGGGCAGGGGGTGTCCCTCCGGGTCCCAGAACGCGATGCGCCCCTCGCGCGGGAGCGTGGCCGGCAGGAAGACCGCGGCGCAGCGCAGCAGGCGGCCGGTGGCCACGTCGTGCGGCGGCGGTGCGATACCCATCGACCCCTCCCTCTTCCCGTCCGGGCCCGGTCGTGAGCCCTGGTGTCCTCGGCCCTCCGTGCCTGGTCAGCGCGGCCGTCACGGGAACCCTTCGACTCGCGAGTCTAGGCGGGGGGTCTGACAGCGGACCGGCCGCCGCCGGACCCGTACGAGTTGCGGGCACGGCGGCGGCCGGTCCGCTGT
>NZ_JAELVH010000388.1 GCF_019399235.1 Streptomyces poriferorum | reverse complement strand
GTCGGGGACGGTGCTCATGCTGCTCCCACGGAAGTGGTGGTGCGGGCGGCGGGGAGCTCGGCGTCCTCGTCGTCCAGGGTGGAGGTGCCGTACGGCTTCACCCAGCCCAGCAGGCCGAGGACGCAGTACAGGACGAAGGCGGTGGCCAGCGAGTTCAGGGCCGGGATGCCGCCGTCGTAGAACTTGCCGACGCAGAAGGCCACGATCCAGATGACGATCGACATCGGGACCCAGGTCGGCGACGACTTGGGCAGGGTCTCGGACTCCCGGGTGTCGTCCAGCGGCTTGCGCATCTTCTTCACGACCCAGTACTCGGCCACGATGATGCCGCCGATCGGCGGGATGGCGACGCCGAGGATGGTCAGGAACTCGGTGAAGTGGGTCATGATCCCGACCGCGGACAGGAGCGTGCCCGCGATGCCGAGGACGATGGTGACCGCGCCGCGGTGGACGCGCTTGCCGAAGACGACCTGGAAGAAGTTGACGACGCCGAGCGAGGAGCCGTACAGGTTCCAGTCGTTGATCTTGGCGGTGGACATCAGGACCACGATCACGCCGAAGGCACCGGAGGTGGAGAGCACGATGTGCGAGACCTCGTTGCTCTTGACCAGGTGGCCGAGCAGCACACCGGTCAGGCCGACGATGTACTCGGACAGGATCATCGACGAGGCACTCTGCAGGAAGACGTGCGAGCCGCGCTTGTTGTAGCGGGTCATCTCCGGGGAGACGATCGCGCCCGTCATGTAGCCGCCCGCGATGGCGGTGGCGGCGACGGCCAGCGGGATCGTTTCGCCGGGCGGCGGCGAGTGGATCAGGTCGCTGAACGAGTGGTCGTTGAGCGTGGTGATGACGGACCAGGCGACCATCGCGAAGAAGAGCGGGGTGACGATCTTCGCGAAGTTCGCCATGTACTTGAAGCCGAAGATCACCAGGGCGGTGATGGCGATCCCGGCGAACACGCACCACATCCAGGACGGTCCGCCGACCAGCGCCGAGACACTGTTGCCGAAGATCGTGTTCTGGACGCCGAACCAGCCGACGAGGCTGACCGCGATGACGAAGCTGACCAGGGCGGAGCCGTTGCGGCCGAAGCCGACCCAGCGGGTCAGCATCGGGGTCGCGAGACCCTCGCGCATGCCGGCCAGGCCGATCGCGAAGATCACGATCTCCAGGATCACCGCACCGAGCGTGAAGGCGAGGAAGGCGTCGCCGAAGGTCATGCCGACGCCGATGGTGGCACCAAGCGTGAACTGCGAGATCGAACCGGACTGGGCCAGCCACTGGAGCAGCATGGACCAGAAGCCGAACCGCTTGTCGCGCGGGACGCGCGAGAGCGAGTAGTCGTCGCTGCCGATGGCCTTGGTCTCCTGGACCACGGCGTCGGCCTGCGGGGCGGCTGCCATCAGGACTCCTGGGGGGTGCGGCCGAAGGTCTGCAGGTGAGCCAGCGACCCGTAGCGGTTGACGAGGTTGTCGAACTCCACCGCGTCGTGGAAGTCCAGGTGGCCGCCGCCGAAGGCCTTGGCGACCTCCACGGCGTAGCGGGCGGCGGACGCGATGTCGCTCTCGTGACTCGCGCCGGTACCGCAGCCCGGCACCGCGGCGGCCGAGGTGATGGCCAGACCGATGACGGGGGCGGCCGTCGCGGTGGCGGGCTGGAGGATCGAATTGATGTGGTGTGCCCCATTACCGTACGGGGTGATGTCCTGTGTGGTCACGGGGTACGTGACCAACGGCTCACCGGTCACCACGGCCAGCAGCTCGCCCAGCTGCTCGCTGACGCGGAGCACCCAGCCCTCCTTGACGGTGGGCGACAGGGCGAGGCCCTTGTGGTTGATGATCCGGTTGCCCTTGGTGGTGTCGATGGAGAGCACGGCCTCCATCGCGTCGGTCACCTCGTGCCGGTTCATGGTGGCGATGTCCACGGGCGAGCCCATGAACGGCACCGGGTCGTGCGGCTCGGTCGGCGCGTCCGGGCAGATGTGGGTGGCGACGATCACATCGCCGGGCAGCACATCACCGCGGCGGCGCATGTCGAGCAGCTTGGCGGCGGTGGCGACGGCCGAGACCGCGCCGTCGGCGTCGGAGACCATGCCGGTCACCTCGGGCCGGGCGCCGATGCCGCCGAGCCGGCCGACGACGCCCAGGGTGCGGGCGCTGCCTCCGGCCGTACGGCCCCGGGAGCCGGGGATACGGACCATCACGAAGTCCGTCGAACCCCGCTCACCGGCGACCGTGGTGACCTCCGCGGACGAGCCCTCGGCCCCAGCCACGGAGTCGAGGTACTCGACGACCGTCTTGCCATTGGCCTGGGGATCGTCGAGGAGATCGACGACGTCCAGTACGTACTTCAACATGGGGGGCCTTTCTCGCGCATCCATCACACCCGTCCGGCGCCCGGCAGGGAGTGGGACGCCGGACGGGGTGCTGAGAGCAGAGTCGGGATCGGATAGCGTTGAGCGCAACCATTTCCCGTTATTTGCAACTCAGGTCTGAATGGTGAGATCACATGGCGGACTTCGATCTGGACCGGCGCACCCCCGCCGGGGCCCTGCAAACCGTCGACCGGGCGCTCCTCGTGCTGCTCGCGTTCGAGCGCACCCGGCCCGACTGGGGCGTCACCGAGGTCGCCGAGGAGTTCGGCTGGGACACCTCGGTGGCCCAGCGGCTGCTCGCCACCCTCGCGGGGCGCGGCTTCCTGGTCTCGGACCCGGCCACCCGCCGCTATCGCATCGGCCCCGCCGTGCTGCGCCTGGGCAGACTCTGGGAGCGTTCCGGATCGCTGGAGCTGCTGGCCGGGCCGGTCCTGGAGGAACTGCGCCGGGTCACCGGCGACACCGTGCTGTTCTGCCTGCCGGACAGCTTCCACATGCGGTGCGTGGCCGCCGAGGAGGGCGAGGCCGGGCCGCTGCGCTACTACCCGCTGGTCGGTGAGCTCTACCCGGCGCACGCCGGGGCGACCAGCAAGTCGTTCTACGCCTACCTGCCGGACGAGCAGCGCCACCGGCTCTTCCGGGGACGCCCGATGGCCCGGTTCACCGACCGGACCGTCACCGATCCGGATCTGCTGGAGCAGGAGCTCCTGAAGGTCCGCGCCCAGGGGTACGCCTGGACGGTCGGCGAGTACGACGCCGGCATCGCGACCGTCGCCGTACCGGTCTTCCTCGGACGCGAACCGTACGGAAGCCTCAGCCTGGGCGGCGCGAAGGAGCGGTTCGACGGGGCGCCCGAGAACCGTCTCGACGCGCTGCGGCAGGCCGCCGACCTGCTGGAGAAGCGCCTGACCCACCCGCCGCAGCGCCCGAAGCCCAAGGCCCGCCGGACCCGGGCCACCTGACCCGGCAACAGCCCCCGGGCCCCACACGATCTGACACGGCAACAGCCCCGGGCCCCGCACGACCTGGCCCGAAGAGAACCCCAAGAGGAACCCCGTGAATCTGCTCCTGCTCTCCAACTCCACCCAGCACGGCCGTGGTTATCTGGAACACGCCCTCGACACGGTCGCCGCCTTCCTGCCCTCCGGCGCCCGGCTGGCCTTCGTGCCCTACGCGCTCGCCGACTACGCCACGTACACCGCACGCGTCCGGACCGCCCTCGAACCGGTCGGCATCAGCGTCCGCGGTGTCCACGAGAACGCCGACCCGGTCGCGGAACTCGCCGCGTCCGACGCCGTGTTCATCGGCGGCGGCAACTCGTTCCGGCTGCTGAGCGCGCTCTACCGGACCGGTCTGCGGGACGCCGTCACCGAGGCGGTGCGCGAGGGGCTCCCGTACATGGGGGCCAGTGCGGGGACGAACATGGCGGCGCCCACCCTGCGTACGACCAACGACATGCCCATCGTGCAGCCGCCGTCCTTCGAGACGCTCGGCCTCGTCCCGTTCCAGATCAACCCGCACTACCTGGACCCGGACCCGGCCAGCACCCACAAGGGCGAGACCCGCGAGGAGCGGCTCACCGAGTTCCTGGAGGAGAACGACGCCCCCGTGCTCGGTCTGCGCGAGGGCTCATGGCTGCGGGTCGACGGGCGTCAGGCCCGGGTCCAGGGCGCCCGCCCCGCCCGGCTGTTCACCCGCGGCGCGCAGCCGCAGGAGCTCCCGGTGGGGGCGGACGTCTCTCATCTGCTCACGACCGCAGCGCGGTTCGACGCTCCGGTGCGCTGAGCGTCAGCACCAGATCGGTCTCGCTCCGCGGCCCGTCCGCCGGGTACGACGCGGGCCGGGCCCGCGGCATGTATCCGGCGGCCGATCCGGCCAGGACGAAGCTGCCTGTGCCCGGGGCGGCGAGCGCGTAGTGGCCCTGCGCGTCCGTGGTGGTCAGCCCGGCCTGCCGGCCGTGCCGGTCGATCAGGGTGACGTTGGCGCCGGGCACCGGTGTGCCGTCCGCCTCCAGTACCCGCCCGCGGAAGCCGTCGGAGCCCGGATACGGCCGCGCGACGGCGGGGAGCGGAGCCCCGGCCTCGCGCGCGGCGTCGTCGGCCGCGCTGCTCGCCAGCAGCACCGGCGCGGAGGTCTTCCGTGCGGACGGCAGGAACGCCGCCAGGACGAGGCCGACCAGTACCGCTCCCGTAGCGATCATGAACGAGGTCCGGAACCCCTCCATGCTGGGCACCGAGACCGACCCCATGCGTACCGAGGTGTTCGCCAGGACCATGCCGATCACCGCGCTCGACACCGAGGTGCCGATCGAGCGCATCAGGGTGTTCAGGCCGTTGGCCGCGCCCGTCTCCGAGGCGTCGACCGCCCCGATGATCAGCGCGGGCAGCGAGGAGTACGCGAGTCCGATACCGGCCCCGAGCACCACCGCGATCACGATCGTCTGCCAGGCGGCGGACATCAGGCCGAGCCCGGCCCCGTAGCCGATCGCTATGACCAGCATGCCGAGCATCAGGGTCATCTTGGGGCCGTACCGGGCGGAGATCCGGGCGTACACCGGGGCGACGAACATCATCGTCAGGCCGAGCGGGGCCACACACAGGCCGGCGACCACCATGGACTGGCCGAGCCCGTAACCGGTCGACGACGGCAGCTGGAGCAGTTGCGGAAGGACCAGCGAGACGGCGTAGAACGCGACCCCGACCATGATCGAGGCGAGGTTGGTGAGCAGCACCTCGCGCCGGGCCGTGGTCCGCAGGTCGACCAGCGGTGCGTCGCTCCGCAGCTCGAAGAGGCCCCAGAGCACGAGGACCACCAGGGCGGCGGCGATCAGGCCGAGGGTGGTGCCCGAGGTCCAGCCCCAGTCGCTGCCCTTGGTGATCGGCAGCAGCAGGAGGACCAGGCCGAGCGAGAGCCCGAGCGCGCCCGTGACGTCGAACCGCCCGGGAGCGCGCAGCGAGGTCTCCGGCACCGCGAGCACGGTCAGGCCCATGGCCAGGACGCCGAGACCGGCCGAGCCGAAGAAGAGGGTGTGCCAGTCGGCGTGCTGGGCGACCAGTGCGGCGGCGGGCAGCGCGAGTCCGCCGCCCACCCCGATCGAGGAACTCATCAGGGCCATCGCCGAGCCGAGCTTCTCGCGGGGCAGCTCGTCGCGCATGATGCCGATGCCCAGCGGGATGGCTCCCATGGCGAAGCCCTGGAGCGCACGGCCCACGATCATGATCACGAGATCGTCGGTGAACGCGCATATCAGCGAGCCGACCACCATCACGGCGAGGCTGGCCAGCAGCATCCTCCGCTTGCCGTTGAGGTCTCCGAGGCGTCCCATGATCGGCGTGGAGACGGCTCCGGCCAGCAGGGTTGCCGTCATCACCCAGGTCGCGTTGGACGGGGCGGTGTTCAGAAGGGCGGGCAGGTCCTTGATGACGGGGACGAGCAGGGTCTGCATCACCGCGACGGTGATGCCCGCGAAGGCGAGTACGGGGACGATCCCGCGGCCCGCCTTCGAAGGCCGCGGATCAGGAAGCTCCGCGGCGGGCTGTTCGTGCGTCGTCTGTGGCATGCGTGCGGCCTCCGGGCAGCGGAAGGGGAGAGGTGGGGGCGGGAGCGCGGTCCCTGCGGCGGACAGCGTTGACCGCCAAGTGCGTGCACGGTGCAACCTTCCGCACGTCCGAGGTATTCCGGTGAATTGGGCAAGAACAGGTCAAGGCGGTCTGCCCGGTTTCCGGCCCGCTCCGAATCGGTGCCCATCTGACCTTCCGTCAGATTGGAACGTGTTCTACTCTTGCGCCGTTCCAGTGGCTGCGACCGGCGAGGATCCGCATGGGCATCGGAATCACCGAAGAACACAGGGAGCTCGCGCAGGCCGTGCGGGGATGGCTGGCACGCGCTGTGCCGCCCGGAGAAATCCGCAAACTGCTCGACGCGGAGACCCCCGCCGCCCCCGGCGCGCGCCCCGCCTACTGGGAGGGTCTCGCGGAGCAGGGGCTGCTCGGCATCCATCTGCCCGAGGCGTACGGGGGCGGAGGCGGCGACCTCCTGGACCTGGCGGTCGTCCTCGAAGAGGCGGGCCGCGCCGCACTGCCGGGTCCGTACCTGGCGAGTGCCCTCGCCTCGGCCGTCCTGTACGAGGTTGTCCTGCGGGAGGGGGCCCCGCATGAGGCTGTTCCGCGAGAGGGGGCCCCGCGCGAAGCCGCCCCGCACGCGACCGCCCCGTACGCCTCGGGCGCCGGGGAGCTGGTGCGCGGCTTGGTGGACGGCACCCGCATCGGGGCCGTCGCGCTCGGCCCCGGCACGCTCACCGCCGTCGAGCGCGAGGACGGCCACCTCCTGGACGGCGAGCTGCCGCCGGTGCTCTCCGGCGCCGAGGCCGACCTGCTCCTGCTTCCGGCCGCCACGGCCGCCGGCCCCCGCTGGTTCGCCGTCGACACCGACGCCGTGGGCCTCACCGTCCGCCCGCACCGCAGCGCCGACCCCACCCGGCCCACTGCCGCGGTCCGCGCCGACGGGGTCCTGGTCCCCGCCGCACGTGCCCTGCGCGCCGACTCCGGGCTCGTCCGCGACCTCGCCGCCGTCCTCCTTGCCGCCGAGGCCTGCGGCACCGCCGCCCGCTCCCTGGACACGGCCACCGAACACGCCAAGGTCCGCGAACAGTTCGGCCGCCCCATCGGACAGTTCCAGGGCGTCAAGCACCTGTGCGCCGACATGCTCGTACGCGTCGAACAGGCCCGCGCCCTGACCTGGGACGCTGCCCGGGCGGCCGGTGAACCTGAGGAAACGCGCGGCCTGGTCGCCGCGCTCGCCGCCGCGACCGCCCTGGACGCCGCGTACGGCTGTGCCAAGGACGCCATCCAGATCCTCGGCGGCATCGGCTTCAC
>NZ_JAELVH010000387.1 GCF_019399235.1 Streptomyces poriferorum | reverse complement strand
CCGCCCCGGACCCCGCGCCTCAGACGCCGGCGAGGCTGCGTACTGTTCCCCTCCGGCGGTTGAGGCGCGGGGGTTCGGGGGCAGCGCCCCCGGGAACGCTCAGTCCTTGCCGCCGAACGCCGCGTCGAACGACGCGCTCGGCGGGTCGAAGTCGAACCGCTTCAGCGACGTCAGGGCCTCCGGCGCGCCCGCGAGACGGTCCATGCCGGCGTCCTCCCACTCCACCGAGACCGGACCCTCGTAGCCGATGGACCGCAGCATCCGGAACACGTCCTCCCACGGCACGTCCCCGTGCCCCGCCGAGACGAAGTCCCAGCCCCGGCGCGGATCGCCCCACGGGAGGTGGGAGCCGAGCCGGCCGTTGCGGCCGTCCAGACGCTTGCGCGCCTCCTTGCAGTCCACGTGGTAGATCCGGTCCCGGAAGTCGTAAAGGAAGCCCACCGGGTCCAGGTCCTGCCAGACGAAGTGGCTCGGGTCGAAGTTCAGCCCGAACGCCGGACGGTGGTCCACCGCCTCCAGAGCGCGGTGCGTCGTCCAGTAGTCGTACGCGATCTCGCTCGGGTGGACCTCGTGGGCGAACCGCACACCCTCCGCGTCGAAGACGTCGAGGATCGGGTTCCAGCGCTCCGCGAAGTCCTCGTACCCACGCTCGATCATGTGCGGCGGGACCGGCGGGAACATCGCGACCAGGTGCCAGATCGACGAGCCCGTGAAGCCGATGACCGTGTCCACACCGAAGGCCGCCGCGGCCCGTGCGGTGTTCTTGATCTCCTCGGCGGCCCGGCGGCGCACCCCCTCGGGCTCCCCGTCCCCCCAGATCCTGGCGGGCAGGATGCCCTGGTGACGCTCGTCGATCGGGCTGTCGCAGACGGCCTGGCCGACCAAGTGGTTGGAGACCGCCCAGCACTTCAGCCCGTACTTGTCGAGCAGCTGGTGCCGGCCCTCCAGATAGCCGGGGTCGGCCAGGGCCTTGTCGACCTCGAAGTGGTCTCCCCAGCAGGCCAGTTCGAGACCGTCGTAGCCGAAGTCGCGGGCGTACCGGCAGACCTCCTCCAGGGGCAGATCGGCCCACTGACCGGTGAACAGGGTGAAGGGACGGGGCATGCGCAGGACCTCCTAGAGCTGTACGGGGGTGAGTACGGAGTTCTTCGCGGCGCTCTCCTCCACCGCCGCCAGCACCCGCTGCACCTGGAGTCCGTCCGCGAACGACGGTGCGGGGGGCGCGCCTTCGGCGATCGTCCGCACCACGTCACGGGCCTGGTGGATGAACGTGTGCTCGTAGCCGAGCGCGTGCCCCGGCGGCCACCAGGCCTCCAGGTACGGATGCTCGGGCTCGGTGACCAGGATGCGCCGGAAGCCTGCCGTGGTGGCGGGCTCGGTGTGGTCGTGGAAGGACAGTTCGTTGAGGCGTTCCAGGTCGAAGGCGAGCGAGCCGAGCTCGCCGTTGATCTCCAGGCGCAGCGCGTTCTTGCGCCCCGCCGCCATCCGGGTCGCCTCGAAGGAGGCCAGCGCGCCGGAGGCGAGCCGGCCGGTGAACAGCGCCGCGTCGTCCACCGTCACCGTGCCGTACTCCTCCGCGGCCGCGACGCCGCCCAGGCCCCCCGAGGGGCCGGCGAGCAGCGGGCGTTCGCGGACGAAGGTCTCGCTCACCGCGGAGACACCGACCAGCAGCTCGCCCGCCAGGTATTGGGCGAGGTCCACGATGTGCGCGCCGAGGTCACCGAGCGCGCCGGAGCCCGCGTGCTCCTTCTCCAGCCGCCAGGTGAGCGGGGAGGCGGGGTCGACGAGCCAGTCCTGGAGATAGGTGGCCCGGACGTGCCGCAGGGTGCCGAGCCGGCCCTCCGCGATGAGCTTGCGGGCGTAGGTGAGGGCGGGCACCTTGCGGTAGTTGAAGCCGACCATCGCGACCTGGCCGCGGGCGGCGGCGCGCGCCGCAGCCTCGGTCATGGCCTCCGCCTCCGCGACCGTGTTGGCGAGGGGTTTCTCGCACAGCACGTGCTTGCCCGCCTCCAGGGCCGCGATGGCGATCTCCGCATGGCTGTCGCCGGGGGTGCAGATGTCGACGAGCTGGACGTCGTCCCGGGCGATCATCGCCCGCCAGTCGGTCTCCGCCGCCGCCCAGCCGTGCCGGTCGGCGGCCGCCTCGACCGCCGTCCGGTCGCGTCCGCAGATCGCGGCGAGTACCGGTCTCATCGGCAGCTCGAAGACATGGCCCGCGGTGCGCCATCCCTGCGAGTGGGCGGCGCCCATGAACGCGTATCCGACCATGCCGACCCCGAGCGTCGGTGCGCTCGCCATCGGCCGGTACGTCGGCGGCGCGGCCGCCTCCTGCTCCGTCTCTTCCCTACGGGCCATCCGGGCTTCCTCCTCGTCGGTGGTTCGGTGGGTGCGGCGGGAGGGTCAGCACCCTCCCGCGAGACGGCTCAGCTGAAGCCCGTCGGAAGGTACTGGTCGATGTTCTCCTTGGTGACCACGGCCGAGTAGAGGGTGAGATTGGTCGGGATCTCCAGCTCGGCGAGCCCGGCCACCCCCTTGGCCTGGCCGAGCGCCCGCGCGAGGTCGATGGCGGACGCCGCCATGGTCGGCGGGTAGAGAACGGTGGCCTTCAGCACGCTGTTGTCGGCCTTGATGGCGTCCATGGCGGCCTTGGCCCCTGCGCCGCCGACCATCAGGAACTCGTCGCGGCCGGCCTGCTGGATGGCGCGGAGCGCACCGACGCCCTGGTCGTCGTCGTGGTTCCACAGGGCGTCGAACTGCTTCTGGGCCTGGAGGAGCTGGGACATCTTCGCCTGGCCGGACTCGACGGTGAAGTCGGCCGCCTGACGGGCCACCAGCTCGATGTTGGAGTAGTTCTTCAGCGCGTCGGCGAAGCCCTTGCTGCGCTGCTTGGTCAGCTCCAGGTTGTCGATTCCCGCGAGCTCGACGACCTTGGCGTTCGACTTGTCCTTGAGCTGTTCGCCGATGTACGTACCGGCGTTGAGCCCCATGCCGTAATTGTCCCCGCCGACCCAGCAGCGGTAGGCCTGGGGCGAGGCGAAGATGCGGTCCAGGTTGATGACGGGGATGCCCGCCCGCATGGCCTCCAGGCCGACCTGGGTGAGTGCCTTGCCGTCGGCCGGGAGGATGACGAGGACGTCGACCTTCTTGTTGATGAGGGTCTTGACCTGGCCGATCTGGGCTGCGGTGTCGTTGGAGCCCTCGGTGGTCTCCAGCGTCACCTCCGAGTACTTCTTCGCCCGCGACCTGGCGTTCTCGTTGATGGCGTTGAGCCAGCCGTGGTCGGCCTGCGGTCCCGCGAAGCCGATCGTGACGGGCTTGCCCGGCTTGTCGTCCGCGGCGGGCGCGTTGCTCTGCGCGGCGGTGTCCTTCTCCTTGGGGTCGTTGCTGGTGCAGGCGCTCAGCAGGGCGCCCGCGGAGACTGCGGCGGTACCGAAGAGCAGTCCTCTGCGGCTGGTTTCTGGCATGGCTGTCAAACCCTTCATCCGATGCGGCACGGGATGCGGAACAGGCGTGGGTCGAACGGGTGGAGACGGGGGGTCAGGTCTCCCCGTGGGCCGACGTCCTGCGCTGGACGAGGACGGCGGCGACGATGATCGCGCCCTTGGCGATCTGCTGGACATCGCTCTGCAGGTTGTTGAGCGCGAAGATGTTGGTGATCGTGGTGAAGACGAGGACGCCCAGGACGGAGCCGACGACGGTGCCGCGGCCACCGCTGAGCAGGGTGCCGCCGATGATCGCGGCGGCGATGGCGTCGAGCTCGTACAGGTTGCCGTTGGTGTTCTGGCCGGAGCCGGACAGGATGATCAGCATGAAGGCGGCGATGCCGCAGCAGAGCCCGGACAGCAGGTAGAGGTACAGCCGCTGGCGGCGTACGTCGATCCCGGCCAGCCGGGCCGCTTCCGCGTTGCCGCCGACAGCGACCGTGCGCCGGCCGAAGGTCGTACGGTTCAGCACCAGCCAGCCGACGACGGTGACCACGGCGAACATCATGACCAGCGGCGGGATGCCGAGGACGTACGCGTTCGGCAGTCCCAGGTCGAGGACCGACTTGACGGTGACGATCTGCGTCTTGCCGTCCGTGATGTTCAGGGCCAGACCGCGGGCGGAAGCGAGCATCGCCAGCGTCGCGATGAACGGCACCAGCCTGCCGTACGCGATCAGCACACCGTTGACGAGTCCGGCACCGAGGCCGACCAGGACGGCGGTGAAGAGGATGCCCGCGAAGCCGAAGTCCTGGGTGGCGAGCGTCGTCGCCCAGACGGAGGCGAGGGCGACCATGGCACCGACGGACAGGTCGATGCCGCCGCCGATGATGACGAAGGTCATGCCGACGGTGACGACACCGATGACGGACGCCTGGGTCAGGATGAGCTGGAGGTTCCCGGTGTCCAGGAAGGAGTCGGGTTCGGTGATGCCGCCGACCACCACGAGCGCGGCGAGGACGCCGAGCAGGGAGAGGTTGCGGACGTCCGCGCGCAGCCCGAAGGCACGCGGGGGCCGGTCCTTCTTCGGGGACGCGGGGACGGACACGGGCACGGCGGCCTTGTCCGGCCCGCTCTGCTGCGCCGAGGAGACGGGCTGCGTCATGACGTCGGGCTCCCTTCCATCACGAGGTCGAGTACGCGGTGCTCGTCGAGTTCCCCGGCGTCCGCCGTATGGACGACGCGCCCTTCACGGAGGACCAGCACCCGGTCGGCGAGGCCCAGGACTTCGGGCACTTCGCTGGAGACGAGCAGAACGGCGAGGCCTTCGTCGGCCAGCCGGCGGATCACGGCGTAGAGCTCGGCGCGGGCGCCGACGTCCACTCCGCGGGTCGGTTCGTCGAGCAGCAGCACCCGGCAGCCGCGCAGCAGCCAGCGGGCGAGGACCGCTTTCTGCTGGTTGCCGCCGGAGAGGGTGCGGACGGGGGTGTCCGGGTTGTCGGGGCGCAGGGAGAGTTCGCGGGTGGCGGCGCGAGCCGCCTCGCGTTCGGCTCCCCGGTCGACCCAGCCGGCCCTGGAGAAGCGGGACATGGAGGAGACCGAGACATTGCGGGTGACGGATTCGAGCATCAGCAGGGCCTGCGCCTTGCGTTCCTCGGGGGCGAGGCCGATACCGGCGGCGACGGCGGCGCGTACGCTGCCGGACCGCAGTGGCCTGCCCGCGACCGTGACCCTTCCGGCGGTGGCCTTGCGGGCGCCGTAGATGGTCTCCAGGATCTCGGATCGCCCAGAGCCGACGAGTCCGGCGAGGCCCACGATCTCGCCAGGCCTCAGCTCCAGG
This sequence comes from Streptomyces poriferorum, assembly GCF_019399235.1. Taxonomy (GTDB): domain Bacteria; phylum Actinomycetota; class Actinomycetes; order Streptomycetales; family Streptomycetaceae; genus Streptomyces; species Streptomyces poriferorum. Next base: position 82 of record NZ_JAELVH010000387.1, on the reverse strand, counting down.
TCGACGGGGTCGAACTCGCCCTTCCTGGTGAGGCCTTGGACCGTGAGGACCGGGGCGGGGACGGGCCTGCCGTCCTCGGGGG